>CALXWI010000083.1 GCA_944392325.1 uncultured Alphaproteobacteria bacterium | reverse complement strand
CCCCTGTACCCCTGTACCCCTGTACCCCTGTACCCCTGTACCCCTGTACCCCTGTACCCCTGTACCCCTGTACCCCTCTAATCCCTTGCCTGCATTGTTTTTTCTGTTTCTTTGCCTCCTCTCTCCTATCCCCGCCCACTTAGCCTTTCTCCTCTCTTAGCAACTAGACAAAACTGTCTATATATGTTACCATTTTACCAAAACCCACCATCCATCACAGGCGGTACGCCTGTGCCTCCGGCTCAGCCGGAGCAAATCCAAACATTTCCCGTCCCCATTTTTGCCATTAATTAAAAATAGTAATTGAAAGATATTTTCTTTTTTGTTATAATAATTTCTGTGAAGATAAATGTAGATACAGGTGTTATTATGCAAAAAATATCCTTTTTATTCTTAGGGACTTCTCTGTCCTTAGTCCCTCAAACCTTAAACGCACAATGCGTATCACCGATTCAAGATTGTTATGCTCTGGGCTATACGCAAACCTCTTGCCCCAATGGCAAAGGGGTTAAGTGCCCATTTGGCTCGGGCTGGTATTGCGGAGGCACCGCCGCCCAAGATTGTATTAAATTAGGTTATGATAAAGATTGCACCGGAGCAGGGGAGAGCGGGAGAGGTCAAACCTGCAACGGCAAATATCAATCTTGCACTTGCGATTCTAGCTATCAATACACCTGCTCCGGCACGGGTTACTCCAGCGGTTCAGGTGTTGCTTGTGGAGGTAAGTACACCGCCTGCACCTGCACTACAAATTATACTTGGAATGGAGGCAATTGCGTTCTTTCTTGTTCATCAAGCTATCAATACACTTGTTCAGGCACTGGTTACGCTGGCGGCTCCGGCTCTGCTTGTGGCGGCAAATATACTGCCTGCACCTGCGCCAGCGGCTATGAGTGGAATGGCAGTAGTTGCCAACAACTAAATGGAGCCCAAGGTGATTTGTATTATTGCAACGGTACCGTGGTTGGTGTTAAAACAAGTGATATGAACTTCTATGTTGCCATGAAAGATTTAGGCTATATGGATTGGAATAGTGGCGACACTCAATGCTTAAGTTATGTTTTTTGCAACAGCTTGACCGGATTTATGCCAAGTACATCTCAATTAGCTTTAATTAAGACAAACAAATCAACAATTAATACGTTACTTTCAGCCAACGGAGGCAGCAGTATGAGTGAAGGCTACTATTGGTCAACAGACGTTGACGGAGCAGGAGGCCATTATCTGGTAAATATGTCTTCAACAAACTATGGCACAGGAAACTTTGGTATGAGTAGTGACGATATGTATGCCCACTATGTTCGTCCAATTCTGCTCCGCTGGTAATTTTCAGCTGGCATGGTGCAAGTCTCGCACTTTCCCTGCCTCTATCTCACCAAGCAAGAGGATTAAACAGTTCAATTTGTTACCTTGATGACAACAAAAAAAGGTGCTGAACTTGCGTTCAACACCTTTTTTTACTTTCCGAAATAATTATTTCTTCAAGATTGACTTACCGGCGTATTCAGCCATATCGCCCAATTCTTCTTCAATACGAATGAGCTGGTTGTACTTAGCCATACGGTCCGTACGAGACATAGAACCAGTCTTGATTTGTCCGCAGTTAGTAGCAACGGCAATATCAGCAATGGTAGTGTCTTCGGTTTCACCAGAACGGTGAGACAATACAGCGGTGTAACCATGGCGGTGAGCCAAATCAACCGCGCGCAAAGTCTCAGTCAAAGAGCCGATTTGGTTAACTTTAACCAAAATAGAGTTGGCAACTTTCTTTTCAATACCCATAGCCAAACGTTTCGGGTTAGTAACAAACAAGTCATCACCAACCAACTGAACTTTGTCGCCCAAAGCTTCGGTCAACATCTTCCAGCCTTCCCAGTCGTCTTCGGCCATACCGTCTTCAATTGAAAAGATTGGGAACTTAGCGCACAAGCCTTTGTAGAACTCAACCATTTCTTTATTGGTGTAAGACTTGCCTTCACCCTTCATTTCGTACTTGCCGTTTTCATAGAACTCAGAAGAAGCCGCATCCATAGCCAAAACAACATCTTCACCCGGTTTGTATCCGGCGCCTTTAATAGCGTCAACAATAAAGGTCAAAGCCTCTTCGGCAGACTTCAAATTCGGAGCAAAACCACCTTCATCACCAACATTGGTATTGTGGCCGGCAGCTTTCAGGTTCTTCTGCAAAGTGTGGAAGATTTCAGCCCCCATACGAATAGCTTCTTTAACAGAAGATGCACCCACCGGCATAATCATAAATTCTTGAATATCAATCGGGTTGTCAGCGTGCTTACCGCCGTTCAAAATGTTCATCATCGGAACCGGCAAAACATGAGCCATGGTACCGCCAATATAACGATACAAAGGCAATTCGCATTCTTCAGCCTGAGCCTTAGCAACCGCCAAAGATACGGCCAAGATGGCATTAGCGCCGAGCTTACCCTTGTTTTCAGTGCCATCGAGCTCAATCATAGCCTCGTCAATAGCAATCTGGTCATCAGCATCTAAGCCGGCCAAAGCATCGTAAATAACTTCATTAACGTTATTAACGGCTTTTTCAACACCTTTACCGCCGAAACGCTTTTTATCACCATCGCGCAGTTCAACGGCCTCATGTACACCGGTAGAAGCTCCGGACGGAACGGCAGCACGGCCAAAAGCACCGCTTTGCAAAACAACGTCAGCCTCTACGGTAGGATTACCGCGCGAGTCGATGATTTCACGAGCATGAATATCAACAATAGCACTCATTTTTTTCTCCTAAATATTATTATAAATGAACTGCCTATAACTTCGTGCATTTTTTCTTGAATGTCAAGAAAAAGTAATATAATTTAATATACAAATAACAATTTTAGGGATGAAAGGAGGCTACTGTGTTTTCAGAAAAATGGCATCGTCGTTTTATGGAAGTTGCGACCTTGGTTTCGAGCTGGTCAAAGGACCCCAGCACCAAGACCGGAGCCATAGTCGTCGGCCCTGATAGAGAAATACGCGCTACCGGCTACAATGGCTTGGTCAGGGGTGTCGATGACAATAAACCTGAGCGTATGGAGCGCCCCACTAAATATGATTTTTTTGAGCATGCGGAGCGCAACGCAATTTATAATGCCTGCTTGACCGGAACCTCATTAAAAGGCTGCGTTATTTATGTAACTCATCCGCCTTGCACTGATTGCGCTCGCGCCATCATCCAGTCAGGGATAAAGATGGTCGTTACTTTTGAGATGGAAAAGCGCGACGACATCACCAGCCCCACCTGGAGAGATAAGCTTAACTACTCGCAAGAAATGTTCAAAGAAGCCGGTATCGAGTATATAGAGCTCCCCCGCTAGCAAGGCTTTGATGATATACTATAATATGAGCCTCCAGAACAACCACCAAATTTAGCGTTATTTGAATCCGTTACAACCCCACTTCTGGACTGGCACGTTTTATTGCCATGGCAGTCGATTACACATGATGTATATGTGTAGCTATATCCGCCTTTTGATCCCCAAGAACCTGTCACTGAACAAGAAGGTAAATAACAAGATCTTGAGCTACATCCCCCTCCAGAAGAACTGCTTGAACTAGAAGAAGATGACGATGGACAAGATTTACAGCAGGTTCGGTATCCGCCACACCCATCAGAACAAGAGTAAGTTCCGCAAGAACATCCCGATTGGCTAGGCGATGGTGTACAACAAGCCTTGTAAGGATAGTAACAAGTCTTGTTTCCGCAACCGTTTTTGGTCGAGCCTCCGCACCCTCCGGGGTTACTTTCCGATGTTCCTGACGGACAACTTATCTGGCA
>CALXWI010000082.1 GCA_944392325.1 uncultured Alphaproteobacteria bacterium | reverse complement strand
GCATCAAAGTTTGGGGTGTATTATTACCCAATTGTATCTTCTGCCAGAGCTTTACAGATTTTGTGGAAGAGAGCTTATTCGAAGTTTTCGGAGTATTTGGGCGGTGTGGTTTATGAAGACCCATGGCTGGCCGGCGGACACAACGGATTATCAAACGCCGAAGACCCAACCAAGCCGGAAAAACCATATTCTCGCTTGGTGGAAATTCGCAAGTTTTTGAATAGCATTAATATGAGCGAAACACCGATTATTTTGGCCGGAGGAATCTGGAATTTGGAAGAGTGGAAGGATTATATCAATAATCCGGAAATCGGCAAAATCGCTTTCCAATTTGGTACGCGTCCGATGATTACTAAAGAAAGTCCGGTTAGCGATGCGTGGAAGGCTGTGATGATGAAGGTTAAACAAGGCGATGTTATTTTGCAAAAGTTTAGCCCGACGGGGTTCTTTTCTTCAGCCATTAAAAATAAATTTTTGGCTCGTTTGATGGAGCGTAAGCAAGGCGAGATTGAAGTTACCAAAGAGCCGAATGAAGAGTTTTCTGAGCCGTTGGTAATTAATCAGCACAAAACTTTTTATATTCGTCCGCAAGACAAAGAAAAAGCGCAGCAGCAGATTAATGCCGGTTTTACTGACATTCAAGAAACCCCGGATTCTTCAGTAGTGTTTATGACACCGACTGAGGTCAAACAAATGAAAGAAGACCGCGCTAATTGTGTGGGCTGTTTGTCACAGTGCCAGTTCTCAACTTGGTCAAGAGCTAATGGTACCACAGGAAGATTAGCTGACCCGCGTTCATATTGTATCCATAAAACGTTATATGATATTGGGCACAATGGTAATGTTGATGACAATTTGTTATTTGCCGGTCATCAGGTGTATCGTTTTGCAGAAGACCCGCTATATAAAAACGGGCACGTGCCGACAGTAAAAGAACTGATTGAAAAAATAAAAATAGGTCAGTAATTAAACCAATAAAAGCCCGCATAAGCGGGCTTTTGTTTTGGGAGATGAGGGATAAATGATTAGTCAATGACCTCGTCGCTATAAGCACCAAAGAAATTGCTGCGCGGTACCCAGCCTTCAACTGAGCCAAACTGGATTAAGCAAAAGCTGCTACCCGCCGGACATTTTTTGATATCGCCGATAACGCCGTCTTCAACCTTAGCAATGACCGGAGAATTATAGTCTTGGCTATTATAGATATTGCTTTCTCCTTTAGCGGTCATCTTTACACTACGCTTGCCAGAAAGCATAGATTTATGTACCCAAGTTTCTGAGCCGTCCCAATCGCGAATCTTGCGCCAGAGCTCAAACTCGGCAATAATCTCTACCGGAGCACCTTTTTGGCGGTAAACCCATTCTATCGGATAGCGGGCTCCGGGGCCGGAACGCGCATTGATTAAGTTGGAGCGCAAGGATACCATTCGCGGTAAAGCCAGCCCGCTCTCGGTATCATCAGGAAGGTTTTGAGCCGATACTGAACCTGATAATAAGAACAATCCAGCAACCAGCATAAACAATCTTTTCATTCTTCAGCCTCTTTGCAATTTTTAATTATTTCTTATGATATTTGGTTCTAATAATAATCACAGATAGTGAATAAATTGTAAAAAGTGAGGAAAAATTATGGAGCTGATAAAAGTTATTGAGGACTTGATAAAATTCAGAACCGAAACCGGCAATGCTCAAGAAATTGAAAAATGCTTGGCTTATGTAGAAAAGCTGTTTTCAGGCAGCGGAGCTAAAGTTGAGGTGTGCCGCTTTGAAAACGCATCTCCGGTGTTGTTTATTCGCAATTATGACGCTGACGAGTTTGATGTGGCTTGCTTGGGGCACTTGGACGTGGTACCGGCTGATGATGAGATGTTTAAGCCTTATATTAAAAACGGAAAAATGTTTGGTCGTGGGACTTTGGATATGAAGTCTTTTGCGGCGGTGGCGTTTAATTCTATGTTCTATGTGCTACAAGAAAAGCTCCCCATCAAGTTTGCGGTAATCCTTTCAACCGATGAGGAAAAAGGCAGCAAAAGTACTCATGCCTTTATGGATGCTCACCCCAAACTTAAAGCCAAAATTGTGCTTGATAATGATGTGGGCGGAGATATTCGTAAGCTGGTAACCAAGTGCAAAAATCCGGTATTTGTAAAAATTATGGCCGAGGGTAAAGAGGCTCATGGCTCGACCCCGTGGGAGGGAATCGATGCTAATGAAAAACTGATGATGGCTTGGCAGAAAATTCGTAAGCTTTACCCCTATTTTTCCAAAGAAATGCCGGAGCCCAAAAACAAGTGGATTGATACCGTGCATTTTGCCAAAATTGAAGGCGGTGATGTGGCCAATGTAATATCAAACCATGCAGAAGCTTTGCTTGATTTTAGGCTGACCGAAAACTCGTCGGTAGACAACCTGCGTCGCAATCTGGATAAATGTATGGTAGACGGGGTGACTTACAAAATTGCATCCGAGAGCACACCGGTAGTGATGGATGAAAAAAACCACTACATATTGGACTATAAAAAATTCGCCGAAGAGATTTTGGGGCAAAGAATTGAGTTTGAACACATTGGCGGAGCAACGGACTCTCGATCGTTTGCCATCAGAGGTTCTATTGTGATTATGCATTCCGGAACAGGAGACGGTATGCATGCTAAAGGCGAATTTGTGGAGATTGATTCCGTTCAGCAGATTGCGGATATACAAACTCGTTTTTTAAGCAAATTAGCTCTTGAAAAATAGATCCGATATTTGTATAAACAAAAGTGACGCCGGCGTAGCTCATCAGGATAGAGCAACAGTTTCCTAAACTGT
>CALXWI010000081.1 GCA_944392325.1 uncultured Alphaproteobacteria bacterium | reverse complement strand
ATGCCGTTAAATGTCAGGATGTACAATTCCATCCGGTTAGTGATAAGGCTATTCACGTTGACTTCCTCAGAAAATAAGACGTATTTTGGGTGATTAGGGCGTTGTCTGCGGGTCTCGAAAAATTCACCTACCTCTATGTAGGCTAAAATTTTTCTCGCCCTTGACGCCTACTAGCTCACCTCAAACTCCGTCTTATTTTGAAAATAATTTGCAAAAGGGACGTCATACTTGTTATAAATTCGCTCGTGTACCTTTTTATTGTACACGTCGCTCATTGATAACTACGTAGCACGTCCCTTTATCAAATTATTTTATAGGGAGTCTTATTTTGAAAATAATTGGCAAAAAGGACGTCGCTCATTGATAACTACGTAGCACGTCCTTTTATCAAATTATTTTATAGGGAGTCTTATTTTGAAAATAATTTGCAAAGGGGCGTTGCTCAGGTAATTATGTAGCACGTCCCTTTATCAAATTATTCTACTGGATGGCTCATTTTCAATTTATATTAAGAAAATATCTGTATGATGCTTAGCGTGAGCCTGTTGCTTGGAAAGGTGATGTTATGTTTTTGATTGTTGGACTGGGAAACCCCGGAGATGAATACGCCTCAACCAGGCATAATGCCGGTTTTATGGCTGCGGATGCTTTGCACCAAAAATACGGATTTGCGCCGTTTCGTTCTAAGTTCGACGCCCTTATCGCCGAGGGTAAAATTAATGGCGAAAAGGTTTTTTTGCTGAAACCTCAGACATATATGAATTTATCAGGCAATGCCGTGGTTAAAGCGGCTCAATTCTATAAAATTCTGCCCCAGAATGTGATAGTTTTTCATGATGATTTGGATTTGCCGGTCGGAAAGTTGAAGGCTAAAATCGGTGGCGGTGCCGGTGGGCATAATGGCTTGAAGTCTATTGATGCCGCAATATCACCTAATTATAATCGCATACGTATCGGTGTGGGGCATCCTCAGGGGCGCGGTGATGAGGTGGTCAATTATGTGTTGGGTGGTTTTGCAAAGGCAGACAAGGCCTTGGTGGATAAAGCAATAGAAATTGCTATTGACGCGCTGCCCGTGCTGCTGGAGAAAGGAATGCCCCAATATTCAAATGAACTGGGGATTAAACTGCGTCAGTAATAGTGAGTAGTAAACTTGAATCGCCGAATGCCGGTTCGGCGGTTTTTTTTATGTTGAAATGACGGAAATTATGGGATATAAGGGAAACAATTTGAAAAAAGTTTGGTTGTAAGGAGTTTTTTATGGGCTTTAATTGTGGTATTGTCGGTTTGCCGAATGTCGGGAAATCAACCTTGTTTAATGCTTTAACACAGACGATTGCTGCACAGGCGGCAAACTTTCCGTTTTGTACGATTGAACCTAATACCGGAAGAGTGGCAGTGCCGGATAAACGCTTGGCTCAGCTAACCGAGCTGGTTAAGCCGCGGATGGTAACCCCGACCCAGCTTGAATTTGTGGATATTGCCGGCTTGGTCAAAGGGGCTTCAAAAGGTGAAGGTTTGGGTAACCAGTTCTTGGCTAATATTCGCGAGGTTGATGCGATTATCCATGTGCTGCGCTGCTTTGAAAATGAAAATATTACTCACGTTGAAGGCTCGGTTGACCCTTTGCGTGATGCTGAAATCGTTGACACCGAGCTGATGATTGCTGACCTTGAGTCCTTGGAAAAACGCTTTGAGCAAACCAAGAAAAAAGCCCAGACCGGCGGTGATAAAGAGGCTAAAGTGCGGGCACAGGTGATGGAGCCGATTATTGAGGCTTTGCGCGCAGGAAAGCCGGCTCGTGCCGCTGCCCCAAGCAAAGATGATAAAGAGGCCTGGAAGCAATATGAAATGCTCCAGTTGTTGACTTCTAAGCCGGTGTTGTATGTGTGCAATGTGGATGAGGAATCAGCCGCAACAGGTAATGCTTTCTCGCAAAAAGTGGCGGAAAAAGCCAAAGCTGAAGGGACGGAGGCAGTGGTGATTTCAGCTGAAATAGAGGCCGAAGTAGCTCAGCTTGAAAATGAAGACGAGAAAAAAGAGTTCTTGGAATCTTTGGGGCTGGAAGAAACCGGTTTGGCGAAAATTATTCGTGCCGGTTATAAGCTCCTTGGGTTGCAGACATATT
This sequence comes from uncultured Alphaproteobacteria bacterium, assembly GCA_944392325.1. Taxonomy (GTDB): domain Bacteria; phylum Pseudomonadota; class Alphaproteobacteria; order RF32; family CAG-239; genus HGM16780. The sequence continues at coordinate 698 of CALXWI010000081.1, read as the reverse complement.
TTACTTGTGGTCCCAAAGAAGTCAGGGCGTGGACTTTCCTCAAAGGTTCAAAAGCTCCGCAATGTGCCGGAATTATTCACTCCGATTTTGAGCGTGGATTTATTCGTGCTGAAACCATCTCTTTTGATGATTTTATAAAATTCGGTGGAGAGCAAGGTTGCAAAGAGGCCGGAAAGGTTCGCTCCGAAGGCAAGGAGTATGTGGTGCAGGATGGGGATGTGTTAGAGTTTCTTTTCAACGTATAAATAAAAAATGCGTATAACGGTCATCTAATACGGAAACTGCGAATAAATCGCTCAGTCATGTACCTCTATGTACACTCCGTTCGCGATTTTTCTGGTTTCCTATTATATGACTCGTTCTCCGCATTTTTTTTGACTCGTATTTTGGGTATTTCACATATTGGAATTTTAGTGTGCCGGATGGTGAGATTGTATAATGACTCGTTCTCCGCATTTTTTTACAAAATGCGTATAACGGGTTATTAATACAGAAATTGCGGGTCGAAAGTGTCCTCACGTACCTTTTTGTACGCTGCGGTACTTTCGCCCTTATTTCTTATTACTAACCTCGTTCTCCGCATTTTTTTGACACGTATTTTGGGCATCTCACATATCGGATTTTTAGTGCGCCAGAGGGTGAGATTGTATATATAAAAATAAATTTGTGACAAAAACTTGACAACATTGTTTTTTTGT
>CALXWI010000080.1 GCA_944392325.1 uncultured Alphaproteobacteria bacterium | reverse complement strand
CCGTTTGGAGCTGTAAGGAAAAGGCACCCGAAGGTGCCTTTTCTATAGAACCCCCAGTTTACTGGGGGATATCTATTGGTCATAATCTCAACAGGGATTCGAAGCCGTAAGGGAGCGCTAAGCAAAAATGCAAACGATTTTGCCTCTACTGGCACCATGCGAGCAACGCGCCTTCCCTGCCTCAATCTTTCAACTACTAACTTAGGGGGTCAAGCTGGCACAGCTTGAGCAAGGGAGCAACAGCAACCACCGCGAAATTAGATGCCAAAGCGAACTAAGCAATGCTTTTTAGATAGGGGATTTACTTTTAGTGCAGATAATAAAAAAAGCCTTACTGCAAAATGATCTGTCCAATTTTTGGGGGACAGATCAAAATGCGGCAAGGCTTTTTATAATATAGTTTATTCAGGAGGTAATTCATCATCACCATGAAAATATTTTCTGACTACATCAGAGCACGAAATCGACAGATCCTCCCGTCTTTTTTGATCTGTTTTTGCTTTTACTTTAGCAAATTCTCTGGCATAATCTTCCGTTTTGATTCCTGAACGAGATCTTTGGGAGCGTTGCTGTTCGAGTTGTTCAGCAAAGTATCCATGTTCTTCAGCCTCAAGTAAGGCGAATAAATTTAAATAATTTGTTTTTTGGGGCTTCATAATAATCATATTTTAGTTCACAAACATACAACCTAATTTGTATTTTAAGGCTTCTGTTTTTGTGATTTTTTTATACTGGGAATACAAATAAAAAATATGGTAAAGGCAAATATAGCCAATGCCGCGGTTTCAAACAATTTAGTGTAAACACCCAGCAGTCCTTCTGTTGCAACCAATGCAAAAAGCACCCCCGAAAAAATCCAGCCTAACCCCGCATAAATTAGTTTCTGTGGGTTTCTATGAGCCAAAAGTATTCCAAAGACGCTACTTACACATACAAAGAAGATGATACCAAGCCAATTCACCTCATGTGTTATTGACAATGCGCCTGACACCACAAGTACAAATAGAGATGCCATCAAAACTAAGAATAATTTTTTTACTTTTTTCATATGCATAAAAATTTAAGTGATACAATAATTCAAATTCCGCCCCATTATAAGCATAAATTAAAAAAAGTAAAATAAATTTTATGATTACATAAAGCCTCGCCATACCCCAAAACGGAGTTCTTTAGCTCAAGCTGGTTGACAATCAATTCTTGGGCGCGTATGCTTACTTATTAGTTGCGATTAATAGAGGGGATAAATATGAATACACCCATCGGAATGATAAGCTTATTGTGCGCTTTGGGCTATATCGGCAACGCTTATGCCGGCCCAATGGATGATTACCTCCAGGCCCATCAACTGCTGGAGCCTTACCGACAGCGGGTCAAATTTATTGAGTCTGACGATTATATTAAAGATAAATTGCCCCAATTTGATACTAGCATAGCCGCCACTATCAACAGCCCCTTAAATGATAACTATAAGCAGGCCTATTTAAAAGATTTAATTAGCCAATTTCCCTACAATGCTTTTGCTGCTGGTACCGAGTTTTCACCATTATATGGAGTGCGTTTTGACCCTTTAGGGAGTATTAAATACCTTGAATCTTTAAACAATCGCACTTGGGCCGACAACTTCCAACTTATGGTTTTGTTGCAAGCCTACCAGCCTGAAAAAATTTCTACGGATTTATATAAAAATATGGCTCGCACCAACCATGAGGAAATGCAGTCCTATTTTGCCTCAGGAAAATGGCAGTCCAGTTGGCGCCAAGATGAATATTCTGCGGCCATAGGCTCAGATTACCAAGCCTGTTATGCCGATGTAAAATGTTTGCTGAGCATTGTTCCGTATTGGCGCAATTGGGATGAAAATGTTAGCGTAGTTATTCCCTGCCAATTAGCCCAACAATATGATAAAGTAGCCTATATGGATGGTGCCGGTGGTGGGCACGGGGCGCAAAGCTTTATGACCTCAGATTGCGAGTTGTATGATAAATATGATTATAATGAAAATTTGACCGCTTATACAAGTAAGTTGTTTCATGAAGGAATGCCGGATTCAAGCGGTTCTAATCGTTTTTATCATCAAGCTAAATCCGTGTATAATTCTTTAATCTCGCAATATTCACCCAAGTTTGATTTAGCCCCTCAGCCCCGATGGGATAGCTTTCCTTATACTGAATGGGCTGTACAGTCCTATTATAATTTCAGTAAGTATAATGATGTCTTGAATTATGGCATTGGCTATCAACAAGCCTTAAACGAGATGACCAAGCATTATATGACTAATTTCGGCGCCACCAAAGAGCAGGCATATAATACCGCATTATCCTCCTTAAAAATCCCGTCCATGGATGATTGGGAGCTGATAAGTCCGGATAATCTATATTATATGCTTTTGAGTGGTCAACCATGGAGCAGCATAGAACAGAAACACGAAGATATCAAAGATTACTCCAAACTTCTTGAATTTAGCATTGCCTACCCCAACAATTTGCAAGAGATTATCCGTAAGGGCAAAGTTGCGGATAAAAATTTTGATATCGATTCGCCCAATTGGTTTGGCAAAACTCCGTTAATGTTAGCGGCGCAATACGGCTATTTAGACAGTGTCAAGTTGTTGCTGGCCAACGGCGCCGATATTAATAAACAAACTTCAGCCGAGGAGTGTTGGGATAGCAACACAAGTTTTTGCATCAACCACGGCAAGCGCACAGCCTTGATGTATGCTCTGCAAGAGGGGCAGTTCGAAGTTGCGAAATACCTTATTCAACAAGGAGCCGATATCTCTTTGCAAGATACCAAAGGGCTAAGGGCATATGATTATATGTTGGGCACCTCTTTGGAATATAATCCGCATGTCCGTCCGACCATCAACGGAGGCAGCGCATCCTATTGGGATAAAAAAGACCGCAAGAGTGCATTTTCGGCCGAGCAAATTCAACAGCTCACACCATTATTAAAACCCCAAAATTAAGTGAGCTTTGAT
>CALXWI010000079.1 GCA_944392325.1 uncultured Alphaproteobacteria bacterium | reverse complement strand
GATGAAGAAAACTTGCAGCAGGTCGAATCCTTGCGCCAGAACAAAATGTTTAATGCTAAATTGCAGCGGATGCTTAACAAACTGAGCAACAAACGCAGCAAAGATACTACCAACCAAAAGGTGTTGGATATACTCGAAAAAGCCGGAAAAGATATTTATAATCTGCTCGATTAAGCTTTGTTTAATAATATGCGGGTATAATGCAAGCATAGTTTTACCTGAAAAGGAGAGCAGCAATGAAGAATTTAGCGGCTGAAACCAAAAGTTTGTTAGAAGAAATCGAAAGCTTAAGAAGCGCATTGTTCAAGACCGAAGTGTTTGATAATGAAACTCCTGAGGCCGTTGCTGCGGAATAACTCCTCCACAATGTAGAAGTGAATGCCATGAAAAAATTGATGCTGATGTTGTTGATGTTTGTTATGTTGCCGGCGTGCTCCGCTTTGCGCCATGATCCGGCTCAGGAGCAAGTGCAAAACGAGGCTGATGAGGCTTATCGTAAAAGCGTGAGCGTTTGGAAAGAAAAAAACAAAGACAAAGAAATACGCATCAAAAAAGCTGAAAATAATGTTGAGGTCTTGCCTTTGATTAAAGGAAGAATCAGCAAGTTCAAAACCCCGAAACACGAGATGACCGTGGCCGAACTGGAAGAGGAAATCCGCTTTAGGCAATATGAAGACAAGTATCAGCGCTTGGTAGAAAATGTGGTGGTTAAAGACCAAAATGAAGACAGCGTTACTTATGAATACAAAGATGCCAGAGTTGATGAGCTAGCCTTCTTGGCGGTGCAATACTGCAAAGAGCAAGACCGAAAAACCGCCTTTTTGCAAAAAGTAACAATGTATAAAAATAGGGCAAGATTGGCAACTTTTGACTGCAGGCGCTTGTAACTGCTTCGAAGATTCACTATATGAATCATAAGAGGGGTTATTAAGAGGCTTTGAAAATGAGTAAAGATTTATATGCAATATTGGGTGTAGCCAGAACCGCCAGCGAGGCGGAAATAAAATCGGCTTACCGAAAGTTAGCCAGAAAATATCATCCGGACTTGAACAAAGATAACAAAGATGCGGCTGAGAAATTTAAAGAAGTGTCGGCAGCGTATGATATTTTGGGTGATAAGGAAAAACGCCAGAAATACGATAATAATGAGATTGATGCTGATGGCCGTCCTACCGGTTTTGGGGCGGGATTTGGTAATGGGCAAGGCTTTGACGGCAATGGCGGGTTCTATACTTATACGCGGAGCGGAGGTAGGCAAAATCCGTTCGGAGATGCCGGCGGGTTTGATTTTTCATCAATCTTTGGTGATGATATTTTTTCACAGTTTGGCGGCGGAGCTCAAAACTTTAGAGGCGGAGCAAGGCGCCCGCGCAAAGGTGAAGATGTTAGTTATAGTATGCCGATTGATTTTATTGATGCGGTTAAAGGAAGCCAGCAGCAAGTGGTTATTGGCGGCAGAAATGTTAATGTCAAAGTTCCGGCCGGTACTGTTGATGGGCAGACTCTGCGGCTAAAGGGATTGGGACAGCCAAGCCCTAACGGCGGCGAAAACGGCGATGTTTTGATTACGCTAAAGGTCAGACCCCATGCTTATTTTAAGGCTGAGGGAAATGATGTTTTGATGGAGCTGCCGGTTACGGTAAAAGAGGCAATATTGGGGGCTAAAGTTACGGTACCGACTATTGATGGTAAAGTGGCGGTAAAAATTCCGCCTTACTCGTCATCAGGTGAAAAATTGCGCCTGAAAGGAAAAGGCATAAAAACCAAACAGGCAACCGGTGACCAGATTATAACCCTTAAAATCATTGCGCCGAAAAACCATTTTACTCCGCTGGAGCAGGCTTTGCAGTCTATGCCTGATGAAAATATACGGAGCTTTTAATGCTGCTGGAACAGTTACTGGACTTTGAATGGCTCAATGAACCGGCCGATGTGGATTTTAGAGAGGCGGGGATGTTGGTGTCAGCCAAAGGAGGAACGGATTTTTGGCAGAATAAAAGCCGCAATGTGCATAAAGATGACGGGCATTTCTTTTTTGTGCGGAAGTGTGGTAATTTTGTGCTGACCACGCATTGGGGTTTTGAAAATATGGAGGCTCTCAATCAATGCGGTTTGATGCTCCGTGTGGATGAGCGCAATTGGATTAAAGCCTCAGTAATGACTGATAATCCGCAGTTTCCGAAGCTCGGCTCTTGCGTGGCGCAGAATGGCTACACGGATTGGGCGGCTCTGAACTTGCCGGAAGGGATAAACGAGCTGTGGCTGCGCTTAAAACGCCAGCAAGGCGACTATATTTTGTTTTATTCAACTGACGGGAGCAACTTTCAGCAAATAAGGTTGTTTAATTTGCCGAATGAAGATGTAGAAGTCAAGGCCGGGGCATATATTTGTGCGCCCAAAAGTGCAGGGTTTCAAGCATTGTTGAAAGAGCTAACCTTGAGCTCGTTATAGCTAACAGAGGAGGAAAAATGAAGAGAATTTTGGGTTTGATTATATGCGGAGTATTAATGATGGCGCAACAGGTGTATGCTCAAGATAAAATTGTGACTGAAGTACCGCTGCCGGAGCCGGATTATCAATCAGGACGGCCGCTGATGCAGACTTTGGCCGACCGCCATACTTATCGAGAATTTGGCCCGAGAGTAATTAACGACCAAAACTTGGCGGAGTTGCTTTGGGCGGCTAACGGGGTTAATCGTCCGGACGGAAAACGCACCATTCCGACCGCAAGAGATTCTCGGGATTTGGATGTATATGTTTTGAAACAGGGCGGCGCTTATCGCTATAACCCTGACCGGCATATGTTGGAGTTGGTTAATCCGGCGGCTTTGCGATATACGGCAGCTAAGCAGGATTTTGTAAAGCAGGCTGATGTGTTGTTGGTTTATGTATCAAACAACAAAAACCGCGAATATGCCGCGATGCATGCGGGCTCGGCTTATCAAGGTGTGGGGTTGTATTGCGCATCGGTCGGGCTCAATAACGTGGTATTGGGCATGATTGACAAAGATATGCTGCACAAAGAGCTGCACCTTAATGATGATGACTATGTGATTATTGCGCAGGCTTTGGGCTGGCCCAAAAAGAAATAGCAAAATAATGAAAATTTTTGTTGCAAAATAAATCAGGATATTATAAGAAATATCTTGATTTGGATAGATGGCCGAGTGGTCGAAGGCGCACGATTGGAAATCGTGTGTACCCCCAAAGGGTACCGTGGGTTCGAATCCCACTCTATCCGCCATTCTTTCTCAGGCGATTTTGTTTGGTTGTTATGACTGTTTGGTTTTGCCTCTTTTCTTCCCTTTTTATTTTTGCTTTGGTTTGGGCTTTTATAATTGAGCCGAATTTACTTAAAGTTACACGTTATCAGATAAAACAGCCCTTACTTAAAGGAGTGAGAATTGTTTTT
>CALXWI010000078.1 GCA_944392325.1 uncultured Alphaproteobacteria bacterium | reverse complement strand
GACGACCGAAGAAGAGACTTCAGAGCCTGAAAACAAGACGGAAACTGAAGAAAATTCTCAGTCTGAAGAAGATATGAGCGAAGAGCATAATGATGAGCTACTGCAGCAAGTGGAAGAAAACGGGAACAATTATCAGCATCGTAGAGGTCGCAGAGACCGCCGCAACCGCTTTGACCGCAGAGACCGCCGCAGAGACCGCAACCGTAACGGGCGCAACGACCATCAGCCGACCGAGGCAGAGGCTCCGCAAGAGCAGCCCCAGCCCAAAGAGGAGCCGGTGATTTTGTATAACAGCCATGAAGATGTGGCTGCTGGTGCCGGTGATGGTGAAGGCGAGAAAAAATCAACTTGGTGGAGGAAGCTGATAAGTTGATGTTGAGCAGAAACTGCAAATTGTTGCTAAGGGGGCTGATGCGGGCGTTTTGCCTGTTATCAGCCCTTTGGCTGTGTGGGACGGCTAAGGCCGAAAGTTTGAGTCTGATTTCAGATGAGGAAACCGAAGCCCTACTCCGCGATATGATTAAACCATTATACCAAGCGGCCAATGTACGCTTTAATCCTTATGACGTATATATTGTCAACGATCAGACGCTAAATGCTTTTGTGGCGGACGGGAATGCGATGTTTGTCAATACCGGAACCTTGATTGAGGCTGATGATTACAACCAAGTAGTCGGTGTGCTGGCGCATGAAACGGGGCATATTCAAGGTGGGCATATTCTACGCCAAAAAATCAAGCTCCATAATGTGCAACAAGCCACAATGGCGTCGTTGATTGCAGCCGGTGTGGCGGGGGCGGTCAGCGGCAGACCTGATGTGGGAATGGCGATTATGCTCGGGTCACAGACATCGGCCTTGCACAATGTGACGGCGTATATGGTACAAGAAGAACGAAGTGCCGATGAGGCGGCCGTACAGCTGCTTAGTAAGACGAATCAATCTCCGGCAGGTCTGCGTGAGTTTATGAAAAAAATTCAGCAGCAAAATATGCTTAACGGAATTGAAGAAACACCATATTTTCGTACCCATCCGGTAACCAGCGAGCGTCTGACTTTTATGAGCAAGGCGGCGGCGAACAAGCCTTTTGTACCTAACCGGAATATGGAGCGGCGCTTTGAGATGGTCAAAGCCAAGTTAATCGCCTTTTTGGAAAAGCCGGAGCAGACGTTCAAGCGATATCCGGCCAAAGACAACTCGTCTCCGGCGCTATATGCGCAGTCGATAGCCTTGTTTAAGCAATTTAAGCTGCAAGAGGCTCTGGCCAAATTGGATATTTTGATTGGGAGGGAGCCTGACAATCCATTTTTATATGAGCTGAAGGCGCAGTTTTTGATGGAATCAGGCAAATTGCCGGAGGCGGTCAAAAATTATCGCAAGGCGTATGAGTTATTACCGACCTCGCCCCTTTTGCAAGAAAATTTGGCGCAGGCGATGTTAGAAAATTCTCCCTCTCCTAAAGACGTAAACGAAATTATCGGTTTGCTCAACAAAGCCTTAATTAAACGCGCCAATGCTTATACGTGGTTGTTGTTGGCGCGGGCATATGGCATGAAGGGGGACGAGGCTTATGCCAATTATGCGGCGGCGGAGTTCAGCGTCAGGATACGGGCTTTTGAAACGGCAGAAAAGCAGATTAAAGCTGCGCGCAAGGCTAATCCGTCGGCGGCATTGAGCTTAAAGCTTGATGATATTGAAAAGCGCGTAAAAAAAGAGTTGGCGGAAAGGGAGCCGGTTCGGCGGCGCTAGCCTACTGATTTAGACAAAAATAGCTTGACTTTGGCAACAAAATGCGATATATGGATTTTGTTAAAATCTATTATTAATTAAAAATATATCATTATGGAAGATTATTCTAAAGTGTTTAAAATTGGCGAAGTATACAACTGCCAAGTAACAAAAGTGATGAAAGGTTATGCGGAAGTCAGCTTAACTGACGGGATTGGAGGAGGATTTATCGAATCTGATTTGGACCTAAAAGTTGGAGAGATATATCCGCTGCAAGTCTACGACTTCTCAATTACGTCTTGTCTGCCTCCGTTGATATTTGAACCGACCTTGGAAGCTTATGCGCTGTGCGGGACCAGACCAAAGTTATTAACCTTTAAGGTCATAGCAATGAGTCACACCAAGCTGGCATTGAACAATCATGAATATTCGATTATCTTTGACCGTAAAGATTTGCCGTTTGATACAAATTTGAGCTGCAACTTACACTCCGTAGAGATAGCTCAATTCAAAAGCGGAGATAGCATCAGAAACATCATTGCCGGTTTGGTCTTTGTTGACGGAAGCAAAGTTTCCCTTTATGACTGGGAAGCTAAGTCAAAATGGGAAGACTATAAGCTAAAAGAAAGTTGTTTCTATTGTGCTAATTGGCTGGTCGGCAAGACTTATGCTCTGGAGTTTAATAACGGATGGCTGGAGACTAAAAGCCAAAAAGCATCACTGATACTCAACTCTAAAAAAATGATTCCGAAGGCTAATTTTGTATTGGCATCGCTGATGGATATTGTCAACGGGACGCCGCGGTTTAAGGTAATTAAAAGTTTTCATTTAGATAAATAATAATCAATATGGAAATGGTTTATTATCAAAATCTGTTTGAACGCTTGGAAGTGTATCAGGCTGTAAAAAGCACCCACAGCTCTCAGTTAACAGTATTAGAGCTCGGTAACGGAGCTATCGGCGTAATCCCCGAGTTTGTGATGAAGCGAATTCCGGACGGCGTATTTGATAAACCTGTTGAAGTTCAGATTACCGGTATATCAAGTTTGTACAAGGCGCTAGTCTTGAGGCCGATGTTCACCAACGATAACCTGTTGTTGAAAAATTTGGTCGTGCATGAAGGGACGATTGATTTGATTACGCCTCATGGTTTGGGTATTAACTGGAATGGCAAAAAACTGGCGTTTAAGTGCTATCAAGAGTTTTATACCAAGATGAAGCGTAAAGACAAAGTCAAGTTTTTTATGTATGCCGATGATGACTGTGCTCCGCAAATCTGGAGTTTGAAAGAGGCTTGTATCAACGGCGTTTGGGTTGATTTTAGCGATTTGAGCCGTGATGGCAGCAAAGAATATGACCCTGTATTCGCGCCGGTTGTCTTTTTGGAGCGCCGCGGTGATGGGCGGTATTACTCTTCACGGCTTGGTTACTTCTTCAATTTACCTTGTTATGCTGATTTTTGCATTTATGACCGAGGGGAGGATAAAATTCTGACCTCGTGGAATAAGGATGCGGAATGAGTAAGTACTAAAAACAGCGTCTTGTTTTCAAACAAGGCGCTGTTTTTTTTGGGAGAAAAAGGGGGGGCAAGCGCATGGCGCTTGTAGCCTCCCTCTTCCGACGGCTTACCGTCGTCCTCTCCCTCCTGAGGGAGAGGTGGTTAAAGTTTAGCGATTATCTTTTTGGCGATATTC
>CALXWI010000077.1 GCA_944392325.1 uncultured Alphaproteobacteria bacterium | reverse complement strand
TTTGTAACTTATGTTTACAAAAGTTTTATTGAATCTTAAGTTTTTGGCCTTAAAATTTGGGTATTAGTGACAACAAAGCGGGATAAAAATGAAAATCGCAAAGTTTATTATGCCCTTGGTGTTAGCCGCCGGTACGGCAAGCGCCTCTGAGACCATTCTTGATGTGGCCGGCGGAGCGCGGATGCTTTATGGATATTCGGACGTGGCGACGCGATATGAGCCCCTAAACCAAAACAACCATTATCCGGCAAGCGGATTTGTATATTTATCCGCAGAGCAGGATTTTGATAACGGCTACAGCGCCGCGGTGTATTTGGACCTTATGGCAGCTTCAGACAAAGAAATTCAGAATTTTAATAACGGGAGCTGGGGTAAAGAAATTTATGCCTCAATATCAGCGCCGTGGGGGCAATGGGTGATTGGTGAAACCTTTAATGCCGCGGTGCAGTTGGCGGTCGGAGCTCCCAGCGCAGAGCCGCTAGGGGTGAATAACTCCGATATTGTGGATTTTATCAGCAATCCAAACTGGTACCGCCGGAACTCGACTTATACAAGTTTCAAAACCTTGAACTCAACCAATATTAATACTGACGGCGTAGCGCCAAAAATATCTTATTATACTCCGGAGTTCTATGGGACAACCGTGGGCGTAACTTATACTCCGGATACTGACAACCGGCGCGGCTTGGTAAACCGATTTGCCAAATATGCTCGCGATGATGCTTATGTGTTGGCGGCAGTAAAAGAGACCGACCTTGGCTTTGCTAACTTGGCAACCTCTGTGGGTTATGGAATTTACTATAAAAATGATAAAGAGTTTAGCGCCGGTATGGCTTTGCAACGCGGAAACTGGACCGTGGGCGGAAGTTATCGCAAGACTTATGTGGACGGCAGCGATTATGCAATTACAACCAACAGCAATGACCCCAAAGCGCCAGATTTGTTTGACAACTACCGTGAAGGCGAGGCTTGGAACTTGGGAATCGGGTATCGTTTTGGGCCGTTGCAGACGTCGTTGACCTATTTTGAGGCTAAGGCGGAAAATACCGACAACCAAGACAAGATTTTAATGCTGGCGAATGAGTTTCAGCTCAACAAATATGTTAATATTTATGCCGCGGCAGCAAAAGTTGATTTTCGCGGCGAAAATGATGATATACGCAACAACAACAAAGGTTATGCCTTTGTGGCCGGCGTGGGAGTTGATTTCTGATGTCTAATATCTTATTGCTATCTGAAAACAAGCTGTTGGCTGATGATTTGGCCGAGCAAATCAAACTGGCAGAGCCGGAGTTTGATATATTTGGCGAAGATGACAAGGCTGTGCATTTTGATATTATTATTGTTGATGAAGATACCGCCGCACTAAAAACCGCTTTGCAGCAAAAAGTGCCGGTATTCTTTTTGACATCAGAAGATGAAGATGAGGTGCGCTTGCCGGCTAACCATATTTTCAGCAAGCCTTTTCATCTGAGTGCTTTGATTGATGATTTGCGCGGCTGTATTAATCGTTTTGAAAACAGCAGCGACGGTTTTTTGCGCTTTAATTGCTATGAGCTCCGCCCGATAAGCAAGGAAATTATTAACCTTAACAACGGCAAAATTATTAAACTGACGGAAAAAGAAGTGGCGGTAATTAAGTACCTTTACAAAACCAAAGACCATATAGTGTCAAAAAACGAGTTGTTGCAAGAAGTGTGGGGATATAGTCCCGAGGTGTCAACCCATACGATTGAAACGCATATCTACCGCCTGCGCCAAAAGGTTGAACAAGGTGATGAGGAATCGCTCCTGATTTTGACCGAAGAAGGCGGGTATAAGCTTAAAATCTGAAATCAGCAATAACCGGAACGTGGTCGGAGGGGCGATCCCAGGCACGAGCCTCAGTCACGATTTGGTAAGCTTGGAGGTTGTCTTTGAGTGCCGGTGTGACCCAGATGTGGTCTAAGCGGCGGCCTTTGTTGTTGGTCTGCCAATTGGGGTTGCGGTAGCTCCACCAGCTATAAAGTTTTTCCGGCTCGGGGTGAAACTCTCTGGCGATATCAATAAAATCCAGAGATTTACGCAGGCGCGACAGGCGCTCAACCTCTATGGGCGTATGGGACACGATTTTGAGCAGTTGTTTGTGGTTCCAGACGTCATTTTCACACGGGGCAACGTTGAAATCTCCGCAGATGATTTTCTTTTGTCCGGCATAGTCGCTACGATGGTTTTCCCAGTATTCGGCAATGTCATCCATAAAGGTTAGTTTATGCGCAAAGGAAAGATTGGCTATGGGGTCGGGGATATCACCGCCGGCAGGGATATAAATGTTATCAAGCTCAATATTATTCGGCAAAAAGACGCTGATATGGCGGGCGTCTTCCTTGCCGACCCAATTATGCTTGCATTCGCCGCAGAAGGCTTGCTTGCTCAAAATCGCAACACCGTTATAGCCGGCTTGGGAATAAAGCGCAATATGCGGGTAGCCCAGCGACTTTACCTCGTCAAAAGGAAAATCCTCCGGCTTGGCTTTGACCTCTTGCAAGCAAATAATATCCGGATGATATTGCTCCACCAATTTGCGGAGAAGCTCAAGGCGAATGCGGATGGAATTGACATTCCAAGTGGCAAGGCGGATATTAGCCATAAGTTACCCCCTCTTACGGTTGAAAGATTTTTTGTTGTCTTTTTCCTTGAACTTGAACAGCGACGAATCCAGCGGAGTATCTTGCTCATAATTATAAAGCGAAACATTAATCTCGGTGCCTTGTTGGTCAACCAATTTCCACTGTTTGAGCTCAAACGGAGAATTGTTAAACACCAAAGTTATCGGGCTGGTTTCGCCTTTGATATTATATTCTAAAACCGCCTCGGTGGTGCCGGCGTCTTTATAAAAATCAACCAGTTTGATGTTGTGGCCGTCAATTTTGATGTCATTCGCTAAGATGAGGCTGGCCGGTACATCATCATAATCAATATGGGTGACTTGGTCGAGCTCTTTATCATTATAAACAATAAAATTGCCATCGCCGACAATCGTAACATTAACCGGATCAGCATACTCCATGCGAATCTTATTGGGCTTGGCAATGTATAATTCCCCCTCTGATGTATTGGCATTGCTGGCTATCTGCACAAAAGAGGCTTTAAGAGTCTTGATGTTGTTGAGGTAATTTTCAATCTTGGCGATGTCTTCGGCTTTTTGGGCGGAGGCAAGGCTCGGAAACAAAATTAAGGCTAACAGGCTTAAAACTAATCGGCGCATAAAAGAATCCTCAAAAGGTTTAGGTTTAACTTGGGGTATACTATAACCGCTTTTTGGGCGAGATAAAAGCAGAAAATGCATTATTATAAAAAAAACTCCGGAAGGGAGATACCGGAGTTTTCAGAACTAAGGTGATAATGGCATAATAATATTTGTTTTTTGTGTGAAGACAAATCTTATAGATTTTAGCAAGATGCTTGTGACAACTTGCAAAATATATGTAACCTCAATTTGCCTAATTACAATATAGCCTCAACTTTTTATCAGGTAAGGCAAACGGGCGCCGTTTGAGCGGGGAGCCCCCGCGGGCATCAGTCACCGGTAGCTTGTTCGGTGCCCCAAAGGCGCGATGCTTAGATAGTGGAGGTGTAATAAATTTACGTTACTTTCAAGGTACCTTGTCCCCTACCCTTAACCTTATATTCAACTCTTAATGCTATAATTTTTATAACTTAAATTTTGAGGTATATAGATATGAAAAAGCTTGCGGTGATATTTA
>CALXWI010000076.1 GCA_944392325.1 uncultured Alphaproteobacteria bacterium | reverse complement strand
ATGCCGGAACTACGGAATGCGGTAGCAAATGTTATAAATGTAATTGCCCATATGGAACCGGACCTAATTTCTCAGGGTCTCCTGCTGGTAGTAGCGAGTGTGGTACTTGTTATCGCTGTTCCAACACTTGCTCGCAAGGATCTCTTTACCCGAGATGTAACTACAAAGATACTAAAAAGAAAGTAGCAACTACCGAATGTGGCAACTCTTGTTATGAATGTGTACATAATCCGGATTGCGATGTTCGAGGGACTTCTTGTCGCAAACCTTATGAATGTAATTATAATTCTTGTAACATCTGCGAATCTTGTTCTTACAATTATGATTGTGATGTTAAAGGAACTACTTGTCGTAAACCTTATGAATGTAATTATAATTCTTGCAACATCTGTGAATCTTGTTCTTACAATTATGATTGTGATGTTACTGAAGTATCTTGTGAAAATGGATGTGGTTCGACTAATTCTTGCGGTAAATGTATAGCATGTAAAAAATATAGTAGTTATCAATTCAAATGCTGTGAGAGCAGTTGTTCTTGCTATAGTAATTGCAAAGACGTAGGTACAACAGAATGTTCTGTTGCAATAAGTGAATGCAAATCCAAAGGAGGAGATCCTAGAGGAACATGCGATTGCAGTTCATTAGTAATACAAAGTGATGGTTCTAAAAAAGTTTGGGGAGCTTCAAACTATACTTGTTGGATACTATAACAAATATTACATTACAAAACAAAGGCTCGTCATATTGACGAGCCTTTGAGCTTTTGGCATTACTCCGTTTTAAGCCGTTTTTTCAGTCGTTTCGTTTTCAGCATTCTCACGCTTACCCTTAACAAACTTAGGCTCAGCCCCGTCATTAATCACATTTTCATCAATAATGATTTCCACCACATCTTTCATATCCGGAATATCATACATCAACTCCAACAGATTATCTTCCATAATAGCGCGCAACCCGCGGGCACCGGTCTTACGCTCAATTGCTTTTTTCGCAATGGCACGCAACGCCGCATCGGTAATGGTCAGCTTAACGCCTTCCATCTCAAACAAAGTTGAATATTGCTTAACCAGAGCATTTTTCGGCTCGGTCAAAACCTTAATCAAAGCATCTTCATTCAAATCACCCA
The DNA here is from genome assembly GCA_944392325.1 of uncultured Alphaproteobacteria bacterium. Lineage (GTDB taxonomy): Bacteria > Pseudomonadota > Alphaproteobacteria > RF32 > CAG-239 > HGM16780. The sequence goes on along the minus strand of CALXWI010000076.1, from coordinate 2,721 downwards.
AAGTAGCAATAATCGGCAAACGACCGACAAACTCCGGAATCAAACCATATTTTAGCAAATCTTCCGGCTGCACATCTTTAATAATTTCACCGATACCTTTGTCTTCCGGCGCCTCAACTTTAGCTCCAAAACCAATAGAGGTATCAGAACCGCGATGAGCTACAATTTTTTCCAAACCGGCAAACGCTCCACCACAAATAAACAAGATATTGGTCGTATCAACATGCAAAAACTCTTGTTGCGGATGCTTACGTCCCCCTTGCGGCGGCACATTGGCAACTGTTCCCTCAATAATTTTGAGCAAAGCCTGCTGTACGCCTTCACCTGATACATCACGCGTAATTGACGGCCCATCAGACTTGCGGGTAATCTTGTCAATTTCATCAATATAAACAATGCCCCTTTGCGCCTTTTCGATATCATAATTAGCGTTTTGCACCAATTTCAGAATAATGTTTTCAACATCTTCACCAACATATCCGGCCTCGGTCAGAGTTGTCGCATCGGCAATCGCAAACGGCACATCCAAAATCTTGGCCAAGGTCTGCGCCAGCAGTGTCTTACCGCTACCTGTCGAGCCGATAAGAATGACGTTTGACTTCTGGATATCAATATCTTTATTGACCTTTTTACTGTTCAAACGTTTGTAGTGGTTATACACCGCTACTGACAACACCTTTTTGGCATAATCCTGCCCGATAACATATTGATCCAAAAATTCTTTGATTTTGGAAGGCGTCGGCAAGCTTTCGGCAGAATTACCACCGGCACCTTGCTCCATCTCGCTCAGCTCGTCGGCCACAATATTGATGCACACTTCAATACATTCATCGCAAATATAAACACCGCGTCCGGCTACCAGTTTTTTGACTTCATCCTGGCTCTTACCGCAAAACGAACAATGCAAAATCTCGTTTTTATCGTTGTCTTTTTTATCGCTCATAATTTTACCTTACTTTTTAATTTCATCACGATTAGCTACAATCTGGTCAATCAGTCCGAACTTCAAAGCCTCTTCCGGACTCATAAAATTATCTCTATCCATAGCTTTTTCAATCACGCTCAACTTTTGTCCGGTATGTTTCACATACAAATTATTCAGCGCACGTTTCATTTTTAATATTTCATTTGCCTGAATCTCAATATCAGATGCCTTACCCTGAGCACCACCGCTTGGCTGATGGATCATAATTCGAGAGTTAGGCAAAGCAAAGCGCTTGCCTTTAGTACCGGCAGTCAGCAGCAAAGAACCCATAGAGCAAGCCTGTCCGATACACAGAGTATGCACATCACAGCTAATATATTGCATGGTATCATACATAGCCAAGCCTGAAGTTACCACACCCCCTGGGGAGTTAATGTACATATAAACATCTTTTTTAGGATTTTCAGATTCCAAAAACAGCAACTGAGCACATACCAAAGAAGACACTTCATCATTCACCTCACCGGTCAAAAAGATAATTCTCTCTTTAAGCAAGCGAGAATAGATATCAAACGAGCGCTCTCCTCGTGAAGTCTGCTCAATAACCATAGGCACTAATGTATTATTATATACCTCAAATGCGCTTCTTATTGTCATTTTATAATCCTTTTAAACAAAGCCTAAATCCAATTAAAGCAAATATTACACCAACTTTCCCAATAAATTATTAAGATTTTGGCACGATATCACATAAAATCAGAATATACAACCACAAATATTAGCAAAAATTGAGCCTATACCTCATTTTTTGCCCCGTTTGCCACAACTAAGCCACAATTTTCACTTTTACGCTCAATTGTCTATTTACAAACATTTTGAATTTTGTTATAATGAGATTCGTGGAGATAAATGTAGCTAAAAGGTGTTATTATGATGAAGATGATGCAGATACTGAGTGTGTCAGTATCGGGTTTGGCGGCACTGATTGTAGCCGCACCTGAAGTTTCAGCCAATTTAAATAAGCAAGCAGTTTTTATTGATGACGGTTCGGATGAGCTATCTATCTACACACACACGCATGATAGCTTTCGTCAGACACACCTTGTGTCCGAACCGTCCCCTCTTTTTTCACAACCAACCTATCCACCCAAAGAACAGGAAGCATCGCGCTTAGAAATACGGGAACAAGATACCGGAAACCGATGGCCCCACCGCCTCGGTGGTGAGCAACGCGACTTGTTTGCCCCAATCTTTCTGGCGGTAACTGATGGGGTCAAGCTGCCCCAGCTTGAGCAACGCGACTTGTTTGCCCCAATCTCTCTGGCGGTAACTGATGGGGTCAAGCTGCCCCAGCTTGCCTCCGTGTGCTTTATTACCGATGCGGGGAATTGTAGCGGCGCGGCTGGTGTGGGGACAGATGAAGGCCCATCATCTTCCAGCGGAGGTCCTGATTGGGAAATAAACGGCAAAGAGCAGTGTGAACAAAGCGGTTATGATTGTACGCCGTGCCCTGAGGGGCAAAAACCATCGGGTACTTGCCCGTTTGACAGCAGCTGCCATGCCACCTGCGTCAATGCCTGCCCGGTGGAGAATACCTTGACCTGTACCGGTCCAGACGAGGCGGGTGTCGGCGATGCCTGTGACGGATTATATGCCTCGTGTTGTAAATTGTGCTCGGATTATCCTTATGACGAGATTAAAGCCGGATACGTGCTGACCGATAGCTGTAAAGATTGTGACGGGAATACCCATTATAAATTAAAATGCGATGTCTGGGGACAAGGCTCCGGCATGGG
>CALXWI010000075.1 GCA_944392325.1 uncultured Alphaproteobacteria bacterium | reverse complement strand
TCCAGATGGTCCATCTCATGCTGAATCACTATGGCAAAAAAATCTTCCGCCAAAACTTCCTGCTGCTTGCCGTGATAATCCACATACCGCACCTTAATTTTGGCAAAGCGCTCCACCTCTGCCCTCTGCCCCGGGACTGACAAGCACCCTTCCTCACCGCAAACTTTCTCTTCCGACTTCCAAATAATCTCCGGATTAATCATATAAATCGGGTTTCCGGGGTGTTCTTCATCACGTTCATAATCAATCACCAGCATCCGTTTAGACACACCAACCTGCGGCGCGGCCAAACCGACCCCGACTTCTTCATACATCGTCTCCAGCATATCATCCAACAGCTTGCGCAACTCATCATCAACTTTTTCAACCTTTTGGGCTTTCTGGCGCAATATCGGATGCGGATACTCATAAACTTTAAGCTTCGCCATCAACTATCTCTCTTATTTCTAACGAACTTCCTTAGCAATCTTATCCAGCAAGGCATTTACCATCTTCGGCTCTTTTTTAGAAAAGAAAGCATAAGCCAAGTCCACATATTCCTTAATCAGCACATTTGCATCCACGTCCTGCGTATTAATTATCTCATAAATCGCACACAAAAGCAAGGCTTGCAAAGTCCCGTCCATTCTTTCAAACGAGTAACCTTCCGCCAAATACAAATGCAAAGACTTTTCGAGCGCTTCTTTATTTTTCTGTACCCCGCGCACAATCTGCTCAAAATAAGCCTTGTCCATATTATTGACTTCGACCATTTCCTCTTGCTGGGTATCAGTATCTTCCTCAATCACAAAACGCCCAACATTTCCATCCTGAAAATCTTTAATCACCTGATCAACCGGCAGTTGCCCAAAAGCAATCATATAAGTAGCCTGCACGGCAGCCAAACGAGATTCGGTTTTCATTTTAATTTTTTCAGACACAAACTTAGCCATAACAACCTCTTTTACCAATTATAATTTATCTTTTTCGAACTGCTCGGGCTTAGCCAAACGATCGATGGTTTCCACAAAATCTTCAAAATCCTTCACCTCGCGAAAATCTTTATACACCGAAGCAAAACGAATATATGCTATATGGTCCAAATTAGCCAAGGCCTCCATCACATATTCACCGATAACCTCCGAAGGAATCTCACTTTCTCCTGATACCTCCAATCTCCGCTGAATAGAATTGACCACCTTTTCCACACGCTCTGCATCGACCGGACGCTTGCGCACCGAAAGGCTGATTGAGCGCGCCAACTTATCACGGTCGAAGGGTACTTTTTCACCATTACGCTTCACCACAATTAAATCGCGCAGCTGCACTCGTTCATACGTCGTAAAACGCGAGCCACACTCCGGACACTCACGCCGCCGTCTGATAGCGGTATTATCATCGGCATTGCGAGAATCTTTTACCTGCGTATCATCACAGCCGCAAAACGGACATTTCATACTTTTATCTCCCTTTTTGTATCAAAGCCTCAGTCACTTGATATAATTTTGAAGAATACCTTGCTCCCTTTATAAGTACAATATCATTATTTTGCAACAAGTTATTTAATAAAAATTCATCTAACCCGTCTTTATTTTCAAAATAATGCGCCTCTTGAGCTGGTTTTAGCTGCGCCAACATATCTTTCATCTCTGGGCACACACCAATAACCACATCCACATCAGCATCTCTCAGCGCCATACCGATTTCAATATGTTTTTCCTTTGACATATCACCCAGTTCGGCCATTTTTCCCAGCACAGCAATTTTCCGCCCGCCTTGCGGCCGCGGCATTTTGCTAAGCGCCTCAATCGCCAAACGCATCGCCTCTGGCTGTCCGGAATAACTGTCATCAATCAAAGTAAATTCTCCGCCCTTAGGGAGCTTCAGGCGAGACTTCTGCCCTCTCCCCGGCAAAGCACCAAAATCTTTAAGCATTGCGGCGGCTTTTTCAACATCCAGCCCCAAAGCTTTTACCACGCTCAACACGCACAACGCGTTGCTGATATGGTGTTCTCCGACTTCTGACAACTCAAACTTAACCTTCTGCCCGCCAATATTTGCCCTCACCTCGCAACCTTGCGGCAGTTCTTTGACTTTTGGGTCATTGGCTGAGCCAAACAGCACCACCTGCGCCGCTTTTTCATCGGCTTTGGCCACCAGCAAATCAGCATAATTGGTATCCCCGTTAATAATTGCGGTTCCGCCTTTTTTCAGGCCTTCAAAAATCTCTGCCTTAGCCTCGGCAATCCCCTTAAAATTCTCAAAAAACTCAATATGCATGGGGTACACATTGGTAATAATCGCCACATCAGGCTTGACCCACGATGTCAGCTTGGCAATCTCGCCTTTTGCACTCATTCCCATTTCAATCACGGCATAATCCGCGGTCAAATTGAGGTTGCACAAAGTCTCCGGCACGCCGATATGATTATTGTGGTTTCCTTCCGTAGCATATACATCGGCAAAGCGGCTCAGCACAAACTTGATTTCCTCTTTGGTTGTGGTTTTTCCAGCACTTCCTGTCAAACCGATAACCTTTCCATTGAAGCGGCTCCGATGGTAGGCCCCGATTCTGCCATAAGCCTCCAGCGTATCCGCTACCACAATCTGCCTTACCGCCGGCACATCTTTCAACAAACGCGACACAATCGCCACTGGACACCCTTGCTCAATCACTTGTTTAACAAAGTCATGCCCGTCGAATTTCTCTCCTTTAATCGCCACAAAGGCGCAGGTTTTGTGGGCTTTGCGACTGTCGGTCACAATCTCTTTAATATCGGCATCAATCACGTTTGAACTTGAATACACAATCTCCGCCAGTTTCTTTGTACTAATCGGTTCCATAGTTCCTCCTCAATAATTGAGACATTATAATGCCCAAATCTAAATTTAGTGTTTAAAAAAACTTGCAAAAAAAATTATCTGTGCTACATTTTTGTCCAATAAACTATTATTATTCACCTAAATTTTTTTTATTATGAGACTTATTGGTATTATTTTTGCTCTGATTGTTAGCGCTTTATGCTCTTGCAGCGACCAAGCTGACACTCCCTCGCTTGAGGTCAAACGCGACACGGTTTTGTCTTTTGGCGTTTATGGCTCCAATGCCATCCAGCTAAACAATTTTATGTTTGGCGGTGGCAGTCGTATCACTATTTCCAAACGTGATTACCCTTTTACTTTTTATCAAAATGAAAAGTACGACATCAACGCTTACAACAACCTCACGGTTGAATTGGAAGACGGTCCCCGCCCGATTAAAGCCTTTGATGTTTACGAAATTAAAGACTTTCACGGGACTCTGGCCTTGGCTCCTGATGTCAAAGGTATTGCCCTCAAAAAAGCCAACCGCTCGATTTTGAGCGTCATTACCTGGCCCATGAGTGATTATGAGGCTCGCAGCGGGCAAATGGGCATCGGCAACGACTACGGATTAAGCCTCCGCATAAATGTTCCGGATGAGCTTAAATACACCCTGCTAGTTGTCCGCCGCCACCATAACACGCGCGTTTTTGTGATGCCTCTGTTCAAACCTACTAACGAAACCGCACCAGCTGATTTTGACAACACGCAGGCGTTGCTGTTTCCATGGAAAGACTGCATTGTCCCGCAAAAAGATTCGGTTATGCTGTTTCCATGCTTTGGCGACAAAAGTGCCATTTTGTGCCAAAATATGCACGACGGACGCTCCAAAGTCACCGTCAAAGACGCTAAAGCCCAAGGTGAAGACGCTGTCTTTTATGTCTGTGGCAGTTTTGACGTTAAAGGGATTCCTTTTGCCTACAGCAATCGCAAGCTCAAAATGGAAGAGATCCCCAATACCAGCGGCATTGCCCTGTGCCTTGACAACGGCAAGATTTTGAACCTTCTCCAATTCCCGGAGAAAGCCCAAACGGTTGCCCGTTATCACGTTGAATATCCGCCACGGCTTGTCGGCACCGATGAAGGCAACGTTACCAGCTTTATGAGCTC
>CALXWI010000074.1 GCA_944392325.1 uncultured Alphaproteobacteria bacterium | reverse complement strand
TTATTGTTTGTGGTTTTTGTTTTTCTTATTTAATGAACATTGCTGCTCATTTGGCAATATTTATAGTTATGATTGCAGCTTTGCGTATTGTTTTTTATGCATTAATGATATATTCCTGCCATCATAAAGCGCTTAAAGGATTAACTAAATGAAAATAGCCAAATATCTTGCTCTGGAACTATTATTTATTATCCTTGTTATCAATAATTATGGGCTTTTTATTGATATGGATAAAGGAGATCAAACTTGTCTAGTAGGTATAGTTGACAATTACCTTACATTCGGCAGGAACAACTATTTTCATTGGTTTAGAGAAGATTTAAATCAAGTTTGCCGGTTTGAAGGTCGAATTTTAATTGGTTATATGTGGTTTGTTTTGTCCTATTATACCCTTTTGAAGGTTTATGGAGCAATCCGCTGCCCTGTTTCAGGCAAGGCATGGTTTATCGCCGGCGAATTGTTGGCTTACCTTGGTGCATTTATATATAAAATGTTTCAGCCACAAGATATTATTATGACTTGGGGTAGTCTTGGCAACGCTGTTATCGGCAGTATTTTGGTTTTTGCCCCACTAATTATCTATGCAATATTAATTAGCGTGATTAGATTCTTGATAATCAAGCATTGGCAACACATACGCCCATATTGGCAAACACACCAAAATTTACATATTGCAATGGCTTATTTCTTCGGCTCATTATTTATTTTTCCACCGGTTACTACGATATTTTATCAAATAATATTAGCGCCGCTAGCTTTTGCTTATCTTTACTTGTATTTACCATATATTTTAAAAAGATATTTACTTGGCATTTCAGGTATTTCGAACAATCCGCTTAAAAACATTATAAAATTTTTGAGTTGCGGATTATTAATTACATTATTATTCATTTCCGAGCTATTTATGAGCGCTTTGCCCTTAAGCTCTCCTTCTGAATTTTTAGCCAATTTCTGCCTTTATCTCATCGCTACGGCAATGTTAAGAGGCTTTATCTACTTGCTTATTTTCTTTGTTTGGGAGCCCAAAAAAACAAAAACTTTGATTTATAAATCCTGTTTTAAGGGCTAATCGCTGCTGCTTAGCACTCTTTCAGGTAGCTAAATAAAATCACCCCTGCAAATAAAATAACGCCACATAAAACATCATCCCCCACAAGCTGTATCAGCTTGTGCCTCCGGCTAAGTCGGAGCAATTAACTCTTTTCCCGTCCCCATTTTTGCCATTAATTAAAAATAGTAATTGAAAGATATTTTCTTTTTTGTTATAATAATTCTTGTGAAGATAAATGTTGATACAGGTGTTATTATGCAAAAAATATCCTTTTTATTCTTAGGGACATCTCTGTCCTTTTTGCCTCAAAGCTTAAACGCGCAATGCGTGTCCCCAATTCAAGATTGTTATGCTCTGGGCTATATCCAAACCTCTTGCCCCAATGGTAAGGGTGTTAAATGTCCTTTCGGCAACGGCTGGTATTGCGGTGGCACGGCGGCACAGGATTGTATTAAATTGGGTTATGATAAAGATTGCACCGGAGCAGGGGAGAGCGGAAGCGGGCAAACCTGCAACGGCAAATATCAATCTTGCACTTGCGATTCTAGTTATAAATACACCTGCGCCGGCACCGGTTACTCCGGCGGCTCCGGCACTGCTTGTGGTGGTAAGTATACTAAATGCAATTGCTCAAGCAATTATATTTGGAATGGCAGCAGTTGTGTTCTCTCTTGCCCATCAACTTACCAATACACTTGCTCCGGCACCGGCTATTCCGGTGGCTCCGGTTCTGCTTGCGGCGGCAAATACACCGCATGCACCTGCGCCAGCGGCTATGAGTGGAAAGACGGAAGCTGCCAGATAACAAATCCTTGTGCAAACCAAAACAATGGCGCTTATAGTGAAGTATATTGTTGCAATGGTACGGTGGTTGGCGTTAAGGCCAGCGGTATGAACTTCTATATCGCAATGCAAGATTTAGGAAAGCTAAGTTGGACTAATGCTAACAGTCAATGCTCTAGCTATGTTTTCTGTGGTAGCCTTAAGGGTACCTTGCCAACATTATATCAATTACAAGATATATATAACAATAAATTGGCGATAAACAGCTTACTTTCTACAAACGGAGGTACACAATTGACAAATGATTATTATTGGTCGTCTAGCTACAGCGGCGGCGGCGACTTCTATGTCGTGCATATGTCCAGTGGTGGCATTGACGGCACCGACACCAACTACTACGACTACTACGTCCGCCCCGTTCTCACCTCGTGGTAATTGTAAGCGGGCAGGGGCGGGGTAAGCCTCACACTTCCCCCGCCCATTTTCTTTTTTTATATTTTTCTTTTATCTTTCTCTCTTATGACTTAGCATTCTTAAAACCGCTATAACAAATTTACCACAGGATATTAGTTTGCTATAAAAACAATCATCCACCACAAGCTGTATCACAGCTTGTGCCTCCGGCTTTGCCGGAGCAATTACTTTTTCCGTTTTCTCCTCACCACTCTTTTCTCTGTCTTATCTTACTTTCCCCTCCATCAAACACTTTACTCATTTCTCCTTTTCCTCTTAATACCTTGCCTTCCTTAAAACCGCTAGACAAAATTGTCCATCAAATTAATTTATCTTCTCTCTTCTCAACCACCAATTTGATGATTACATCAAAAACGACTTGCAACTTTGCGCCTTGCGTGGTATTCTAAATATGCAGTTGGACGAACCGGCTGTGGTGTCTCAAAAACACCCTTGTGTGAATATCCACCATGGTGTGGAGTGCTGGTAATATATTGAATAACAGCGACTGTACACAAGCAGTTTTTGAGCTCCATGCCGCCTTGGTTTTTATAACTTAAGCGGCATTTGTTTTAACTCTAAAAACAATGGAGCTTTGGTTATGAAAATTAAATTTTTACTCTTAGGGACGAGTCTGTCCTTAATCCCTCAAACTATATATGCGGCAGAATGTGCCGTAACTGATTGCTCTTTATTAGGCTATACTGATTCTGCCTGCCCAGGGAGCGGCTTAAAATGCCCCTTTGGAGAGGGTTGGTATTGTGGCGGAGGTGCCGCCGAAGATTGTATTAAATTAGGATATGACAAGACCTGTACCGGAGCAGGGGAGAGCGGAAGTGGCGAAACCTGTAACGGCAAATATCAATCCTGCACTTGCGATTCTAGCTATAAATACACTTGCTCCGGCACCGGCTATTCCGGTGGCTCTGGCACCGCCTGCGGCGGTAAATATACCGCCTGCACCTGCGCCAGCGGCTACGAGTGGAAAGATGGTAGTTGCCAGAAACAAGTCCTCAATGGTGCAGTTGGCGATTTGTATTATTGCAATGGTACGGTGGTTGGCGTGAAAGCAAGTGGTATGAATTTCTATGTAGCGATGAAAGATTTAGCTAATATGAATTGGAGTAATGCTAATTCATCATGCCGATACTACTCATTCTGCGGTGTCAGCGGAACCTTACCGACTAGTGAGCAATTAGTAACCATATATAACCATAAATCATCAATAAACAGCTTGCTTTCGAGCAACGGCGGAACAAAAATGACAGAAGGCAGGTATTGGTCGTCTACCAACTACGGCGACAACAACTACTACGCTGTGGATATGCCCAGTGGTAGCGTGCACCGCCTCCCCGACGCCAACCGCTACAACGGCTACAATGTTCGCCCGGTCCTCACCTCGTGGTAATTCTCAACGGGTAGGGCGCAAGCCTCACACTTCCCCCGCCCATTTTTCTTTTTTCCACCTTTCCCATCGCCCCTTTCCCCCTCATTTCCTTTTTCTTTAATAACTTAGCTCTCTCAAATCCGCTAGACAAAATTTGCCATATTCAATTATGTGGCCCCATTTACTACCTTTGCCGTCATCTAGCCCGAGAGCTCCGGCGTGAGCCGGAGGCACAGGATTTCATCCTGTGTTGGATAATTTTTTTAGAATTGCTGAACCATAGACTTTATAAGAAGATATAGAACTTTACGCAAACCCAATCTGAGCATCGCGTTTTATGGGGCACAGTGCACGATACCACAAACCGATGGGGTCAAGCTGCCCCAGCTTGAGCAACGCGCCTCCTTTGCCCCAATCTCGCTACCGCTAACCGAGGGCTTCACGAGCATCGTGGTCGCGCCTTTTGGGCACCGACCAAGCTACCGCTAACTGATGGCTCCACCGCCTCGGTGGCGGCGCCCGTTTGCCTGTGTTGGATAGTTTTTTAGAATGGCAAAAGCATAAATCATATAAGGAGATATCGTGCTATCCACAAGCACCATCTAAGCATCGCGTTTTATGGGGCCCCAATCTCGCTACCGCTAACCGATGGGGTCAAGCTGCCCCAGCTTGCGGCGCCCGTTTGCCCCAGCTTGGGGGAGACTAGCGGCACACACGAGCAGCGGTCAAAACATC
>CALXWI010000073.1 GCA_944392325.1 uncultured Alphaproteobacteria bacterium | reverse complement strand
TACCTTCTTATAGCATCGTCGTCGTGAGCATTCAACCCCCATTAAAATGGGGGTAGTCTGTAAGGCATTAATACAAAATCACCCTCCACTAGGGAGGGTGTTGCGATTGGTGTCTTGCTTCGTAAAGCTTGCCTACGGCGCGCTAACTTCGCCTCGGGCACTTGACTTGTAACACCGCCTGCGGAAATCTTACGCTTTCCTTGGCGTTTAACAAGTCTACGCATCACCATTAAAAAAAGTGCCATTAAGGCACTTTTTTTAATGGTGATGCTTACCTCACAGTTTCCGAGCTGATTTTTGCAAAAAATTTACTTCATATAATTTGTTTCAGATAAATAAAAAACAATACAAAAACTTATCAAAAGATGTGTAAGTAAGAATATCAGTTCAAAAACTAAAAGCCATAAAATCTTATCATTCTTTTCCTTCAAAATGGCATACTTCCCCATCATCGGGAACAACAATCTGTTCAAATAATTTATGCTGCGCAATAAGTTCGTTAACTTCCTTACGGCCGACCAGAGCATGAGGAACAGCATCTAAATGCGTCACAATGATTTTAGCTTCAGGAGCGGCTTTGCAGACCTGTAAAATATCGTCCAGCCCCATGATAATGGAACCACTGTCCGCAAACTGGGCATCCGCGCCGTTAACCGCAATGATTTCCGGTCGGTATTTTTTTATCGCCTCGTCTACTTTCTCATACCAGATAGTATCGCCGGCCAGATAAAACGTCTTTTCATTATCGGCTTCAAAAACAACGCCGCTGGCGGTTTCTCTCAGATTTCCGGCATCATAATATTTCTGTGTTGTTTCGGGATGTCCGTGTAGTCCGTCAATGCGGTACATGGTAATATTTCCAAATTTTGTACCGCTATAGCTCAAAATTCTTACATCTTCAAAACCATATTGCCGAATAACCGTCGCATCGGTTTCATCCTGCACAAACAGCGGAATATCCTTTGGCAGCGCTTTAACGGCAAATTCATCAAGATGATCCGGGTGCAGATGGGTAACAATGATAGCATCAATTCCGGAAATTATTTCTTCAATACTCATCGGCAAATTAACTGTCGGCCATCTTTTGTCTGGAAACGGACCGGCTTCTAATGGCGGATATTCATCTTTGGCGGCAAAAAACGGATCAACAAGAAAAATCCCGCTTCCATAGGTGATTTTGACGGTAGCTCCACGGATTTGTTGAAATTCCATTGTAAATTCCTTTCTGTCAATCGTTAAACTTATCAAACAGCATTTTAAGTTCTTCAATTTTTTTATCTTTGTCTTCAGCAGAGGCAAAAGACTGTGCGACACAATGCTGCAAATGTTTCTGCAAAATGTTGGATTCCACGGCTTTCACTGCCGCGCGAACAGCACGCAACTGGCTGATAATCTCGGGACAGTAACGACCGTCTTCAATCATTTTCTTAATTCCCTCAATTTGTCCGGCGATACGGTTCAAACGGGGGATATTTTCTATATGGCTCGGATGCTTTTCCATTTCAACCCTTTCTGCATAAAATCAAAAACCAGCCTTAAAACAATACATTCTTAAATCAAAAAAGTACAGCCGGAACATACATGTTGCCCCGGCTGAGTACACTATTTAAGCGGCAAATTGGTAACACCGAGCTGTTTGAAAATGTCATAACGGTCATATTTGGCACGTTTTTCCACAATTTTGCCATGTTTAACCTTTAACATGCACATAAAATCCATATAAACATCTTTGTTTTTTACCGGAACACCGTGCCATTCGTCTTGTTGTAAAGTTCCTTCAAAGGTCAGATAAACCGCGACACGGTCTTCATCAGCCAGCATAAATTGATTAGTCATCTTAAAGTCACCGAACGGATCCATATTGCTGCGTTCCAAATCAATAAAAGCCTGAACGCCTTTTAACTTAGTATGGACTTCCGGATAATACACAAAATCCTCACTGCACAGCTCGGCAGCTTCATCATAACGACGGGCTGCAATCAATTCATAAAATTTACGTACCAGTTCTTTATTCTTGCGAACATAGCAGGTGCATTCCGGACAGCATTTGTTATCTTCCGTGCATTGGCAGTTGTCGCCGCAGTGGCAACCTGATGAACAACAGCAGTTTTTATTCTCGTTCATTTATTTTCTCCTAAACAAGTTAACACATACCCCCAATGAGTATATTCAATATACCTATACATAGTATATGTATTTGTCAAGAATAAAATTGTAATGGATGTGAATATAATCTGATTCCAACTCAGTCAATCTATTGAAAAATAAAGGATTATCATCAAACGAGTTCGGAAAATTCTCCCAAAATGACATTTTCAAAAAACAAACATTCGAACTCGGTTAACCGTTTGATTTACAAAAGAAAAACGGCAGTTTTTATACCTGCCGTTTGAAATGGTGATCCCAACGGGATTACGCAATGCTAAAGCATTGCTCGTCGCTTTGGCATCTAATTTCGCGGTGATCGCTGTCACTCCCTTGCTCAATAAGATGTTCCAAAGAGCTTGCAGACAAAAATGCAAAATCGTTTGCATTTTTGCTTAGCGCTCCCTCACGGGTTCGAATCCCTGTTGGGATTATTCTCAATACAAAAAAGGCCTCCATAAAGGAAGCCTTTTTTGTATTGGTGATCCCAACGGGATTCGAACCCATATTACCACCGTGAAAGGGTGGTGTCCTAACCTTTAGACGATGGGACCATAGTTAAGACTGAGCGTATATATAAAGGTATTTTTTTATTTGGTCAAGTAAAAAATGATGCTTTAATGAATTTTTTTTGCTTTTGTACTATTTTGCCCTTAAAAACAAGGCGTTTGCATAAAACAAACGCCCTGCCCTGCCAAATCTAAAAAACTTAATTGGCCGGAATAACGCGCGCGTGGCTCCCGTATACCAAAAAACATTTTTGACCAGCTTGCAACCAGACATCCGTACCTTGCGTAACTGTTTGCAATGTACCGTTTTGCAGCTGCACAATATATTCTAATGCTGACTGGGTTGAAAGCTCGTCCTCGGCTATGGTGCCGGCAACACCGCCTATCAACGCTCCGCCCAAAGCTCCCAAAACTCCGGCCTCAGAACCACTGCCGATTTGTGAGCCTGCGACTCCGCCGGCTATGGCTCCCAATGCCGTTCCGTTGCCGCTATCAGAAGCTCTAACTGTTACCGGACGGACACTAACTACCGTACAGGGAGCTACCTGACTAACCGTATTGGCATTGCTAACATCATAGACATTGGTGCCGATGTCTGAGGTACATGATGACAACAGAATCGCACCGGATAGTAAAAATAAGGCAGACTTCTTCATTGGGGTTCTCCTTTTAATGGTTTTGTGTGTCATTTTATACGTGATAAATTAATTGTCAATGCTAGACAATTAAATTATATTGTTGTATAGTGCGTCAGATTGTTTTATTGGCAAACAAATTTTGATGTTGATGAAAGAGGTTTATAAATGCTAAAAAGAACAAAAATCGTTAAACTTCTGGCGGCTGAAACTCCATTGCCCGAGGTTTTACTTAAAGGATGGGTCAGAACAAGAAGAGATGCCAAGGATTTTTCATTTATTGAAGTTAATGATGGTTCTTGTTTGAAAAATATGCAGGTTATTGCCAATAATACCCTGAAAAATTATGATGATGTCAAAAAAATTACTACCGGGTCTTCTTTAGCGGTTAAAGGTGAGCTGGTCGAATCTAAGGGTGGAAACCAAAAATACGAAGTTATTGCTAAGGAAATTGAAATTTACAGCATTGCTCCGGATGACTTCCCTCTGCAGAAGAAAAAACATACCGACGAGTTTTTACGCTCTATCGCTCATTTGCGCCCGCGTACCAACAAATATGGCGCCGCATTCAGAATCCGCTCGCAGTTGGCTTATGCAATCCATAAGTTTTTCCAAGAAAGAGGCTTCAAATACGTACATACCCCGATTATTACCGGGTCTGACTGTGAAGGCGCCGGCGAAATGTTTCAGGTTACAACTTTGGACTTGAACAACCCACCGCGCACCAAAGACGGCAAAATTGATTACTCTCAAGACTTTTTCGGCAAAGAGGCTCACTTGACCGTCTCCGGACAACTTAACGGTGAGATGTATGCTACCGCGCTCGGTGATATTTATACTTTCGGACCGACTTTCCGTGCTGAAAACTCTAATACGCCGCGCCATGCCGCCGAGTTCTGGATGATTGAGCCGGAAATGGCTTTTGCCGATATTCACGATGATATGGATTTGGCCGAAGATATGGTGCGTTTTTGTGTAAAAGATATTATGGAAAACTGCGCCGAGGATTTGGAGCTGTTTGAGAAGTTTGTTGACCCAACTCTCAAAACGACCCTTGATAATATTATGAATAATGACTTTGCGCGGATTACTTACTCCGAAGCTATTGAAATTATGCAAAAATCCGGCAAAAAGTTTGAATATACTCCGGAATATGGTATCGACCTCCAAACCGAGCATGAGCGCTTTTTGGCGGAAGAGCACTTCAAAAAGCCGGTAATTGTGCGCGATTACCCCAAAGAGATTAAAGCTTTTTATATGAAGTTGAATCCCGATGGCAAAACCGTGGCCGCAATGGATGTATTGGTTCCAAGAATCGGCGAGCTCATCGGCGGTTCTCAGCGTGAAGACAGTTATGACCTTCTGCTTAAACGCATTAAAGAGCTCGGAATGCCGGAAGAAAATTACTCCTGGTATTTGGACTCTCGCCGCTATGGCTCTGTACCGCACGCCGGTTTTGGGCTGGGGTTTGAGCGTATGATGATGCTGGTTACCGGCATTACTAACATTCGTGATGTATTGCCCTTCCCCAGAACACCTAAATCAATCAATTTCTAGGAGGCTAAAATGTTGCGGCGGGCTTTGATGGGGGCATTATTCGGGTGCGGACTCGTTTATTGCGGAAGTGCCGCCGCAGCCGTTAAATCGGGCGATTATCAAAATAACCGCCCGACTTGTTTTAATCAGATGTTGATTGAGGCCGTTAAAGCCAAAATCAATACTTATAATCAGCAAAATCCCGACAACAGCATTTATGAGCAACGGCGCCGCGACTTGCTAATGCGCAATTTGGATAACTTTGTGCCGGTATCGTCGGTGGATTTTACCGCGGAAGAAGATTTTCGCACGGCCAATCGTTTGGTTACGCTAAAAGTCAACCAAGGTTATACCGATGCGGATTTTACTATTTGCAAAAACCTACCCCAAGGGGAAGAACGCCCGATTTATTTGCTGATTTATACGCCTAGAGGGGCGTCTCGTTCGCAAGTCGAGATTATCAACTTTTTACCGCCGGAAAAATCAGGCGAAGTATTTTCCATAAATTAACCACCGAGGCTC
>CALXWI010000072.1 GCA_944392325.1 uncultured Alphaproteobacteria bacterium | reverse complement strand
AAGCTGCGCCAGCTTCCTCGACGGATTAGCCGTCGACCTCTCCGCCGGAGAGGGGTTACAGCCCCGATGTTAAACTCGGGGCTATGGTTTATTTATCAAGTTGTTCATCGAGGGTTTGGGCTAACTCCTCAAGTTCTTGCTCATCAAGCTCAACTACCGGAACACGATATTCCTCGTTGAACCAATTGCCCAAGTCAATATCGGCACAGCGTTTGCTGCAAAAAGGTTTATATTTGTTATCTCCACTTACCAATTTATGGCAAATCGGGCAGCGATAAGTTTTGATTATTTCACTCATCTTATTTTTCTACTCGTCCGGTACCGTGGCAGGTCGGGCATTCCTCGCTCATAATATCAGACAATGACGGGCGGCGTCTGACCCTGATTATTTCTACATTGCCGGCGCGGCTCAAGCCCAAAACATGGCTGCGGACAGAATCTTTGTGAAGTTCATCTTCAAGTAAAGCCAATAAAGGTTTGATGTAGCGGTATTCTGATGAACCGGCAAAGTCAATGATAATCTTGCCGGACAAGTTGCGCAGCCTGATTTGGCGTGCAATCTCTACCGCGGCCTCTTCATTAATACGAGAAATAGCTCCACCGCCGTGGTCGTCGCCGGTATCAACATCTATGGCAACGCAGGCCTTGGTTTCTTCAATATAAATACGGCCACCGTGTTTGAGGCGGACTTCTTTGGATAGGGCAGAAATAATCTCCTCATCAAGCCCCATGGCTTTGAAGGGTTCATTCAAAACTTCAATCGAGAAATCTCCGTCAAACTCGTTTTTAATTTCAGTTTCCATATTGCGGGTATTGACAATGACCTTGTTCAGCGTCATGGAGTTGTTGGCCATATAGTCAAACAATGGGTTGCCTTTGGTATAAAGAATGCAGGGCGCGGTTTCAGCTCGAGCCTTGGTGCGCACCATGTCATAAACTTTGCGGAGCTCAGACATTTCTTGTGCAATGTCTTCTTCAGAGGCATCTGCTGCTGCGGTACGGATTATCCAACCTTCTTGACCGGAAATGTTGTTTTGAACGATGTGGCGGAGTTCTTGTGCTTTGTCTTCATTGAAAATACGGCCAGAGCAGTCTATATGGCTGCGGTATGGGCAATAAACCAAAAAAGTTCCCACGAACTGCAAAGAGCGGGTAACTTTGGCGCCTTTTTCGCTGCGGCGTTCTTGCTGAACTTGAACGACAATACTTTGGCCTTCAGTGTATTCGGTTTCTTTGACGCCGTTTTCTTCAGCGTTTAAAAAGGCTTCTTTGCCGTCATTGATATCAACCAGATAGCCGCTGCGACCGTTGGCAAGGTCTAATTTGTGGGTGATTTTGCCCAAGTAAATGTTGCCTTCGGCGGCTTTGGCGTTGTCTATAATATCTACTTCTTTAAGGGTACCTTCGCCCATCATGGCGATACTGGTGAGGGAACCGTTTTGTTCATAAACTATGGTATCTATTGTCATTTTATTCCTGCGCTGTTTAACAGATTTTTGGTTTCATATAACGGAAGTCCTACAATGCCGCTGTAAGAGCCGATAATCTTGCGGACAAAGGCTTCCATACAGCCTTCAATTTTGTAACCGGAGCAACCTACCCATTCGTGGGAGGCTACGTAGTCAGCAATTTCAGCAGGTGAAAGCTTTTTCATTACAATTTTGGTACTGACCAAACGAAGCGAAAGGCTCCCGTCGGGGCGGATTATGCAGACCGCGCTTAAAACTTTGTGGGTGCGGCCGGATAACAGCTCCATGACTTTGGTTTGTTCGGAATCGTCTTTGGCCTTATGAATAAGGCGCTGGCCGACGGTTACAATGGTGTCGCAAGCCAAGATGGTTTCGCCTTTATGTGCGGCGGCTACGTGCAAAGCTTTTTCTTTAGCCATACGTTTGACGTAGGCAGAAGGGCATTCGTGCGGGTGCTCGCTTTCATCAATATCGGCAGCGATAATTGCTTTAGGTACAAAACCAATTTGTGCCAAAAGGGCACGTCTTTGTGGGGAACCTGAGGCTAAAATAAAGTTTTTTTCCTGCATGGAAAATCCCTTTATTGCTGGTTGTCGTCGTCGTAAGTTTTTTCCATACGTTCGTGACGTTCCTGAGCTTCAACCGAAAGAGTGGCAATTGGGCGTGCCTCAAGACGAGCTACACCAATTGGTTCACCAGTTTCTTCACAATAACCGTAGGTACCGTCTTCTATTCTTTGCAAGGCATCGTTAATTTTACCAATGAGCTTGCGGATACGGTCTTTGGTACGAAGGTCAATGGCTTTATCGGTCTCCATAGAGGCGCGGTCAATGTCATCTGGTTGGTTGAGCCCGCCTAAACGTAAGTCTTCCAAGGTGTCATTGGACTGTTCGATGAGTTCTTTTTTCCAGTTTAAGAGTTTTTGTCTGAAGTATTCGACTTGTTGGTCGTTCATATATTCTTCATCAGGACTTGGTTTATAATCCGGAGGTAATATTATTGCACTGTCCATTGTTTTACTCCTCTTTATTTATCAATTAAATTTTTATATGCTAGAGATGATAATTATTTCTGTTCTTTTCGCAACAAAAAAAGCTGTTTTATCACCGTCATTTCGTTAGTTTGGCTAATTCGACCTCAACTCTTAGTTCAATTTCGGCTAAAATCTCTTGTATTTGCGAATCTGCGGCGGGAAAGGGCTGCTCGCGGACGTAGCGGGCTATCTCAATCAGGCGCTCTTTAGAAATGCTCCCTATCAGTAAGCCATCGCGGATTTCTTCAAGCTTTTCAATGAGCTTTTTGCCTCGCTGGAGGTTCTTTTTGCGGAGTTCTTCCTCGTCGTCTTCGGTTATCATTTGGGCGGTGAGCAGAACATCAGCTCCGCTTAAGCTACCGGCTATGGAAACTGGCGCATCTTCTTCAGCGGTGGAGGCTCGGTTGAGGTAGGCGGAAAAACTCTCGCCGCTGCTGGTACGTTTGGTTTTGGCAGTGCCGGTGCTTATTTCTTTATTTTTATTGATTTCATTAATATTAATCACGGGCTACTCCTTTGTTGGTTATTGGAATTCCCACTCGATGACGTTATCTGAACCGCGTTTGCAGCTCTTGGCCGCCATAACGGTAGTTATGGGGAGGGTGGAAGTTTGGTTTTGCGAAGCTCCCGGCCATTTGTATTTATCAGAGTTGATTTTGATGGAGACTAAGTCAGAGGTGTCTTGTATAATCCAACTCATTATACCTAAGTTGATACAGGCAACTTGCGGAAGTTCTGAAAAAATTATGGTAAAGGTTAAATAGCCGGGTTTAATATCGGCTTCACCAAAGGCGTGCATGATTTTGTCTCCCATAACCATATCTTTGGGAATTACGCCGTCTTTGATTAATTGTTGTTTGGTGGCTGAGCGATAGTTGCCGTCGGCAACAAAACGTTGATTGATTAATTTTTGCAGAGAGGTAATTTGGTCTTGCACGCGGTTGGTCTTGTAACGAGAGAACATGCTGTTGACCAGCATTGACATACTGATGACCAATACTCCGACAATGCTCAAAACGCCGATGACTTCAGTTAATGTATAACCTCTTTCGTTGCTGCTTGTCATGTTTATGATGCTCCGTTTTGCTAAGCTATTCTATATGTTATAGCATTATTTGTAACTTTTCTCAACAGATTTTAACAATATTTACTTTAATTTTAATTAATTTGTTTTATATTATTGCTGTTAGTGCTAAAAAATTTGAGAAAGGTTTGCTTATGAAAAAAGTTGTCTTGGGAGCCGCGGCGGCAGTATTGTTGCTTTCAGCCAATGCTATGGCAGAGGAAAACTATACATATCGTCCGTATGTGGGCTTGGATTATGTATATTCAAATGCAAATGCTGAAGGAATGAAACCTAATTATAGTTCGGCGGCGATTAATTTTGGTACAATGTATAACAAGTATTTTGGGACAGAGCTGTTTTACCAGTATTCGGATAAAGATAAAAATCATAATGCAAGTCACGAAAAACTGCGGACATCTTTTCAGGCCGGTGGCTTGGATATGTATGGATATTTACCCTTGGGCTGTGAGCAACGCTTTAGCTTGTTAGGTACGGCCGGTGTGGGAATGTATAAGTTCAGAAAGTCTTATTCTTCCCTGGCGCTCAAGGGTGGAAACGACAGCGGGTACGGATATCGTCTGGGTGCCGGTATAATGTATGATATTGATGATAATTGGTCAATCAGGGCTTTGGCTCGTCATGTTAATTTGGACGGGGTGGAAGGTTTTGACCATATGATGGAGTATTCCGCCGGTATCAGATATAACTTTTAATGGAGGCAAAAGTGCGAAAGTATCAATTATGGGGGTGTGCCGCCGCAGCTATCTTGAGCTTGGCCGCGTGCTCGGATGAAAATCAGCCCCAGCAAAGCGAATCGGCAACAATCAACGTGCCGGATTTTGCCAAAGAAACTTTCAGCATCGGAAAGGCTGAGCTGGAACAACCGTGCAGAGTTAATTCTGATATGGTATGTGCGGTGAATTTGTTTATCAAGTGTTCAATAAATTCACAAATGGCTGAATGCCAACAGAGCAAAGAGCGCTTGCCGTCGTTTGTGTTTATGCAAGATGAAAGCTTGGAGCGTCCGACGCAAGTTACTTATAATATTACAAAGCTGAAGCCTTTGTCAGGCGGGGTGGTTGAAGTATACACCCGTAGTCAATGTGATGGCAAGTGGTTTGGTTTGTGCAATGGTAATATTATTTATGTGATGAAGCCGGACGGGCAGAGCTGGGCGGTGCAAGATGTGTATGCAACGGAAAGTGCCGAATAAATCTGAAAATAATGAGCCGATGAAATATCGGCTCTTTTTTTGTTGTAAAAATTAACCCTAAATAAAGATTGTGATGATATCTGTAATTATAAGTGTAGTTTTGGGAAAGTACCAATAGAGTATGAAAAAAATTTGTTTAGTGTTATTTTGGGTAGCAATTTTGAGTGGGTGTAAAACTACGGTTCCGTCACAGAATTTTGTGCCGAGGTTTTCGGAATATGTGGGGCAGACTCGCAAGGATTTGGAACGCAATTTTGGGATTCCGGATATGATTTATTATGAGGAAACTGAAGATGAGCGTTTGGAAACGTATTTGATTTATAATACTGTATCAATGAATCGGGGATGCAGTTGGCTGCCTAATTATGAATGCCGGACGATTTTTTTGATGTCTGGCGACCGAGTGGTGGCTAGTTTTTATGATGCAACAACTTGCATCGTGCCGTAAATTTAAAAAAAATAAAAATAAGGCTTGCAAAAAAATTTTTATGTGGTAAATATAGCTTTGTTTTAAGAGAGCGGATTGTAGTTCAGCCTGGTAGAACGCTTCGTTCGGGACGAAGAGGTCGCTGGTTCGAGTCCAGTCAATCCGACCAA
>CALXWI010000071.1 GCA_944392325.1 uncultured Alphaproteobacteria bacterium | reverse complement strand
GGCTTGTGCGCTTGCGGCGGCACGGATTGGTGCACGTTGAACCAAGATTGCACAGCTTTGGGTTATGCGGCACAAACCTGCAACGGCAAAGCCTTAAAATGCCCGTTTGACACCAACTATTCAATTTGCTTATAACCCCATTCCCCCCACCCCTCCCCAGATGGGGAGGGTGACGGCTGTCGCCGTCGGGAGAGGGGAACCCCTAAGGAGAAAGAAAGATGAGAAGATATTTGTATTTGAGTACGGCAGTAGCCGGAGTGATGATGACGACAGGAGCAGGGAGTGTGTCCGCCCAATGCGTTACCTCACAAGATTGCGCCGCCTTGGGTTATACGGATAGCGCCTGCCCAGGGAGCGGGGTAAAATGCCCGTTTGGTAACTCATGGTATTGCGGCGGCGGAGCGGCAGAAGATTGCATTAAATTAGGCTATGATAAAAGCTGCACAGGCGCTGGAGAGAGTGGGAGCGGTGAAACTTGCAACGGCAAATATCAATCTTGTAGTTGTGATTCGAGTTATAAATACACCTGCTCTGGCACAGGCTACTCCGGTGGCTCTGGCTCTGCCTGTGGTGGCAAGTATGCGGCTTGTACCTGCGCCTCTGGCTACGAATGGAAAGATGGCAGCTGTCAGAAACAAGTGCTCAACGGCGCCCAAGGTGAGTTGTATTATTGCAATGGCAAAGTTGTTGGTGTACGTGCTACGGGTATGGGCTTCTATGTCGCAATGAGAGATTTAGGAGATATGAATTGGTCTATGGCTAATAGCCAATGCCAAAACTACTCATTCTGCGGCAATGTCAAAGGTACCTTGCCGACTAAAGACCAATTATTAACCTTGTATAACAATAAATCACGAGTCAACTCGTTGCTTTCGACAAACGGCGGGACAAAAATGACAGAAAGCTGGTATTGGTCGTCTACCCGCGGCGGCAGCGGCTACTACTTCGTGCATATGTCCAATGGTGATGTGAGCTTCCACTACGACGACTACTACGGCTACGGCTACCCCTATGTTCGCCCGGTCCTCGCTTCATGGTAACTTTCAATAGGCACTGTCATCCTCGGGCTTGTCCCGAGGATCCATTTCCCAAAACCTCAAGCGGGCAGGGCGCGAACACAGTTCGCCCTCTGCCCATTTTCTTTCCATTCTTCTGCGCCTTTATTCTTTTTTATTCATTCTCTCTTATGACTTAGCTCTCTCAAATTAGCTAGACAAAATTTGCCACGTTTGATTATGCGACTTAAATTTCAGCCTTTGCTGCCATCTTGTCCTTAAGCTCCGGCGTGAGCCGGAGGCACAGGCGTCCCGCCTGTGTTGGATAATTTTTTAGAAGGGCTGAATCATAAACCATATAAAAAGATATCGTACTTTCACAAGCACCATCTAAGCAACGCGCCTCCTTTGCCCCAATCTTGCTACCGCTAACCGATGGCTCCACCGCCTCGGTGGTGACCGCAGCGAGTTAGGCTTTAACAGAAAGCCTTACGAGCCAGAGGAACCCTTTAGGGTTCGAACCCATTTTATATACAATAAAAAAGGACCCACCGAAAACAACGGCAGGTCCATTAAATCAAAAATGGTAGGCGCGTGGGGGTTCGAACCCCAGACCCACTGATTAAGAGTCAGTTGCTCTACCAACTGAGCTACGCACCCATCAATGAATAATTTCAACAACAAGCGCACTATACTCTGCAAAAAATAATTTTGCAATATAAATTTTTTATTTTTTATAATTTTTTTTTAATATTCGATTTTGGAAGGCTTATTTTTCCATTCCTGCATAATATCGACAGCGCTTTTGAGCTCGATTCTATGAAGCTCAACCGGATCATCATCATAAAATACCCTATCTCTAAAACCAATATTCTCGGCATCGTATCGGTCTGCGGCATAATATATCTCACTAATATTGGCCCATTTTGCGGCATTAAGGCACATCGGACAAGGTTCGCATGAGGTGTATAAAATACAGCCGGATAAATCAAAACTGCCAATATTTTTGCAAGCATTGCGAATAGCCATTACTTCACCATGAGCAGTAGGATCGTTGTCCAGAACTACACGATTGTGCCCTTCACCAATTACATTCCCTTGTTGGTCAACAATAATTGCCCCAAAAGGAGAACTTCCGGCATCAATAGACTTTTTGCTAAGATTAATAGCTTTCATAAGGTTTTCTTGGTGATTCATAACAATCCTCTCTACTAAAACAAACTTCAGACAGAATATATCAAAACAACATATAGGTAAAGCGAAAAAATAAAAAACTTTTTACTTTAAACAAATATTAACTTACACTATCCTAACCTCAGAACAAGAAGGGGAATAAATATGCGGCACATAGACACCACACAAGCTGAAGGACTCCTGCGTCAATATTATCAGGATTGCTACGCCAAAGTATCAGGAAGCGATTATTACCGTCTTTTTGCAGACGAAAAGCTCAAACATTCGTTTCAGGTTATTGGAGCCGGCAACTATATTATGCAGCATGAACAAGTATTCCACACTTCACGGGCTGACTTTTTGCGCTGTGCCAAACTAGCCTATTTGTTCCACGACATCGGACGTTTTACTGAGATTGAGCGACGTTGTGCTGAAGAACCCAATCCCCAAAAGCATAAACACGCCATTTACAGTTATGAAATTTTGCAGCATTATCCGGAATATAACCGCCCAGAGATTTTGCTTCCGGTCAAGTACCATAGCTGTATGATAGAGGAGTTATATAAAGCGCCTGAATTTTTAGCATTGGGCGATTCGCAGTTAAGGCGCGATGTCGAGGCAATTACTTTTTTAGTACGCGATGCTGATAAAATTGCCAATTTATATCTGATGAAGACCTCGGCCGCCAAGTCTGATAAAGTTTTTAATGATTTATTTTTGGATCACAAGAAATTCAGCGGAGTAAGCGCTCCAATATTACAAGCCTTTATGTCAGGGCAGGTCGCCCCTTTAGGATCCATCGTCACTGCCGACGATTGGTTGGTTAGCTATATGTCATGGACATATGACCTCAACTATAAATCTTCATTTGATTTTTGCCTCCGCACAGGTTGTTTCAGCAATCTGCAGGAGGTATTCAACAAACATACCGCGGATACACTACTGCAGGAGCAAATAGGTTCCACCTTGCAAGAATATATCCGCAACCGTTATCAACAGTTCAAAGGAGAATAAATATGAAAAAATCACATATTCTGTTAGGATTAGTCGTGATTGCTGCCGGTGTTTATTATTTTACACCATCTTTAAGCAGCATAGTATCCAAACTGGTCAACAAATACGGGAGCGAAGTCGTCGGGACAGAAGTCAACTTGAGCGGCTTTGACTTGTCATTGACTGAAGGTACAGCCGCCATCGGCAAATTGACAGTAGCCAATCCGGCAAATTATAAACAGCCATATTTGTTTGAGCTTAATAATGTAAAGGTCAAGGTTGATTTAAAGAGTCTAACCTCAGATACCATTATTATTGATAGTATAGAGGTCAACCATCCAGCCATTTATTATGAGATGCTTTCGCTGACTCAAAATAATATCAAAGAAATTGAAAATAACATCAAAAACTATACAGCCCGCAACCAAGCTCAAGAAACCCAACAAGAATTGACCGCCAGCGAAGAGACCAGCACAGAAAGTAGCAAAAAGGTCATAATTAAAAAGTTGAGCATTTCTGATGCAACCTTGTCAGCTTCAGCCGGAGCCGAGAATGTTAGTATAGCTTTGCCTACCATCACCATGAACAATATTGGCGGTTCACAAAACAAAGGTACCAACATTCCTCAGGCCATAGCTCAAATTATGACCAAGATTTTGAGCATTGCCTCTGAGAGTGTAATATCTAACAACATTGATAACTTGAAGAGCGTTGCCAAAGAAAACCTTGACAATATGGTCGGCGATGTTAAAGAGAGAGTAAAAACTTTAGGAATATTCAAAAACTAAGTAAGAATATAATCGCCAAAGCTCAAATCCCCGAAGATACAAACTTCGGGGATTTTTTGTGCATAAAACATCAAGATTAAATCGGTTTTAAAAGCCGCAGAGAGGCAAAAAGCAACTTCTTGGCCACAATTTTCATTTTTAATAACAATTGCCTATTTACAAATATTTTTAAATCTGTTATTATAAGATTCGTAGGAAAGAAGTTTATAAATAGGAGATATTATGATGAAAATACGTTGTTTATTACTGGTATCCATATCATATATAGGCTTATGCTCATTGGCACAGGCAAATATCTCCGAGAGTGGGAAAGAGTTTATCTTCACACACACATCCAAAGGAGTGGAACAAACATCGGCGGCATCATTCGGAGTGATAAAAAATAGAGGACTGAATACCGCAGCTGTTTTGGAACACACACACCTTCTACACCTCGATTCTCGCTCTCAACTTCTTTCCTTACCGAATTTAATGCCATCGGCAACTTTAGAGGCTAACGTCTGCTTTGTAACCGATACAGGGGAGTGCCGCGGTAACGAGTTTGGCCCCGGCAATTCTCCAGACCCCGTGAGTCCGCCTCCGGGGAGTTCCGGCAGTTCGGGAAGTAGCTCATCATCAAGCGGTTCATCGTCTTCATCAGGCGGTTGTGACCCTAACGATGCGTGGTGTATCGACAACCCCCAGCGTTGCGATTGGGAAGGGTATTTGAAAACCCTAAAAGATTGTAATGAGGTGCAAGTTCCGCATAATTATTGCCCCTATGACCGCACTTATTTTGAAAAATGTATTTGCGACCCGACATTAGTCGCTTGCCCGTCACCTTTGCAGGGCGTCGGCAAACCTTGTAACGGCAAATATCGCACTTGCAAATGCCCCAATAACTTTAAGACTTGTGAATGTGGACCAGCGGCAGGGGCAACTAAATGCACTTGGAACGGCAAAACAACTTATTCCGCTTGTAAAGAATGTTGCACACCATATAGTGATGAAACCGGCTGTTATTATGGAACTTACTCTTGCTCAGACGGTTGCGGCGGCACACGTAAATGTTGCTCATCAGCCCCCGCCCCCAGCTCATCATCAAGTAGTAGCTCTTCTTCCGGTGGATATGGAGGCGGCGGTGGCGGTGGAAGTGCATCTTGCAGTTGGAGTTATAAAGCAACTGATGACCCTAAAGGGTGCAATTATACAACATACAGTTCAGCTTCATCATCTTGCCGTAACCATGAATATACAGGATATACTGGAGGTTTTCGAGAAGAAGTTACAGGATGTTCTCTAGTATTTCTTAATCACGTAGGTAAACTAGATTGTCCCAATGGTGAGATGGTTATTAAAGCTTACTATTGCGGATGTACTTATAATAAATATTACTTAACAACTAACGTTTACGGACAAACCGTTAAAACAATAGTAGAAAGTAAAAGTGTTTGTTACTAACTTTTCTGAGTAAGATGTCATGCCCCAACATATATCATTAACCTTAAGTGCGGTGTTGTTATCCGCGACGGTTATCAGTACCCCGAGCCAAGCTTCCATCTTACCACCCACACCATCCGAGCA
>CALXWI010000070.1 GCA_944392325.1 uncultured Alphaproteobacteria bacterium | reverse complement strand
TACCTTCTTATAGCATCGTCGTCGTGAGCATTCAACCCCCATTAAAATGGGGGTAGTCTGTAAGGCATTAACACAAAAAAGGCTTTTCCTGTTAGGAAAAGCCTTTCTCTATATGGCTCCGACTGCTGGGCTCGAACCAGCGACCAATCGGTTAACAGCCGATTGCTCTACCACTGAGCTAAGTCGGAATAATACTTTGGAGGCCGGTACCGGAATTGAACCGATATCAAAGGATTTGCAGTCCTCTGCATAACCATTCTGCCAACCGGCCAACGTGAGTACCATATCGCCCTCAACGTCTCTTATATATACAATTTTTTTCGCCAACGTCAAGCAAAAAATTTATTTTTTTTCACCGTTATTTGATTTTTTTTGAAATATCATTAAAAATCAAGCATATATTATTTAATTTATTTTTGGCACAATTCCAGCTCCTGCCGCAATTTATTCACTCTGGCGAGCCACTCCCAAAAATGGGGAGCCTGTTCAGAGCTCAGATTCTCCAATTCCTGCGCGACTCTCTCCCCTGCTATCGGATACACCGGACAAGTATTATAACACGTTTTGGCGCATGAGTTTAAGCAGCTCATCGCGACCAGCATTAGGTTTAGCATAAATATCCGCCCTGGCTTTTTCCACATATTTCACCACCTCCACCTGTTCTTTAATGATTTTTGCCTCACTGTGCGAACGCCCAAGAAGGTAAGCTCCCAACCAACACAGCATAAACAATATTGCTATCAGCGCATTTTTCATCATACCCCCGCAATTATCAACATAAACGCCCGTGCCACATTTTCGGCATATTCAGGCTTAAACAAGGCGACAACCGCCACCACGATTGCCGCCACAAGCATTAATATCAATTTAGGCTTTTTTACCATAACCCCACTCCAAATATAAATCCGAATATCAGCTCCGCCAGATTCTTTGGCTCATTGCACCACTTGGGCCATGCCGACATCTGCGGAAACTTTTCAAACAGCCGCCAACAGCCAAAATACACCGGCGCCGAGGCTAAACCGATGAGCATAAATGATATATCCGCCAACACCGCTGCGGGCACTATCATCGGTACCCCGTAGCGTAACCAGGTATACCACCAGTCATATCCGCCGCTGTATTTCGGCAAGCTAAGCTTGTCATATACCCAATCCAGCGGGATTCTAAACCAGCGGTCATAACTCTCGACCGTCTGCACCCGGCTCCGCCCGCAGTCCAAAATTTCACCCACGGCACGGCTCCAAAACTCAAATTGTATCCACAGAGCCAACAGTAATGCCGCCCACCATATTGTCCTATCAATCAAGGCAATAAAAATGGCGGTAATCATCACCGCCGTCTGCAATCCTCGATTCCCGAGCCATTTATATTTATCATCAAAGCCGCCGCCATACCAACGCCGCAGCAACGCCCACAACATTCCGTTAATTATGCTCATTTTTCCTCCTTATATAAAAAGAGGCGGTTCATCACCGCCTCTCCAAGCCTACTCACGCTTTTTAATACATAAGTAAACTTTTAATTTACTTATGATAATAATAAGTCTTATTATCACAGTATCCTCCTTTCATTAATGCGAAAGGAGCCAAAAACCTAAAAGTTATTGACAACAATATAATTTTAGGCTATCATATAACCATCAAGAGAAGAGTTATACGTCAACTCCTTTCTGACGTTACAAAGTCCGGTTGTTCACGCAACCGGCTTTCTTTATATATATGATAACCTAAATAAAGTCAACTTAAGATATTCCACCCGCCATTTTGATTCCCTTAATTAAGACTTCATTATCATAAGGCTGACAGCCGTTCTCGTGCCGAATAATCGCTTTAACTAAAACCAACATTACTGCCGTATCACAGATATCAATTACCTCATCGGCACCAACACCCAGCTGTCCGGCCACGCTTGCTACATAAGACGCCGTATCGTTTTCGACCTCCGGCGCATAACGATTAATAATTTTTTGCACCGTGTTCAAACCATACTTTCGCTCATAGTTAA
Organism: uncultured Alphaproteobacteria bacterium; assembly: GCA_944392325.1. Lineage (GTDB taxonomy): Bacteria > Pseudomonadota > Alphaproteobacteria > RF32 > CAG-239 > HGM16780. The sequence continues at coordinate 3,634 of CALXWI010000070.1, read as the reverse complement.
GCAAAATCTTGGCCAAAGCCCTAATTCCATACTCCGGCGCCTCAAAGACACAAAAAGAGCTGTCGGTTTGCTCCGCCGACAGCCCTTGCCATTTATCGCCATGCCTGATATTCCCCGGATTATGATTTCTTATACCTCTTGGTATCATTTTTTTCTCCTTTATCAAATATCATTTCAAGCTTGACTTTAACCTCCGTCAAAATCTCGTTATTTTCTTTTAAGGCCTTGTTGATGGCATCAAACTTAGTCAGCGCATTAGATGAATCTCGCTCCAAATTGCTGACTTTGGTTTCAATAATCCCTTGCCATTTGCCAAACCGCAAAAAATTAAAAAACACCCCGAACAAGGCCAATATCACTCCTATTGCTTCCCAGTTCATCGCCTTTTCCTTATATTGATTTAATCAAAACATAGCCGTCTTTGCCATTACTAGGTGTTGCCCCGTCGCCGCCGGCACCATAGCCGTTATACACGCCGGTCGTATCTCCGTCTACACCTTGAGTCGCCGTAAATCCGGTTGATGCAGTCGCAGTTCCTCCCGCTCCGGCAGTACCATTTGTTGACCCCCAACCTGCCTGAGCATATGCCCCGCCACCTCCTCCGGCTGATTGAGAGGCAAACGTTGTAGCAGTACCATTCGTTGCTTGAGAGCTTGCCGCTGATTCATACATTGGTCTGTCCTGCTTTGCACTTGTCCCGCCTTGCCCAACTACTACGGTATAAATTCCGGCATTAAGCGTCATAGTTCCTTGCAACATCGCACCAGAGCCACCATTTTCTGTACGTTTATAAGTTGCCGCATAACGAGCCCAAGCCCCTCCGCCACCGGCTCCGACCATAATCACCTGCACCTTGCGTTTGGTATTCAAAGTAAACGAATACGTACCGGCAACTGATTTTTCCAAGATAACCACCCCCGGCTTATAAGGATCGGCGGCATACAAGAGCTGGCTGCCTTTATAAATCTTGCTGATTTTTTTGCTGCCATAATACACCGCCCCCATCCTTTGTGAACCTTTATATAATACCATTGCTCTACTCCGGAATAAAATAAAACACATTGCTGTTAGGGCTTGACGGCAAAGCCGAAACTACCTGTATTTTTTGGTTAAACCACTGAGTATTAACCGCTTGCGTATTATTGGTGCTCACCGCCGCCGTCGGTACCGTAGGTGTACCGCTAAAAGCCGGACTAGCCAAATTAGCCTTTAAGTTCAGTGCATTTTGCACCGCGGTTGAAACCGGCTTATTGACATCTGAGGTATTATCACAGTTGCCCAATCCGACTTGCGCCTTGGTTACCCCGTGCGGGTTCGACTTATTACCGGTATGCGTATTCAAAGCTGAGGTTTGCGCACTCAAAGCTGAGGTTTGCGCATTCAAAGCCGATTGCAAATCCGCCTGAGCTGAGATTTCACCGGTAATGGTTCCCCACGCCAATTTGGTTCCGGTCGTACCCAAGAACTCCCAATGATTCTCAAACCAATAATACTCGGCATATTCTTCCAATCCGGCTGAGCCGACCAAATAAGCATCACCATTCAAATTACCGACAGAGGGCAAGTCATCCATACCATCAACTCGGCCTTTAATTTTAATCACCGTACCCAAACGCTCCAACACATCCTGACAGGCAACCTCACTCGCTTTGGCATTGGTTTCTGATGTTTTGGCCGCAGCCGCCGATGCATCAACCGCGCTTTGTTTTTCTGCCGCATGAGCATCAAACTCTGCCACCAAGCCAGCTTTATGCTCGCTAATTGCCTGATTCGCCGCCTGCGTTTGCGCCGTTGCATTGGCATCAAAAGCAGACTGCTTTTCCGCCGCATGCGCATCAAAACCATTAACCGTATTAGCCGCTCCGGTTGCTGATGCCGCCGCTGATGCCGCACTGCTTGCCGCATTAGCCTCTGAAGTTGCCGCCGCATTTTTCAGGCTGGTCATTGTATTGATGGTGGTTGCAGCATAATCCCCCAACTCACCTTCTTTGCTCTGCTCATACGCATCAAGCTCCGTTTTTTTGACCTCGGTATAAGCATCAAGCGCCGGTTTCTGCACCGTTGCCACATTAGCCGATAGCTCGCTTTTAACGGCATCGGTCTGCTGAGCCATAAACTCCGCCGCCTCCGTTTTTTGCTCTTCGGCATAAGTATCAATATCGGGCTTAACAATATCGGCAACATAGGCTTTGATTTCGTCTTGACCATTGCGTACAAAGATTAAGCCTTCCGGCGTAACCTCCTGCTCAATGTCATTAATCAAAACCTCCATTCCGTTCAGTTCATTTTCAACATATATAATATCGCTCATTACACTAATCTCCTTTGGTAAACTGCTCAACCACCTTAAAATACGCATTGCATCCGGTTTTATAGGGATAGAACGTAAACTTCTGCCCATCGATAAACTGAATCTCCATATCCGTATAATAAGTTCCGACTGCAATATTGGTATCTTCCGGCGTCAGCTGCATAACAGTTCGCCCATTTGCCGCATCCACATGGTCTCTGATTTCCTTTTGTATTACCGGCTGGGCATCGGCACTCGGACGCACCTGCATTCGCAATACCGCATTTTCCAAATTAATCGGCACTTTCACCCCGTCAGTACGATTATACGCAAATTTTAAGGGGATATTTAGCGTATCCCCTTGGGTGATGATAATACCGCTTGATGTCATTCTTGAACTCATCTTACGCCTCCGCTTTAGCTTTAATAAAATAGTTGACCGCAAAGTTCTCTGGCGTAACATGGGTTGACGCCCCATAAATACTGCTTGAACGCGATGCCTCAAAACCAAGTGTCTTCACAAAGCTCCCCGGCACAGCAGCACCGATAGAGCTGCCACTATCCGCTACCTTGTAAAACGCACCAGTGGCATCCGAACCAATTGAAGCATTATGGCTCGAAAAATTACCACTAATATTCGGCAAACCTTCATTCTGCTTGGTATAAAAGTCCGCCGCCGCATTACCACCCAACATTCTGATAAAACAACCGCGATAATCCGGCACATTAAAGGTGGTTGTCCCGTTGCCGGCACCAAAATTAACCCCGATAACTTTGAACAAATCCGGATAATCCGCACGGCTGATTTCCTGCCCATTGCACAAAAGCCAGTTATCATGGTTGGCGGTTTGTAAAGAATGTTTAATGTCACCAACTTTCAAACCATTGTTAACATTGCTCAACAATGTGGTTTTGAGCGCCGCAATCTGGTCTTTAAGCTGCTTAAAGTTGACGGCATCTTTATCAAGCGTGGCTTCTCTGACGTTTTTGAGCTGAAAGTTTCCGGCATCAAAATCATCTTGCATCGCCACCCGCCCGTCACGCAAAAAACATTGGCTCAAACCGGCCGCAAAGTTGTCATCTTCTTCATCATGATGGTCGGTAACTATTTCAATATCATTCCGACGGTCGTCTTCCCAGTTATGCACTCTGGAAAAATTCCCCTGACTATCATATCCCATTGTATTTCTTCCCTCCTGTATAAAAAAGGGCGGTCATCCCGCCCCTTGGTAAATTAAACCATATAATTATGATAAATAACCGCTTAATCCTCCGGCCAACCCTCCGGCAGCTGCACCCCACGGACCAAATTTTGAACCGGCTACTGCTCCGGATAAAGCTCCG
>CALXWI010000069.1 GCA_944392325.1 uncultured Alphaproteobacteria bacterium | reverse complement strand
CTATGGTACTTTGTCTTAAGACACGGGAGAGTCGGTCGCTGCCAGATCTTCTAAACATCGTTTCTTCAGCCTTTCTTAAGCTTAAACCTCCGCCTAAAAACGGAGGTTTTTTTGTATGCCTAAATAACACAATCTAATCAACTTGATGCGATATCCAACTCATCAACAAATCTACCAAATACTCTTGCTCAGCTTCACTCAACTCCCGTCCAGAAGGAATCTTATGCCACTTGCTAATGCAGCCGCGGCAGCAGCAAGCCGTCGCATGTTGCGCTACAAAAACCGGATGCCCGCGCATCGGCGTCTGCTTTCCATCATTCGGGATAACCGCCGGAGATAGACGCTTTTTTACAAAGTCCTGACAGTGCGAACGAATAGTATCTATCCCCTTATCCGCAATATATTTTTTATCAGTGACAGATAGCTTAAATTTAGCTCTAAAAGGCGACTTTTGCAGCCTTTGAAAAATTTCATTAAATTTACTATCTCTCATTTTATTATCTCCTTTTAAAGGTAGCATAATCATTGATTTCTAGCAATAGCGGCACATGGTCGCTCCATTCCAACCATTTTTTTCCGGTAATTTCAAATTTGCCTAATTCCTCGATTCTCTTTGGGCTCATAAACGCATAATCAATATGAAACCCACGTTTGGGGTCACGGTGATAATAGCTGGTGGGGATTTTTTCTTGCCCTTGCGCGCATTTTTCCAATTGATGATATACGCTGACCAATCCGTTTTCCGCCATAAGTTCCAAGAAATGGCTGTAATTATGCGCCTTTTGATAATAACTGTTCCTCAGCATATTGCTGTTTAAATCACCGATTAAAATCGAATTATCATCAAAGTTAGCGTGATACCTTTCCATAAATTCGCACATCTGCCCTATGTAATCCCAGTCATGATTTTCTTTCACAACCGAGGCCCACACCCCGACCAAGAGGAACTTTTGCCCCGTCCCCTCAGGAGGCGTAATCACCACCGGCAACGCATATTTAAATTCCGGTGAAAAGAAAGCCGCTTTTTCGGCCTTATATCCGTTGAATGTAAAAATGCTTAATCCTTTACAGCCCCTGTCACCATGCCACCAATGGGTGTCTGCGGGTATTTTTATGCCTTTATCACGCAAATATTCCGGACTTTCGGATTCTTGTACCACCCAAATATCCGCTTCAAAAGGCAGCAACTTATCAAATTTGCATCGAAAAGCCCCGTTGCAGTTCCAGCTTATAATTTTCATTGCCTTCAACCTTACTCCTTAATATTATTCTATGTATTTTTTGCATAAAATAAAAGCCTTGGATACCAATTCATCCAAAGCTTTTTCCCATAAAGGCTTCAAACTTTTTGATTTTATCTGAGCGATAAAACACATTCAGTGTATTCAATCCCAGCTCTCTGAGAGTGAAAGCAATTCCCCAATAATTATAAAACAAATCAGTCCGATTTATATTACATTCCGGATGCGTCCATAACCAGTCCTCAATTTCCGCAGCATTATCCTCTAAAATCTGCTTGAGGGGAATAGATTTTCCGCTATCCAACACCAAGTCGACAGGCTCCGTATCATTTCTGATATTATCAGATACTTCTCCGTCTGCCCATCTTACTAATAAAGGTAACACTTGCATAATAACCATAATTATAAATTAACCTCTTTCTTTATATCTACAAAAAAACGCTTTGTCAATTGTTCGCTAAGGTTGACAACTCCGCACAGATTTATTACAACCTTGATATTATTAAGGAGATAAGCAATGAACTTCATCGATGTTTTTTTTCTGGCCTTGGCCTTATCAGTTGACGCTTTTGTGGTATCTTTTTCCTATGGCTTAATCATCAAAAAAGGCAAAGGCAAGGCTGCCTTAAAGCTTGCCACAGCCACGGGACTGGGGCAGTTTATTATGCCGGTTTTAGGCTGGTACGGTGCCCGCTCGATTTATGCTCACATTGAGGCAATCGACCATTGGATAGCTTTTTTTGTGTTTTTGGTTTTGGGCATTAAAATCATTAGTGAAGCCTTTAAGGGCGGAGATTGCCAGCCCCAATTATCTAAAATACTGAGCCTAAAGCTTTTGTTTGTTATTGGCGTTGCCACTTCGATTGATGCCTTTGTCTCCGGCTCCATGCTTTATTTTATGCAGGCACCGGTCTGGAGCGCTTCTGCAATGATTGGGATTATCACCTTCATCAACTCTGCTTTAGGCTTTAATTTCTGTCGTATCTTCAAACGCTTTCCGATTAAATACCTTGAGGTCAGCTCCGGCTTGATTTTAATCTGCTTAGGCTTTAAAGTCCTTTATGAACATCTCTATCTTGGATAACGAATAATTTTTATTTAAGCTTTTTACGTAGTTGCAAATAAGCCTTAAACTTGCGCATGCACCGCCGCCGGCTGACTGTCCGCTTCAAAAAACCTTGACCTGATGTAGGTTTCTGGAACACCTCGGTCATATAAGCATTATCTTCGGTATTATAAATCACCACCATCCACTTTGCCGGCAATGAAGATACCAGCTTTACCACGCGCTTTTTGAGCAAATAGATTTGGTTATTTTTGGGTGTCGAAGGGATTAAGCGCATCCCCACAAACTCCGCCAGCTCGCGAACATCATCAATCATAAACACCGGACAATGCGTCGGAATAAACATCGGTTTTTTTACAAATAACGAGTTGATCTTTTCATAATCACCAAAGAACCCATGCCCATATCCTTGTAGCTCAGGGAAGTCTTCCACTGTCACAAACTTAATGTTATGTAAATTAAGCTGACCTTTTAGCGGATTAAAAAACGTCGCGGCGGTAATGATACCGATACTGTTGCGATAATTGGCGCCAAACACCGGATTAATGTCATTATATGTACCGATAACCACAAAATTATTATCCATTTCGGCGATGTCTTCCGTATTATGCGCGTATGATACTTTGATTCTGTCTCCCGCCATTTGCTCAAAAGATATCCCATATTCAATAATCATCTTCAAATAGGTAAAGAAATCGGTATTGCCGTAGAATATCACATTTTTTTTGCATTTTAGCGCGGCCATAAACGCCATCAAATACATTTCCGGATGGGTTGGATACACCGGAATAAACACTTTACGCTTTCGGCTTTTTTTGATGATTTTGACCAATCGTTTATAGGTATCCACTTCTCTCACGGCCATACCGTCAGAGTCAATGCCATAAAAGTCCGCCACCACATAATCAATTTCATTAGCCAAGGCTGAGATTCTTTTAAGGTTAGTCGGCTTACGGAAGCAGGTACTCTGATCAAGTTTCATATCACCGGTATGATACACGGTTACTTTGCCGTTGCGAATAATAAAGCCAAAACTGTCAAAACAAGTATGCGATGCCGGCATCACCTCAATTTCCATAGTATTGAGCTTAATCACATCACCCACGGCAATCGTATGCATTTTGGGCCAATTTTTGCGCGGAATCTTAAATTCGTTTAACAAATCATAGAGTATCATAAACGTATATTTACCGGCATACAGCGGCGGCAATTTATATCCATTTTTCAAGTAATGGACGATTCCGTTCAAATGGTCAGGGTGAGAGTGAGTTAAAAACAGTGCCTTCGGCATATTTTTAGTATTTTCAATAAATATGCGAATATCCGGCACTGCCGCAGCTGAATTTTTAATACCCAAGGCCTGATGATTATCAAATTTACCAAGGTCAATAAGTATAGTTTCTCTTTCTATTTTACCGCTGCTTTTGCAAACATTTGTATATCTATACGAATGTCCGCTGATTTGGTCAATGTTATTACCGCCGAGCGGCTGCCAATACAAACCTGTATCTTTTAATAACTTTTCCATAATCAGCGGACACTTTATAAAACTTCAGTTTTTACTGAATTTTGCTGTCACGATATTCTTTCAACTTAGCTTCACGCCAAGCGGTAGCTTTAGCGGCAGCTTCCTGACGTTTGGCAGTAGCCTTAGCCACATTTGACTGAGTAGCCGGCATCAAAGCACTATGGCGATTTTCTTTAACCGAAGCCTCAGCCACAGAAGACTTAGCATTCTGCTGTTGAACCTTAGCATAAGCCACAACGAGCTTTTTCTTATAACGCAAAGCTTTTTTCAATACTCCTGAATGGTAGGCCATAGCGGCTTTCATCCAGTCATTACCTTTAGATTTATATAATTTCTTCAGGAATTTTGCACCATATTCTACATTTTTATAAGGGTCCAAAGCCTCTTCAACACTGTCAAAAGCATCAGCATGATATTTAAGGTTGATTTGCATACACCCGACATCAATGCTTTTTACCCCTTTAGCCTGCAATTCCTTAACGGCTTTTACGGCCTCGGCTTTAGAGCTGTAGAAACGACCTTTACCCTGAGCATTTACGGTCCACGGCCACCCCAAGGTTTGTCCTTTTTCCTGATTCCATCTGCCGGTTTCAACATTAGTAATAGTCTGCAACATATGCTCTTTAATCTGATATTGTTTTTCATATTTCAGAGCAGCATTCTGACAAACTACAGAGTCATCAACCCCGACAAAAGTTCTGGCTTCAGCTGGTTGCACCAACATCAGCAATAATAGTAATAACATTAAAATGTTTGATACGATAATTCGCATCCCTCTAATTCCCTCAAGCAAGCCACAAATATCCCTAGTGCAATAAACATGCCAATTTCAATTTGCTTCCGGCTTATATATTAAAGCCCGCCCTGTAGCGAACCATAAATCCTGAGGTCAGTTAACCATCATGCGGCTCAAAACTATTCTAATAACCGCCGCTTTTTTCAAACAGATTTTAGTTAAAACTTAACTATTTATTAACAAACAAGGGAGTTTATAACATATTTATTTTTTAAAATCCAGTAAAAATTTAGCAAAAGATACGATTGAATCCGCCAAATCATTACTAAGTGATTGAAAATTATTATTTTTTTTCTGTGAATTTTCTGCCATGTATAAGCTTCTGTTCATCTCTAATTGCATAGTATGAATGTTTTTGCGTGGTTGGCAGTAGTTAAAAGTAATGAATGCACCTGAATATGGGCAGTTCATCACGACTTTATAACCTTTATTTTCAAGGGATTGCTGCATAAAATCACTCATTGCTGTCGGGCAACTTTGGTCAAACAGTGTGCCTATACAAAAGTCAATAGCTTTGTCTTCCTGCATTATCGAGCATATTTTCGACGGCATGGAGTGGCAGTCCAACACAAAACATATGCCGAATTTTTTGAGCGTTTTATCAATAAGTTGTTGTAACCTTTTGTGGTAGGCATCATACACACATTCGATTCTTTTTTGCACTTCGGCAAAGCTCAACAGCCCGTCATAAATATTTTCGCGGTTAGCATTTATTCTGTGCACGGCTCCCAGTCCGACCCTGCAACGGATTCCACCCTGTACTTCAGCCTGCTGCGGGTAGTCATAATACATATTGGGGTCGATTTCGATTTTATCACGGTTAGCATCAATAAACGCGCGAGAAATATTCATCGCCAACAGTGGAATCCCCTTATCAGATGCCGGCTTGACCAGCTCGTCCACAAAGGAGTCCTCATTGCTGCGCAAGGCTTTTAAGGGCATTTTTACCGCCTGCAAAAACTCTTCCGGAAACACCTGCCCGCTATGCGGAGATGTCAATACCAGCGGGTA
>CALXWI010000068.1 GCA_944392325.1 uncultured Alphaproteobacteria bacterium | reverse complement strand
GAACTAGGCGAAGATGGTAATGTGGTTTATCATGGAACGAATAAGCACGAAGGAGGTTATAGCGATAGACTAAATGATTTAGGCGGACCAACGAATTATGGTGTAAGACAAGCGGCTTTGAATGAATACAATAATTGGAATAGTCCATTAAGAACCGGATTTAATTTTCCTATAGATGTAGAAAAATTAACCCCCAAGCAGGCTAAGCAAATTATGGATGAAATGTATTATCAAAGATATAATATAAATAAATTGCAAAATTTAAAGCTAGCCAGAAATACTTTTGATGCTGAAGTCAATCAGGGAACCGATGCTGGAAAGATGTTAGCTAATGCGATGAATGAGTTTTATGGATATATACCTAATCAATCTGAAAAATTTTTCTACCGCAATATTAGATTAAATGATAATTTAGCTAATGCTGTTAATAATTTAACACCAGAAGAAACTATCAAAGTTAATGATATTTTGGCAAAGTTAAGGATGGAGAAATATTTTCAAAGTGTTGATGAAAATCCAATAAAAAATGTTAATAATATCAATGGGTGGTATAATCGAGCTAAAAGCTATTATAGTAATTCTCAAGAATTTGAAAAGTTATATAAACATAGAGTTGACGATTATATAAAAAATAAATATCCTCAATTTTATAATGGAAAATAAAAAGGAATATGAAAATGAAATTTATTTTATCTTTAATAATAACATTATCATTGCCTATACTGACTTTTGCTGCGGAAGAAAAAACATCAACCTATACTTATGAACAAGAAAAATGTTCAGGTGAAGAAGATGCATTTCTTCGAGGCTTGGAGGAAGAGTTGGCAAATTGTAAAGTTCAAATGCCGGATGTTCCATCAACAACAGATATGAATGAAGCTTATTACAAAGTCGGTGATTGCTCTATTGCTGTAGCCAATAAACTTTTTGAAAAAAATTACAAAAAGTACAACGACAAGGTAAAAAAGAATTTTGATACACTTGTCAAAGCATATTATGCATGTGCTCATGATATGTACGAATATAGTGATTTTGCCTCTTTGGGAAGTGGAACATCAGCTAATACAGAAGCAATTGCAACAGCATCATTCTGGATTCGGGATTTGGTAAAAGAATATCTCCATCTAGCAAGAATTGAATGCGATGATAAAGCCGGATTTGATTCTCTGGAATAAAACTAAATTCTTTTGAATAAGAAGAAAGGAGAGGTTTTTATAAACCTCTCTTTTTTGGTTAACCTCAATAGTTGAAGATAAAGTTAAGCGAGGGGACAAATATGTCGGGACATTTTTGTCGGGACAAAAAAGTTGGGGGAGGGGACAAAAAAGTACGGGACATTTTATTTAATTTATGCTATAGAATCGGATATAATATGTAAGAAAGTTTAAACGCCACGGAGTTGAAAAAAATTCCGCGGCGTTTGTTGTATGCGGAAAGGAGGCGTTATGATGAAGGAGGAGTTATGATTGAATTGACTGAAAAGCAACGTAAGTTTGTGGAGGCTTATGTGCAATGCGGCGTGGCATCTGAGGCGGCGCGTAAAGCCGGATATTCTGAGCGCGTCGTCCACTCAAATACCGGAAAAATTATGAATTCTCCGGCGGTGAAAAAGGTGTTGGCCCAGTTGCGAGCTGAGGCTATGGCTAAGGCTGAGATTTCTTTGATATCGCTTTTGGAAGAATTGGAAGAGGCGCGACTCTTGGCTCTGGAAAATAAATCTCCGGCTCCGGCGGTCAGCGCATCAATGGGAAAAGCTAAACTCTTGGGTCTGGATAAGCCTAAAGAAGAAAAAATTGTGGATGATGATAAGACCGATGACGAGCCGAAGCAAGTGTTGGTCAAGTTTGTGTAAGCTAATTATGACGGAGTGATAAAAATGAAGCAAGTGGAGGCTCAAATACCGGAGGCGTTTGCTCCGCTGATGCGTGAAAAGTATCGGTATAAATTTTATTATGGCGGGCGTGCCGGCGGAAAGTCTTATGCTTTTGCCGACAGTTTGTTGTTGCTGGGCAGAACGCGTAAGCTGTTTATTGCCTGTTTGCGTGAGATTCAAGACAGTATGAAAGACTCGGTGCATAAGTTGTTGTGCGACCGAATCGCTTTTTATGGTTTGGATGATTATGTTATGCGGGGCGATAAAATCGAAAACAAAATTACCGGAACAAGGTTTGTGTTTAAGGGGTTGCGTGACCAAGACAGCCAGAAGATAAAATCTTTGGAAGGGGTGGATATTGCCTGGATTGAAGAGGCGCAGACAATTACTCGCAAAAGCTGGGAGATTTTGGACCCAACGATTCGTAAAGATGGTTCGGAAATTTGGATATCAATGAATCGGGAGGAAGAAAATGACCCGCTTTGGGTGGCTTTGGCGGCACACCCCGATGAGCGGACTTTGGTTAGACGCGTGAATTATGATGAGAATCCGTTTTGTCCGGAAGAAATTAAAATTCAGGCTGAAAAATGCCGGGCCTCAGCTCCGGATGATTATGAGCATATTTGGCTTGGGGAGCCGGTGCGCCAGGGTACTACCAAATTAATCGGGGCGGCGGAAGTGCGTGCCGCGTTTGCTCCTAAAATGAGCGGTTGTTCGTCACCGCTGATTATAGGGGTGGATGTGGCGCGCTTCGGTGATGATGCTACGGTGTTTTGTTTTCGCAAGGGGAGGTGGTGTTATCGTTTTGAGGAGTATCATAAACTTGATGTGGTTGAGGTGGCAAATCAGGCCACCTTTTTTATTAGGGAATATCAGCCGCAGCGTGTGTTTATTGATATTGGAGGTGTGGGGGCCGGCGTATATGACGTGTTGAAGGCGCGCGGTTGCGGGGAAGTGGTGCGGGCGGTAAACTTTGGCGAAAAAGCTTGGCAAGAAAACCGCTATGTTAACCGCCGTGCCGAAATGTGGGACAATCTGCGGGCTTGGCTGAAAGGTGAGCTGCCGGTACAGCTGCCCGAAGATGAAGAGCTGTTTAATGATTTGTGTTGCGTGAATAAAAAATATGACCGTTACGGGCGTTTGCAGTTGGAGGAAAAAGCAGAGGTCAAAAAGCGGTTGGGGCATTCTCCGGACAGGGGCGATGCTTTGGCGCTGACTTTTGCCGAGCCGGTTTATGATAACGGGCGGCCGAAAATGTATGGCAACGGAAACGTGACGGTGGAAGAACTGTTTATTGATGCTAATGCAAATAATAATATCTCTTGGTAAAGGGGCATTGCTCGGGTGAAGAGTGGTGCTGGTTTGTAAACAAAGGGGCTGCGGTCTCTTTTTTTTATGGAGAAAGGTAATGATAAATTTTAGGCCGGTGACGGATAGAGTAGCAATCAGGCTGGAGCCTAAGGAAGACAAAACCAAGGGCGGTATTATTGTGGCGGAGACAATCGAAAAACCGCGAAATATCGGGGTGGTCGAAGGAATCGGGCCGGAAGTCAAGGCAGAAATTAAAATCGGCGACAGGGTGTTGTTCCATTGTTTTGATGAGCTGCCGACTTATGATCCGGAAGTGGTAATGGTAAGGGATAATTCATTATTGGGGGTTTTTGAAGATGAATGATGAAAACATGAATGATTTGGCTAAAAAATGGGCCGGCAAAATTGCCGCTGCCGAAAAAAAATATGATGAGTATTACTCGTTGGTTGATGAAACCCGCGAAAGCTACAAGGCTGAGCAAAAAAACTTTAACTTAGGCGGTATGACCAAAGGGGCGTATAATATTTTTTGGTCGGGGATTGAAACGCAAAAGCCGTTTTTGTACTTCAAACAGCCTAAGCCATATATTGACCGAGTTAACAAGTCGGCAGGGAAGGAAGAGGCTTTGGCCTGCTGCATTTTGGAGCGAGCTTTGGAATGGTGCTTGGGTAGCTTTGACTTTGATGCCAAGGCCAAATATGCCCGTAATGATTATTTGATTTCAGGCTGCGGAATTTTGTGGGAGGAATATAAGCCCGAATTGACCGAAATTGTTGATGATGAGGGTAATACGCTGGAGTTTAAAACCGGTGAGACCGTGGTTTCAGAATATATTAATCCCAAAGATTTTGTGGCGGATATCGACCATGTCGGCGTGTGGGAAGATGTGACCTGGGTGGCTAAAAAGATTTATATGACCAAAAGTGACGCCATTAAAAACTTTGGTGAAGAAGTGCGCGATATGGTGGTCAGCGAGGATGAAAAAGATTATGAGACCAAGCAAATCTGCATCTATGAAATTTGGGATAAAAATACCAAATCGGTTTTGTGGTTGTGGAAGGGGGATACCAGCCGCTTTTTGAAAGTGAGTGATGATCCGCTGCATTTGGATGGGTTCTTCCCCCTGCCAAAGCCGATTTTTGCAACGCAGACCAATGACAGCATTATTCCGGTGCCGGACTATGTGATGATAAAAGCTGACCTTGAGGAGCTGGCCGGAGTGATTGAGCGGATGCGCTTGACAATGAAGGCTCTTAAGGTAACCGGAGCCTATGACAGTTCGTTCTCCAATTTAGCCAATATCCTCAACAAAGATGTAAGCTTGTTGGCGGTGGCTGATTTTGAGAAATTGAAAGATGCCGGCGGGTTGCGCGGAGTGTTGGATTTTATGCCGATAGACCAATATATTACCGCGTTGCAGGCTTTGGCCAAAAGGCGTGATGATATTATCAAGAGCATTTATGACTTGACCGGTGTAAGCGATATTATGCGTGGCAATTCTAATGCGGCAGAGACGGCAACCGCCGTGACCAAAAAGACCAACTTCGGGACTTTGCGGAATCAAGACCGCCAGAATGATATGCAGCGCTTTATTCGTGATTTGTATCGTTTGAAGGCGGAGATTATTTGTGAGCAATTTTCAACTGAGACATTGATGCGTTTTGTGCCGGCGGCTCAGATGGGTGATGTGCAGACCGTGCAACGAGCTTTGGCTTTGCTCAAAAAAGACAAAATGCTAGGGATGGTACTCTCGGTTGAAACGGAAGAAATTTTTAATCAGGAGCAGGAATCTAAAAAAACGCTGGAGGCGGTGCAGACCATTACCAAGATGGTTAATGATGCTTTTCAATTGGTATCGGCACAGCCCAAGCTTTTGCCTTTGTATCGGCAGATGGTCAGCTCAATAGTGACGGTAATGCCACATTCAAGGCCGTTTGAGGCGGTATTGGAGCAGGTGTTTGGCAATATTGAGCAAGAGTTGTCTAAGCCCAAGCCGCAACCTAAGCCGCAGCCCAATCCGGAGCTGCAACTGCAGGCGCAGAAAAACCAACAGGATTATGAAATCAAGAAAGAGCAGAATCGGTTGAAAGCGCGAGAGGTTGAGCTTAAGGAAAGAGAGCAAGCAGTACAGACGTCGTTGACAAATAAGGAGATGAATTTGCAAGCTAATTTGAAGGCGGCGGGAATTGCTGCAAAGCAGGATGTTGACAGTAATATAACCACAGGTTTGGTACGAGGTTTTTAAAAGTGTGCTCTGTGGACGATTAGTGCGTTGTCTGCGGGACGAAAGTGTCCTCATTTACTATTTTGTAAACTCCGGTACTTTCGCCCTTGACGTCTACTACTCGTCTCACATATCCCACTTTTATAAAAGTGGGCTCTCTATAAATCCCGCTCTGAGTAATCGGAGCGGGATGTTTTAATGCCTTACAGACTACCCCCATTTTAATGGGGGTTGAATGCTCACGACGACGATGCTATAAGAAGGTATG
>CALXWI010000067.1 GCA_944392325.1 uncultured Alphaproteobacteria bacterium | reverse complement strand
ATGAGAGCGGCAAAATCGCCCTGCAAAATAAAGGCTGGGTAATCACCCCGACCGGCCGTCTTGAAGCCGTCAAATAATTTTAGTCCTCCCCTCACTAAGAAAAAAGGACAGTCGCAATGACTGTCCTTTGAGGAGATTAATGCTTATTAATCTGACAAATTATTTTTTTATATATCTAAATAAAAAATTAAACAATTTTCTAATATAAAATAAACGAATTTAACTAATTAAAACATAAGGTATTTTTTTTATGGAAAAATCAACATTAATAGGCGTTTTGGGAGGAATTTTGGCCGTAGGAGTAGGTATGGCATTAAAAGGAGCAGATCCTCACGCTTTAATTAATCCGGCAGCCTTCTTAATTATTTTTGCCGGCACCGCTGCCGCAATTTTTAATGCTTTCACAATGAAGGGATTAAAAAAAGTTCCACAACTTTTTAAAATTATTTTTTGTGGCAAAAAAATTATCTCCAAACAAGAAGTTTTAGAGTTATTTGTTTCAATTGCTAAATCTGCAAAGCACGAAGGTGTTATAGCTATTGAAAAAAAAGCCAATGAAATAGAAGATCCGTTCATCCGTTCCAGCTTGATTCTTGTTGCCGATAGTTTTAATGCTGATTTTATTAGTGAAGTTTTAGAAGCAGATATCAAACAAATGGAAGAAAGGCATCGTTCAGGCGCTTTAATTTTTGCTCAATGTGGGATGTATGCTCCGACATTAGGCGTACTTGGCGCCGTTATCGGCCTGATAGCAGCTCTTGGTAATCTTTCAGATATAGATCAACTAGGACATTCTATTGCCGCAGCATTTGTAGCAACATTACTCGGTATTTTTACAGGTTATGTTTTGTGGCATCCGTTTGCTAACAAGCTCAAACAAATTTCGCAAGAAGAAGTTGAAGTAAAAAAAATGATTATGGAAGGAGCATTAGCTTTGCAGGCAGGAGTTTCTTCCATAGCGATGGAAGCCAAGCTTCAGGCTTTTATTCCTCCCTCAGAACGAAAATCACAACAAGATGACAAAACTGAAGGAGAATAATTTATGTCTCGCAAAAAAACTGAAGAAACTCCTCACGAGGAACATGCAGATGAAACTTGGCTTATCCCTTATTCAGATCTTCTGACCTTACTTTTAGCCTTATTTATTGTTTTATTTGCTTCTTCTAGCCTAGATAAAGCAAAAATGGAACAAATTACTAATGCATTTTCAGCATCATTCAGCACGCTTCCTTCAGATCAAGCAAACGGAACAGTGCTTAATTTTCTTGAAGAAGCTAATAATTTGGCACTAGGCGATAATGTAGGTCTAGGGTCATACCCTCAAGGCGTAATGCTTGAAATAGCCAATGGAGTATTTTTTGAAAATAATACCACAACAATTACGGCTGAAGGAAAAGAAATCCTAAAAAAAATTTCAGCTTTATTATCATCACCTAAATATCAACGTTATCGTATCATTGTTGAAGGTCATACAGACGATAGCCAACCAGATAGTAATCTTTATCCTTCCAACTGGGAGTTATCCTCAGTTATGGCCAGTACGATTATTCGAGAACTTATTAATAATGGTCTTTCTGAAAACCGTTTTCAAGCGGTAGGTATGGCTGATATAGCTCCCAAAAACCCCAATCGTAATAGCTATGGAGAAGCCATTCCCATCAACCGTAAACTTAACAATCGTATAGTTATCAAAATAGAAATTTAATTTTCAAAAACAAAGGCAACCCCTGAGGGCTGCCTTTGTTTTAGGTGCTCATGAATATTTATTGCTCGCTTTTGGGCATAACCACGGCATCTTTAATCTCATTACCATCCATATCATATTTGGTAACTTTGCCGTTTTTATACAAGTCAGCAAAAATCTCACCAATCGCCTGTTGAGTCAACATACCTTTCAACTGCGGCTCAACTTGTTTCAGCGGCAAAGGTTTAGCATCACGAATATCCTCAACCAAAATCACGTGGTAACCATATTGGGTTTTGACCGGCGTCTTGGTAAAAGTACCTTTCTTGGTAGCAAAAGCCGCCTCGCTGAACTCCGGCACCATCATCTTTTTAGTAAAGTAGCCCAAATCAACCGCTTTGTCTTTGGAATATTTTTTAGCCAAAGAGTCAAAATCTTTACCTTTTTTCAATTGAGAGATAACGTCTTTAGCTTTGCTCTCAGAGTCAACCAAAATGTGCTTAGCTTTAACCTCTTTCTGCCCCTTAAAGTCAGCCTTGTATTCATTATACAGGTTTTTAACATCTTTGTCGGTAACTTTTTTCTCAACCTGTTTTTCCAGATACAACTTGCGAGCAATCTCTTCTTTGGCGTTCTGAACCTGTCTTTCATACTTATCGGTATCGGTTACGCCCGATTCTTCAGCGGCCTGATACAAAAGTTTACCGTTAACATACACGTCCAACGCTTTGGTATAAAAGTCGTCAAATGAAACACGTTCTTTAATCTGCGGGTTGTCTTCATAACCTTGCTTCATTTCTTTGACGGTAATTTTTTCACCGTTGACCACTGCCGCCACGCCGTTTTTACCATCAGCCTGAGCATTGAGCGGATTCAACACCAGCAAAGACAATGCCGCCGCCGCAATAAACTTGTTTTGCATCTAAAACCTCCTTAAAAATTGATTCTGACTACTTTTATACCCGCAAAAACACAATTTTCCAAGCGCTTTTTTTCAATAAGTTTATAACTTTGCCTGCAAGTATTGACTTTATGCGCGATACACACTAAATGTAGAATAATTGCAATATAATATTAAGGTAAAAATAATAATGTTAGGAAAAATCGCCAAAGCCGTATTCGGTAGTGCCAATGACCGTTTCATCAAAAAACAATATAAAATCGTCCAGCAAATCAATTCACTTGAAGACAGCATCGCCAAGCTGAGTGATGCCGAACTCCGCGCCAAAACAGATGAGTTCCGCACCCGCCTCAAAAACGGTGAAAGCTTAGATGATATCTTGCCGGAGGCTTATGCCGTCGTCCGTGAGGCCGCCAAACGTACCTTAGGCCAGCGCCATTATGATGTCCAGCTCATCGGTGGTATTGTGCTGCATAAGGGTATGATTGCCGAGATGAAAACCGGTGAAGGTAAAACCTTGGTCGAAACTCTGCCGGCTTACTTAAATGCTCTTGAGGGCAAAGGCGTCCACATTGTTACCGTCAATGACTATTTGGCCAAACGTGATGCCGAGTGGATGGGGCAGGTCTTCCGCTTTTTGGGCTTGAGTGTTGATTATATTGTCCATGGCAAAAGCGATGAAGAACGCCGCGCCGCTTATAACAGCGACATTACTTATGCCACCAATAACGAGCTCGGCTTTGACTACCTGCGTGATAATATGAAGTTCTCTATGGCCGATATGGTCCAGCGCCCGTTCAACTACGCCATCGTCGATGAAGTCGATTCTATTTTGATTGATGAGGCGCGTACTCCGTTGATAATCTCCGGCGCGGCTGAGGATTCGTCCGAAAAATATATCTCGGTCAACCGTATTATTCCTAAGCTCATTCCCGCTGATTATGAAAAAGATGAAAAAGCCCGTACGGTAGTCTTGACTGAGGCCGGTATGTCCCACGTTGAAGACCTCTTGAAAGAAGTCGGGTTGATTAAAGACGGCTCAATGTATGATTTGGCTAATGTTACTCTGGTGCACCACGTCAATCAGGCTCTGCGTGCCCACAAAATGTTCACCAAAGATGTTGACTATATCGTTAAAGACGGCAAGGTGATGATTATTGATGAGTTTACCGGCCGTATTATGGAAGGCCGCCGCTATTCGGATGGTTTGCACCAAGCCCTTGAGGCAAAGGAGCACGTCGATATCCAGTCCGAGAACCAAACTCTGGCCTCTATTACGTTCCAAAACTACTTCCGTCTGTATCCCAAATTGGCCGGTATGACCGGAACCGCGATGACCGAGGAAGCCGAGTTTAATGACATTTATAACCTTTCTTGCGTTGAAATCCCGACCAACCGTCCCATCCAGCGTAAAGACGAACACGATGAAATCTACCGTACCGCCAAGGAAAAATATAACGCGATTATTGATACGATTCTCGACTGCCACAAACGCGGCCAGCCGATTCTGGTCGGTACTACTTCAATTGAAAAATCAGAACTTGTGGCTGATTTGTTGCGCCAGCGCAGCAATGTCCGTTTTGAGGTCTTAAATGCCCGCCACCACGAGCGCGAGGCCGCCATTGTTGCACAGGCCGGCGTTCCCGGAGCCATTACCATCGCGACCAATATGGCCGGCCGTGGTACTGATATCCAGCTCGGCGGTAACCTTGATATGCGCCTCAAAGAAGTCTTGACCGGTAACGAGAGCGAGGCTGAGGCCGCCCAAATCAAAGCCAAAATTAAAGCCGAGATTGAGGAGGGCAAACAAAAGGCTCTGGCTGCCGGTGGTCTGTATGTCTTGGGTACCGAGCGCCACGAAAGCCGCCGTATTGACAACCAACTTCGCGGACGTTCCGGCCGTCAGGGCGACCCCGGAACCTCTAAGTTCTTCCTCTCGCTTGAAGACGACTTGATGCGCATCTTCGGTTCTGAGCGTATGAGCAATATGCTCCAGCGCTTGGGCTTGCCGGAAGGCGAGGCGCTTGTCCACCCGTGGATAAGCAAAGCCATTGAAAAAGCCCAGCAAAAGGTTGAAGAACGCAACTTTGATATCCGCAAAAACTTGCTCAAATATGATAATGTCATGAATGACCAACGTAAGGTTATTTATGAGCAGCGCCGCGAGCTTATGTCCGCTGATGATGTCTCTGACACGGTTGTCAAAATGCGTGATGAATATATTGAAGATATTATCAATGCTTATATCCAGCATGGTAGTGCGCCGTCCGAGTGGCCGCTTAAAGAGCTTAAAAACGAGCTCTTGCGCGTTACGGGTATTGACCTCCCGATTGAAGAGTGGAGCCGCGAGCCTGAAGTCGATGCCGATGTTATGGCTGAGAAAATTATCGCCGCGGTTGAGACTAGCATCAAAGCCAAAAACCAAGATGTTCCGCCCGAGCTGGTCAAAATGGTTGAAAAAAGCATTTTACTGCAGGTCTTGGATCAACTTTGGAAAGACCACATCGCCGCTCTTGACCAAATGCGCCACACAATTGTTCTGCGCGCTTATGGGCAGAAAGACCCGCTTAATGAGTATAAAAAAGAGGCGTTTAATATGTTTTCACTTATGCTTGACCAGCTGCGTGAAAAACTAACCTTCTTAATCTGCCGTGCTCAGATTCAAATGGGTGCGATGGATACTCTGCAGTCACAAGAAGTCCGTCATAAAAACTTGCGTGAGATTCACGAGGAGCCGACCTCTCTTGTCCACGGGCAAGCTCAGCGTCCGTCTGAACCCGAGCCCGAGGCTGAAAAACGCTCTCCGTTTGTTTATAATTCTGCGGAATTTGACCCCAATAATCCTGAAACTTGGGGCAAGATTTCTCGCAATGACCCATGCCCCTGTGGTTCAGGATTAAAATATAAACATTGCCACGGAAAAATTTAATAGGGGGGAGTTGACTTCTTATAATCCGTTTTTTATACTAAAAGAGATTTGTGGATAAATCCATATATCTCCTTTTAAAACTCTCTTAGCCTTTGGCTGAGAGAGTTTTTTTATACGCCTAAAACATCGAGATTAAGGCGGTTTTAAAAGCCACAGAGAGGCAAAAGTCACATAGCCTGCCACAATTTTCACTTTTAGGCTCAATTACCTATTTACAAACATTTTGAATTTTGTTATAATGAGATTCGTGGAGATAAATGTAGCTAAAAGGTGTTATTATGATGA
>CALXWI010000066.1 GCA_944392325.1 uncultured Alphaproteobacteria bacterium | reverse complement strand
GGATTGTAGTTCAGCCTGGTAGAACGCTTCGTTCGGGACGAAGAGGTCGCTGGTTCGAGTCCAGTCAATCCGACCAAAGTAAGCCACCTGTAAGGGTGGCTTTTTTGTGGATTAGAAATTAGTCTATTGTTTGAAAAAATAACAGAAATAAAAAAAACGCTCCCGAAGGAGCGTTTGGTGCTTATTTATTTTTCTTGCGGTTTTCCATATAGTGTTCAAGCCAATGGATGTTGTACTGCCCGTCAATGAACTCAGCCTGAGAGATAATCTCTTGGTGCAGAGGAATTGTGGTTTGTACACCTTCAATCACAAATTCTTCCAGAGCACGGCGCAAGCGCATTAAAGCGGCATTGCGGGTTTTGCCATGGACGATGAGTTTGGCTATCATACTATCATAGAATGGCGGAATGCTGTAGCCTGAATAAATTTCAGAATCGACTCTGACTCCAAGCCCACCAGGAGCGTGCCACTCAGTAATTTTGCCAGGGCAGGGAGTGAAAGTTTCAGGATTTTCGGCATTAATACGGCACTCAATGGCGTGACCGTTGAAGGTGATGTCGTCTTGAGTATAGCCGAGTTCGGCACCGCTGGCAATGCGGATTTGTTCACGCACGATATCAATCCCGCTGACCGCCTCGGTAATTGGGTGTTCAACCTGTAAACGGGTGTTCATTTCCAAGAAGTAGAACTTGCCGTCTTCATACAAAAACTCCAAAGTACCGGCATTGGTATAGCCGATTTCTTCAATTGCTTTGCGTACGATATCGCCGATTTCTTTGCGTTGTTGTTGGTTGAGCGCTGGAGACGGACATTCCTCAATTACTTTTTGGTTCTTGCGTTGGATGGAGCAATCTCTTTCTCCCAAGTGGACAACGTGGCCGTATTTATCAGCCAAAATTTGCATTTCAATATGGCGCGGTTTTTGGAGGTATTTTTCCATATATACCACATCGCTGGTGAAGGCTGCTTTAGCCTCAGCTTTAGCCATGGTGAAAGCCTCGCGCATTTCTTCATCATTAAAGGCAATTTTCATACCTTTACCACCACCGCCGGCAGTAGCCTTAACAATGACCGGATAGCCGATTTTGTTGGCCCATTCAATTGCGTGATCGACACTCTCTAATGCCGGGGAGCCAGGGGTTACCGGCAAACCAGCTTTGATAGCAGCTTGGCGGGCGGTAATTTTATCACCCATCAAGCGCATTTGCGCGGCAGTCGGGCCGATGAAAGTAATGCCATGAGCCTCGACCATTTCGGCGAAGTCGGCATTTTCAGACAAGAAACCATATCCGGGGTGGATGGCATCGGCGCCAGTAATAAGAGCGGCAGAAATAATGGCCGACATATTTAAATACGAATCGCTGGAGCGAGCAGGACCAATGCAGACGGCTTCATCAGCTAAGCGGACGTGCATGGCGTTAGCGTCAGCTTCAGAATGGACGGCTACCGTACGGATACCCATCTCGCGGCAGGCGCGGTGGATACGTAGAGCAACTTCTCCTCGATTGGCTATAAGTACTTTTTCAAACATTATATATATCCCGAAGAATAATTATTCGATAACAACCAAGGGTTCGCCATATTCAACAGGGTCACCGCTTTCAACCAAAATCTTGCTGACTTTGCCGCCTTTGTGAGCTTTAACCGGGTTGTAGGTCTTCATGGCTTCAATCAAGCAAACGGTATCGCCTTCGGCAACGGTATCACCGACTTTTACATAGTTAGGGCTGTTAGGATCGCTGGATAAATATACTACGCCAACCATAGGAGATTTGACACTACCTGGGTGTTTGCTGTAATCAGTTTCAGCTGAAGCAGCAGGAGCCGGAGCAACTGCCGGAGCAGCAGAAGCAGGTGCAGCTAAAGGTGCAGGCATCGGAGCCATAGGCATCGGCGGAACCGGAGCCGGATGCGGGTGTCTGGACAAACTGATGCGGCAGCTTTCATCTTCATATTCCAATTCGGTAAGGCTGCTATTGTCAAGAATTTCAGCCAATTTGCTGATAATTTTGGTATCCAATGGAGTTGACATATTTATTCTCTCTTACATATTATTTAAACAAATTCTTATCTATACATATCTTGATTTTACGTGAAAAACAACAAGAATCTTTAAGCCTGTGTTGATTTTGTGCTAAAAATCAGATAAATCAAGGCTTTTTAAGAATAATTTTACAACTTATATGGCATGAATTTAAGATATTGAACAAATGGAGGCAGATTGATGAGCGATTATTTGTGGTTAGGATATGCTTTGCTATCAGCTTTGATGGCGGCTTTGGTCAGCGTGTTTGGTAAAATAGGATTGCAGGGGCTTGATGCAAATACAGCGACGGCTATTCGTGCGGTGATTATGGCGCTATTTTTGGTGGCAGTGTTATTATTACAACGGAACTTGGGACATGTGAGTGAGATTCTCAGTAATTCAAAAGCGATGCTGTTTATTGTGCTTAGCGGAGTGGCCGGTGCTTTGTCGTGGTTGTTTTATTTTGTGGCACTGAAATATGGTAAAGTGGCACAAGTAGCTTCAGTTGATAAGTTTAGTGTAGTCTTGGCGGCAATTATTGCCGTAGTGTTTTTAGGTGAAGTGATATCTTGGGTATCAGCGGCAGGGGTCGGATTGATTACAGTTGGAATTATTTTGGTGGCGTTGGGGTAATTGGCACAAAATTTGCATATAATTACTCAAACTAACTTTTTTGTTTGAGGTTAATTATGGCTTTAGGTATCTTCTTTGCATCAACCACCGGACTTGAGGCGCAGAGCAATGCGTTGAGTGCGGTGAGTGATAATATTGCCAATGTGAATACGGTTGGCTATAAAGCCGCAGATACTCAGTTCTATACATTGCTTGGGTCGCAGCCTAGTACTTATAATAATGCCAGTGGGTTGGCTTCATCCAGAGTGGATACTTTTGGTGTGGGGTCTTATACTCGTTATTCAATCTTAGATCAAGGTGTGGTGACATCAACCGGTAATGCTTTTGATGTGGCTCTGAATCAAAGTAATGCCTTTTTTGCTTTGAATGACGGGTATGGTAATATTTATTATTCTCGTGCAGGACAGTTCTCAGAAAGAAGTGTGGACGGGGTGAATTTTTTGATTAATAACAGCGGATATAATGTGCAAGGTTTTGCCGCTAATGGTGACGGTACTTTTTCGGGCACAATGTCTGATGTGATTATTGACCCGGTTGATAAAATGCCCGCAATTCCAACCTCAGATATGGAAATTATTGCCAATGTTCCGGCCAGTGGTGTTGATACCAGTACTTATGGTTTGACAGTGTATGGTCCGACTGAAGGTGGCGAAAATATGAATATGGTGTTTACCAAGGTCGAAGGTAAATCAAATACTTGGAATATTGATTTTGTGGCAGAGAACGGAACTATTACCGGAGGGCCGATTGAAGCTGTCTTTTCTAGCGATGGAAAACTTGTATCTCCGAAGAGCTTTGATATTACTGCAAATTGGAATGACGGTACATCTAATAATATTACCATTCATATTGATAAAATGACCCAGTATGCAGGATCAAGTGTAGAGACCAGAATCTCGCAAGATGGTGTGCCAAGCGGGGATTATTTGGGTAGCTATATTGATAATGACGGGGTGTTGCGAGCTAAGTATTCTAACCAGAAGACAATGGATATTGCTAAATTAGCGGTGGTTAGCTTTCAGGCTCCGGAAAATTTGATTCCGGTGAGTGGTACGATGTTTGAAGCAAGTGTCGATGTGGGGGTTATGAATTATGTTATAGGTCCAGATACAAACAATCTTAATGTAATTGTACCAGAATCGGTTGAGGCCTCAAATGTCAGAGTAGAGGAAGAATTTGCTGAGATGATTAAAGTTCAGCGTGCTTACAACCTTAACTCAAGCGCGTTTACAACGGCTAATGAGATGGTTTCAACGGTGATTGATTTGAAGTCATAGTTAGGTGAAGTAAATTATTTGCGTATTAGCCTGATTACTTCGGTGGTCAGGCTTTTTTATATGGAAAGAGATTGCAAATGTTTTTATGAGGTATGAAAAAAAGCCACCTTTAGAGGTGGCTTTGGAAATGGTGTGAGAGGGATGGCTAAGTAAAAACAACCGTTGCTCCGGTTGTTTTTATCTGTAACATCTTTGTCATCAGGTTGAGCGAGGGAGAGGAAACGACCGAAGCGAAACCATTGATGCCAAAGCGGGATTGTTCTGGCTCGTAAGGCTTTTTATTAAAGCCTAACTCGCTGCGGTCACCACCGAGGCGGTGGGGCCATCAGTTAGCGCTAGCGAGATTGGGGCAGGGAACTTAGATGGCGTCGGATTTATGTAAGGCTTGCGGTAGTCGCTGTCGCTTCTTGGCAAGCCAACAAGACTTCGCCTGTCGTCTGCAAACAATCCCCCGGATTGTTTACATTCCTCCAGCGCCTCCACGTCGTGTCGGCAGTTCAACCCCGTTAAGATAGGATATAAAAAAAGCCACCTTTAGAGGTGGCTTTGGAAATGGTGCTCGGGGACGGGATTGAACCGCCGACACGAGGATTTTCAGTCCTCTGCTCTACCAACTGAGCTACCCGAGCATCGGCAACGAACAATCTTATAAAACATATTTTTGTGCTTGTCTAGTAAAAAATTAATCTCTTGTGCATTTTTTTTATATGACGTTGATTTTTTTTACTTGACAATTGGACAAAAATAATCTAATACGATAGGCAGTTAATTATAATTATTTATATTATGGAAGATAAATTTAAATTTGGTATGTTTTTGAATACAGATCATACCGCTACGGACGAGCCTAATCATAATACTTATGCCGTCATTTTTGATGAAAAAAATCGGATGGCGGTGCATGCTAAAAATTATGATCCGGACAATCATTCTGCTTTGGAAGCTGAGTTGCTAAAAGCTGCGGATGAGGGCTTGAAGCTGTGTATTCCGACAGAGGAGGATTTATTGGGCTTGGCAACGGTGCGAAGTGTAATCAAGCCACAGCTTAAACAGTTGGGGGTGAAGTTGCCGAAAGGACAAGTATGGACCAAGACATGGCATGATGATTGTTCATACTTTACCGTTGATTTGAAAAAGTCATGCGTGCATCATGCGCATCCGGAGGAAATTTGCCATATTATTCTTTTAGTCAGGTTTTAGTTTTGCTAAAACTTAAATTGTCTTTATTTGAAACTCCTTGCTTGTGAAAGTAGGGAGTTTTTTTTTGTGTCTTTAAATTTGAAGTGTCGATTCAGGTTAAAAAAATAAGTGCCTGTTAAAGCCACATTTTTTGTCACTTGTTAAAATCTCTATTGCAAGACCTTAAATTATATGTTATGATAAGAGTCGTGGAGATAAATGTAGCTAAAAGGTGTTATTATGATGAAGAAGATGCAGATACTGAGTGTGTCAGTATCGGGTTTGGCGGCACTGATTGTAGCCGCACCTGAAGTTTCAGCCAATTTAAATAAGCAAGCAGTTTTTATTGATGACGGTTCGGATGAGCTATCTATCTACACACACACGCATGATAGCTTTCGTCAGACACACCTTGTGTCCGAACCGTCCCCTCTTTTTTCTAAACAAACTCAATCAGAGCAACGCGACTTGTTGGGCACAATCTCTCTGGCGGTAACCGATGGCCCCACCGCCTCGGTGGCGTCGGTCTGCTTTATTACCGATGCGGGGAATTGTACCGGAGCTGCGGGAGTGGGGACAGATGAAGGCCCATCATCTTCCAGCGGAGGTCCTGATTGGGAAATAGACGGCAAAGAGCAGTGTGAACAAAGCGGTTATGATTGTACGCCGTGCCCTGAAGGACAAAAACC
>CALXWI010000065.1 GCA_944392325.1 uncultured Alphaproteobacteria bacterium | reverse complement strand
CATACCAACATTTAGACAGCACAATGTCGAGCATGTTACGCGCCAATCGATATTCCGTATCACTAGTTGGCTTTTTGTTTATCCTCAGCCACGCAGTATTCCAAACACTCAGAGCAAGACAATTTGACATGTTTCATAATTTGAATAATTATAATGTTATACAATAATTTTTTATCGCCTTGATTATACCCTCATTTAGACAAAAGTCAACATTTTTTCTATTTTTTGCAATAGGAGCGCTTGACAAGCTATTTTTTTTGCATATAATTCCAAGCACTTATCTATTATTGTTGAATCTAAATATTAAGTATTATGGAAGTTTCTATTCTTATCATTATTGGCATTATCTGCGTAGCCATCATCATTATTGGATTTATATGGATAATATTCAAATTTGAACAAGCTCACAGAATCATCAACAAGCGCTTGCAAAATGCACAAAATCTGGCCGATGCCATCAACAACGGGAGCAAAACTTTTTTCTATAAAATTGCTTACCCGCCGATAATTCTTGATGCTAACGGCCAAGAAACAACCTTCCTGCCCAATGAAAACCGTGAGATTATTTTTCATCAGTTTTCGGCAGACTCTCAGGTTCCAAGCCTTGCTTTTGCTTTAGCCGTCACCAGCGTCAAACTCAAGTATAATGACTTTGACCACGATGACGCCTTGGTAACCATTCGTATTCTGATATGTCCGGCAGACCATTTCCATAGCCAATGGACAGTAGACTATATCAACGGAAGTTATATCATATTCCAACACCCAGTAATGGGCGAACTCCGCTTAGATAAATCGTCCTGCCCTCAGCTCAGTGTCGGACAAAAAGTCACTCTGCGCCAAGACACTGTTGCCCTGCCAGACTCTTACCGCATCAGCTACCATTTATGCTGATACTTTTCCCCTAAAGTGATATATTATCGCACTTTAGGGGCTTTTTTTTAAGTTGTGCTTAAATAAAACCTTCTTTTTTATACGGACGGCGGAGCAATTCTTCCATAGCTGCGGCCAAGCCCATATCCTCAAACAACATCTTGTTTACAATCTCACAAATCGGCATTTCCACTTTAGCGGCTTGCGCCCGTTTTACTACAGCCTTAGCCGTAGCAATACCCTCCACGGTACGAGTATTCGCCTCCATCACCTGACGCGCCCGTCCGCATACACCAACCTCATAGCCAAAACTAAAATTGCGCGACTGGCTACAGCTTGCCGTCAAGACCAAATCTCCCAAGCCACACATTCCCATCATGGTTTCGGTTTTTCCGCCCAAAGCCTCAGCCAAGCGCCCCATTTCAGCCAGACCGCGGGCTATCAATGCCGCTCTGGCACCATCCCCCAAACCGGCACCTTCAATCATTCCTGAGGCAATCGCAATCACGTTTTTCACACTTCCGCCGATTTGCGGCGCAATAATGTCTTTGGTCGTATATGGCCTAAAATATGGTGTAGCCAAGCTTTCCACCAAGCGCTCAGCCACTTGTTCCCGCTCACAAGCAATGGTAACCGAGGCAAATTTGCGCTGTGCAATATCTACCGCGAACCCCGGACCTGACAATACGGCAATAATCGTATCGGGGATTTCCTCCCTCGCCACCTCTGAGAGCATTTTTCCGGTTTCGGCCTCAATCCCCTTAGCACAGAGGACAATAATTGTATTTGGCTTCAAATAAGGCTTTATCAAGCGCATTACCGCACGCGTCGCCTGAGCCGACACCGCCAACAACACCACCTCGGCAAAATCCAAGACCTCCGCTACATCAGTTGTGGCTTTAATTTCTTCCGGCAAAGGAATATTGGGCAAATATTTAGGGCTGATGTGCTTTTGGTTAATATCATCAACCACCTCTTGCTGTCTGGCCCAGCCCAAAACCTTATTTCCGGCTCTAACCGCGGTCAACGCCAATGCCGTACCAAAGATTCCCATTCCCACGACTGCCACTTTTTTCATAGCCCTCTCTCCTTATGCTTATCTGTTATCATCGTCCGGCCGCGGCATTGGCTTGCGCCTGCGCTTGAGCCGCCTGCTGAGCTACCGTATTGGCCTCATTTGCTTCTGCCTTCTGTTTATCTTTAGGCTGAGGCGTCTCATCTCGCATTCTCTCTTCCAAATTATCCACCCCACGCAATTTTTGAATTTGCTCCTGCATATTTTTATCCGGATTATCCAAAGCCATCTGCCGCACTTCATCTTTTTGCCAAAGGTTCACAAACTCCCCTTTATTATCTGCATGATTAAAATCCTCAATCACGCTATCCCAATACTTTCCACCTTGGGATACTCCCTCTCTGAGCATTTTGTTTTTAAGCAAATCCAAATAATCCGGCCGTTCTTCCTGCTGTGCCCGTGGATTATTCCGACGCTCTCTGCGTTTTTCCAGCTGTTTCTCTTTAGCGTCTTTTTGCAAAATCTGCTCCACCTTTTTGAAAAACTTTTTACGCTCCCAAAAACGCTTATATTCCTCGCTGTTTTTATCTTTAGGAGCTTTCCTATCTATAATCCGGTTTATAGATGTCATCATTGACGCCAAAGCCTCAATATCTTCAACCGTAAAATCTTTAATATTTTTCAAAAATTTTTTCTTATATTTAGCGGTACGAGTATCTGCACTTTCATTTCTTGCCACAAAATAAATAGCAATCCGATGCAGACTTTCCCGTTCCAAACGCTTTATCCAATACTCCAACTCTTCTTCAGTTTCAATCGGCAAACCAGAAGCAATTAACGCTCGTAAAATATCGGCAATTTCTTGATTAGACAGTTCTGATAACTTTTTTTCAAGTTTTTTCAAAAACTCCAACGCATATCTTCGTCTGGCCTCATCTCTTTTTTGTTGAGCAGAGCTAACAACCTCTTGCTCATCATAAGCATTCTGCGTCAACCGATGCCACTCTTTATTATACATAATCGCCGCAATTTCTTGCTCTTCAGCAGTATTATATTGTTGCTCTTCAGCCATAAACCAGCCCCTCATGCTAACTCCCCTTCAACATATCAAATCCCCTCTGCAAAGTAAAGCCATTTCGTCAACAAAAAAAGCGCCTCAAATGAGACGCTTTAATATCAGATTTTGCTTTCCAGCTCAGGATAATACTTTTGCAAATAACGCTTAACGCAGACCGGATTACCGGAAGCAAACAGCTCATCCCAAACTCCATGGGTAAAATGCACCTCCTCATCTTCTACAATCTTTTCTAAAAGATTTTCCGACAATTTGCCTTTAACCACTGCTTTCAAAACATCCAAAACACAATCTTGATAATCAAAAAGCTGTACACGCCACTCATGCCGCATTATCAAGCCACTAGAAAGCTTCCCTTCCACAATTTTCTTGACAATCAACTCACAAGCCAAATCACCCAGACGATAATTCTCATTAGCAAAAGGGTGCAGCATCTCTACCGGATTTTTGCCTTTAATAAGCGACCGAACCATCTTTAATTCTCTATCTTCCGTAAAAGTCAAACCATATTCCAGCAGACTGCCCATATCCGCCGGAGTCATGCTGCCATTCATATAAGCTTTGACCAGCAAATCTTCATCTAACGTATCCCCATGCTTCTGCATAAGTAACGCCACTTTGAACGGAAGTTTTTTATCGGCAACTGCCTGCAAAAGAATCCTCTTCACATACCACTCAGAAACACCTTTTTCTTCCAAATAATTGTATATGAATAGTACCGACACCTTACTATCAATAACCGCTTGAATAAATTTTTTGCCCACATTTTTATCATCAAAAACATAAGCTAAGCGTCCTTTCATCACCTTTGCAAAATCATCTTCTGACAATCTTTTATCAATCAGCGCATCTACGATTTTTTCCATATATTTACCTGAATAATAAAAATTGCCATCAGCTTGCATAATCTTTAGTAAATCCTTTCCCGCATTCGGATAATCAAACTCCAAAACTTTTTGCAGTTTTTGCAGTCGTTTCCGGCTTTGGGCTTCTCTGGCAGCACGCTTTTTCTGTTCTTTGGCTTCAGCTGCTTCTTTTGCTTTCCTTTTGGCTTCATCAATTACAAGAATAGCACTTTTCAGTTCTTGCATCTTTGCATCTGATAATGTTTTCATAATAAAATATTTTAATTGTTAAACATAATTATAATTAATTACAGCAGACAGTATCACATCAATACCCACTTTGCAAGCATTTATTTTGACAAATATCACACCATTATTGACAAATACCTTTTCCACGCTATAAAACCGCCAATTAATTATCATGCAGACGCCGATGCGTGGGCATCCGGTTTTTGTAGCGCAACATGCGACGGCTTGCTGCTGCCGCGGCTGCAGGGGTTTATACCAATCAAAAATTACTTTCAAATTTTATCTTGTTGTAGACATTTGTTGTGCGACATATTTTTGATTTAAGGTACTATGATTTTTTGAAGAATTTTCCATTTCTTTTGAATAATCATTTATAAAGCGTTGCATGGCCATACCTTTAATAAAACCTTTTCGTTCTTTATCATCGAAAGGACGCATTTTGAATTGAAACATTACTTTATTTTTAAACAGACATCTTGCCGGCAACTTCTTCCAGCTTTTTACTCCAAAAATCTGTCATTCCTTCAAAATAATCTTGGTCTGCAGGAACATTCTTTTGTCTTTTTTGAGCAATCAATTCAATCTCAGCCAAAATACTTGCTTCCAAACTAGCGGCATCTTTTTCTTCAACTGTAGCAAGCTCACTAAATTTAGATTTTGACATTTTATAATCTTTTCGTAAAATTAAAGACAAATTTTATGTTATTATAGCTTTAGTTACTTAAAATTTCAAGGTTAATTTATATTAGACAAAAAAATATTTAAACAAAAATCTATTAATTACCTTGAAAAAATAAAAATATATGTTATAACAACAGCAATTAAATTATAATTATGTTTAATATTTAAAAAATAAATTACTATGGAGAAATTATCAAATGAAAAAATGTTGCAGATAAGAACTGCAATTCACATGGCTGATTGTGATGAATTTTTAAACTTTCTTGCAAGAGAAGATTACCAACTAGAAATTAACATCAATTCTCCAACATTGGAGCAAGATTTGATTTCAGCAGTTGAAAGCGGACAACCGCTTAGATACGAAGAACAACAATGGATTATTCGAGCTGTTGCAAGCAAATTAATATCCGATTCTGTCATTGAATGTATGCTTAGGCACGGGTATGATGGTTTTTGGTGGCCGTTTGATGAGCTTGTTTTTGCACTTGATGCAGGGGCGATGTCGCAGGATACTTTAAAATGTATCCTTGAAAATCAAAATTTTCACTTGAAAGATGATTTTGTAATTGCCCTAGTTCATAGGATGATTGAGCATAAACTTCCCGAAGCCTTTATTCTTAAGTTAATACATCATCATTATTGTTGTCTTCCTTTACCTATGGTACAAATGATTCTTGAAGCTGTCGCCGCTAAAAAAATCAATCCTATTTATCTGCAAGAGTTAATTATACGTCAACATCAATTTGGAGATATTTTGGATTTACAAATTATCCAATACACCATTAATGGCAATTTACATCCATGTTTTCTGGAACTAATGATAAAATTGAATTATCATTTCAGCTCCTTTAATGAAAAAATCTTGCTAACGAGTGGAATTTACTTTGGTGTTAAGAAGTATCTGGTAAAATATCATCCTGAGCTTTTTGATATGTTGTAATTGCAAATTATCCGCTAGTACCCCCTTAACTATTTTAAGTTAAGGGTTTTTTTGTGTTATTTAGGCATACAAAAAAACCTCCGTTTTTAGGCGGAGGTTTTGGAAAAGAAAGGCTGAAGAAACGATGTTTAGAAGATCTGGCAGCGACCGACTCTCCCGTGTCTTAAGACAAAGTACCATAG
>CALXWI010000064.1 GCA_944392325.1 uncultured Alphaproteobacteria bacterium | reverse complement strand
CCCAAACCTCATAGATTTGAGCAAGGAACGATTGCACTATACACAAATTTATTTATTTTGCAAGCATTTTTTGTCAAGCAAAGCAAAATCTTTTCCCCAACTGCAGACTTCTAACATTTACACCCCTCTGCCTTACTCTTGTGCTCCCACTTTTCATCATCAAGCCTCCCCCCTCTCTTCTAACCGCTCTTCTCTGTTTTAAATCAGTAGCCACCACTATTTTTTTGCTTCCCTGAAACTTGGGGCTGTATACTCCTCTCTCATATCTCCTTCTCATATCCCCTTGCTCCCCTTTTCTCTCTTTTCTTCCCTCCTCGTCCTAATAACCTGCCCGCCCTCAATCTGCTAGACAAAATTAGCCATATCTAAATATTTTTCCTCTCTAATCACTTACTCCTCCCTTAAAATCCCTCTCCGGCGGAGAGGTCGACGGCTAAGCCGTCGGGAGAGGGGAATCACCAGAGCAAAGCTCTGGCCTTTTTTACCTTTCTTCCCATTTTTCCTCACTTATGAGCTATACCCTCTGAGCTGCCAGACAAAATTATCCATCAAACTAAATTACTCTACTCATCTAATCCCTTAGCTCATATCCCTTGCTCCCCTTTTCCTCACTAATTTCTTTTCCTCCTTCTTCTTTTACACTAGACAAAATTGTCTATATATTACAACAGTTATCAAACCCACCATCCACCACAGGCCGCTGGCCTGTGCCTCCGACTCAAGCCGGAGCTAATAACCGTTCACCTGCACCTCTCTCTCCTTTATCCCTTTTTTACTCTTTCTTCCCCGACCTTTCTCTTTTCTTCCCCGACCTTTCTCTTTTCTTCCCCGACCTTTCTCTTTTCTTCCCCAATCTTTCTCTTTTCTTCCCCAATCTTTCTCTTTTCTTCCCCTCCTCACCCTAATAGCCTGCCCTCCCTCAATCTGCTAGACAAAATTGTCTATTAAATTAATTTATCCTCTCTCTTCTTAAACATCAATTTGATGATTACATCAAAAACGACTTGCAACTTTGCGCCCCACGTGGTATTCTGAATTTGCAGTTGGATGAACCGGCTGTGGTGTCTGAAAACACCTCAACGTTAATATCCACCATGGTGTGGAGTGCTGGTAATATATTGAATAACAGCGACTGTACGTTGACAGTTTTCAGCTCCATGCCGCCTTGGTTTTTTATAACTTAAGCGGCATTTGTTTTAACTCTAAAAACAATGGAGCTTTTGTTATGAATACTAAATTATTTTTACTCTTAGGGACAAGTTTGTCCTTTATTCCAACTTTAACTTTTGCCCAATGCGTCGCCACTCAAGATTGCGCAACCTTGGGCTATACTGAAACCTCTTGTAATGGAGGGAAGGGTATCAAATGCCCCTTTGGCAACAAATGGGCTTGCTTAACTTCCGAAGAAGAATGCCTTAACCTCGCTTGTGATAAATTAGGATTTAGTTATACCTGTACCGGCACCGGTGAACAAGGCATCGGCAATGCTTGCAACGGTAAATATCAAGGTTGCACCTGCGATTCGAGCTACCAATACACCTGCTCCGGTACGGGCTACTCCGGTGGTTCTGGCTCCGCTTGCGGAGGCAAATATACCTCTTGCACTTGCTCCAGCGGCTATGAATGGAAAAATAGCAGCTGTCAGCAGCAAATTCTTAACGGCCCTGACGGAGAGGTTTATAAATGCAACGGTAAGGTTGTCGGTGTCCGTGCTACGGGTATGGGCTTCTATGTCGCGATGAAAGATTTAGGATATATGAACTGGACTAGTGCTAATTCATCATCCCAAAAGTACTCGTTCTGCGGCAAAGTCAAAGGTACCTTACCAACAGCAGATCAATTGCGATCAATTTATCAAAATAAATCACGAGTCAACTCTTTGCTTTCGACAAATAATGGGGCAAAAATGACGGAAAAATGGTATTGGTCGTCTAACTGCTTCGACAGTAACTACTGCTACTCCGTGGATGTGTCCAATGGTGTTATGGACGGCTACAGCAGCTACGACTACAACGCCTATGTTCGTCCAGTTCTCACTTCGTGGTAACTTTCAATAGGCACTGTCATCCTCGGGCTTGTCCCGGGGATCCAGCCCACAGAACTTTCAACGGGCAGAGTGCGAACGCAGTTCGTTCCTCTGCCCGTTTTCTTTCCTCTCCGCCTTTTTCTTCGCCCCTCCCTCCTTTCCAAGCACCCCTCACCTCCTCTAATCCATTGCCTCCTTTAAATTCGCTAGACAAAATTTGCCATATTTAATTATATTGCCTAACTATCAACCTTTACCACCATCTTGCCACGCATACTCCGGCGTGAGCCGAAGGCACATGCGTCCAGCCTGTGTTGGATAATTTTTTAGAATGGCTAAACCATAGATTTAATAAGGAAATATTTTGCTTTCCGCAAACTCAATCCAAGCATCGCGCTTTCTCGCCCTATCTATCTGGCGCTAACTGATGGCTCCACCGCCTCGGTAGCGCCCGTTTGCCAAGGCTCGTCGCAATGACGAGCCTTTTAAAACATTGAATCCAAGAGTTTGCTCTTTAGGTGTGCTGCGCCGCAGATTTGCGACGCAGTGTACAACAACCAGTACATAAGGAGCAAATCTGCAAGCATGACACCTAAAGAGCAAACTCCCTCCCCTTAAAGATATATTAAACATTTACCCTTATGATACAGCTATCAACTATCTTTAAGCGGATAAATAGTAATGTTCCGAACCTTTTTCACATATGGCCTGCTGGCTTTTTTGCTGAGTTCCTGCAGTAATGGTGTAACTCATTACATCCCTGCACCT
This sequence comes from uncultured Alphaproteobacteria bacterium, assembly GCA_944392325.1. Classification (GTDB taxonomy): domain Bacteria; phylum Pseudomonadota; class Alphaproteobacteria; order RF32; family CAG-239; genus HGM16780. The sequence goes on along the minus strand of CALXWI010000064.1, from coordinate 3,269 downwards.
CCGGGCTATGCCAATGACCCTAGCAAAATCAGCCTTTTGAACCCCAAAACCCGCTATATGATTCATTGCTACGGTGACGGCGGCTTAGCTGAAGAATGCGCCCGCCATTATGAGCAAAAGAACTATGTCCGCTACCGTGACATTCCTTATAAAACCGCCAACTTTGACTTTATTACCCGTGAGACTTTTCCCACCCGCCGTTGGCGTGAGCACGAACGCACCCCACGGTGGTAGCCATGTTGTCACGTATCAATACCATAGCCTTCAATGGTCTTGAAACTTTAGACGTTGACTTACAAGTCCAAATCACCGCCGGAATGCCGGCTTTTACCATTGTCGGCCTGCCGGATAAAGCCGTTGCTGAAAGCCGTGAACGCGTCCGTGCTGCACTTAATTCTATGGGATTATCACTTCCCGCCAAGCGCATTACCATCAATCTGGCACCGGCTGATTTAACCAAAGAAGGCTCGCATTATGACTTAGCCGTGGCCTTGGGTATTTTAGCCTGTATGAATGCCGTCCCGTTAGAAGAAATCAGCCGTTACATAGCTTTAGGCGAACTCGGTCTTGACGGCTCGATTCTACCGGTCAATGGCATTTTACCGACAGCCATTCATGCCCACCGCAAAAAACTTGGCCTCATCTGCCCCGCCAAACAAGGCTCAGAGGCTCTGTGGTCTGGCTTAAAAGATATTTTGGCTGCACCGGATTTATTGTCAATTATCAACCACTTCAAAGGTACTCAGCTTATCGCTCAGCCCCAGCCTGCCGCACCCAAAGCCGCCAAAACGCATCTTGATATGCAAGATGTCAAAGGTCAAGAGAGCGCCAAACGTGCACTTGAGATTGCCGCTGCCGGCGGGCATAATATGCTGATGATTGGCCCTCCGGGGTCTGGCAAATCGATGTTGGCGGCTCGCCTGCCGAGCATTCTGCCGCCGCTTTCACCGGAAGAAGCTCTTGAAACCAGTATGATTCATTCCATCGCCGGCGCCTTAAAAGACGGCCGTATCTGCACGGAGCGTCCTTTCCGTGCCCCGCATCACAACGCCTCCACTCCGGCTTTGGTTGGTGGCGGGCGCAAAGCCGTCCCCGGAGAAATCTCTTTGGCTCACAATGGGGTTTTGTTTCTTGATGAATTACCCGAGTTCAACCGCGCCACTCTTGAGGCTCTGCGCCAACCCTTAGAAGATGGTATAATCACCATCTCTCGCGTTAATGCCCACACCACCTATCCGGCCAAATTTCAACTCATTGCCGCCATGAACCCCTGCCGCTGCGGCAACCTCGGCATTCCCGGACACGAATGCCCGCGCGCCCCGCTTTGCGCTCTGGACTACCAATCCAAAATCTCCGGCCCTTTGCTTGACCGTATTGACCTCCAGATTGAAGTTCACGCCGTCAGCCCTTGGGAATTAGCCGATGTCAAACCCGGCGAAAGCTCCGTCGCTATCCTTACCAGAGTAATGAATGCCCGACGCATCCAGCGCGAACGTTTCAAGCGCCTCGGCGCCCCCAAACTGCACACCAACTCCGAGCTTAAAGGCGACCTTCTGACTGAAGCCACCAAGCTCGATTCGGATGCCGAAAAGCTTTTAATCAATTTTGCCGCCAAAAACAACATCTCAGCCCGTGCTTACCACCGCATTTTACGGTTAGCAAGAACAATTGCCGACTTGCAAAATTCAGAAAATGTGTTAAAAGTACATATAGCGGAAGCCCTGTCATATCGCAGAGCAGCCCCCAACCGAAGTAAATGATGGAGAATAATAATGAAAATCAATAGATATTTCAAACCCTTAACCTGCGCAGCCCTGTCTTTGGCTGTCAGCAGCATAGCATTCTCCGCCGCTTTTGCTTCGCAATACAGCAACTCTTACCGTGAAAACACCGACTTCGGCACCCGCGATGTTCAGGTTCAATACACCGGCTTAAGCAAATCCATGGGCTTTTTTGATGAAGTTCAACCCCAAGGTTTACCTCTTGAGGGGCAGACCGAAACCAGACTGCAAGTCCGCCAGCGCAAACTCCAGCCGATAGATTATACCAAATCCCGTACCGGCAAAACTTACCGTGACGGCAGCATCTTTGGCGGTACTTGTTGTGAGGCTACCTCCGACCAAGATAATTCTATGATTCCCGGACAAGGCTGCGACCCTGCCACCAACAAATGCGACCGCGTGGTTGAGGTCAAACCCGAGCCTTGCTTAAAGACCAACAGTTGTCCGGCTCGCCGCCGTGTTGAAACTGCCGTGGTTGAAACTCCGGACAGCATCCGTTACGACTTTGTCCGCAACTACATCAAACGTCCGCGTCGCGATGTTTTTGCCAGCATCCACCAAAAATGCGGCAAATATGCTCCCATCCAGCTTGAATGGGTAGACTTTCGCCTGCGCGAAGACGACATCAACGGTACTATGGCTCAAAAGCTCGGCAACTATCGTTTCCGCATTTTCGGTTGCCGCCGTTTCAGTAAAGAGGCGGTTTTGAATCAGGGTCGCTTAATGGAGCGCAACTTCCGCTTGATTGAGGTTTTTGATAACGAGCTCAAAGACTGCTTTAATATCGTCAAAATTCCTAACGACCTCTGCACCGAGGTCACCCCGAGCCCCTTGCCTGAATATTTGATTACGGCTGAAATCACCAACTACTTTATGAACATCTGCGACAAATACAATTGGGACGACAGCCAGCGTGAAGACAAACGCATCGGTTCTTCCGAAATTACCGTACGTTGGACCATTACCGACATCAACAAAACCAAAGTTTACTGGAGCGGCGATACCGATGGCTACGGCGAGCTCAACCGCGGCGAGACCAATGGCGAAGTCCTCTTGATTGAAAAAGCCTTTGCTGACGCCGTCAACAACCTGCGCAACAATCCTTACTTCCTGCGCCAGGTTAGCCGCCGCTTCTCTCCGGCTGAAAAAGAAAGCCAGAGAATCCAGCTCATTGATACCGAGAAAGCCAACAATCCGGTTAAATGCCAATACACTCAACACGATACTGAAGCTAATCAGGTCAGCAAATACATCTATACTCCTGAAAACCGTATGCCGGTTGAAACCACCGTCACTACCACTACAACCACTACCATTGAGCAAGCTCCGGTTCCTCCGGCTCCTCAACCTGCTCCAGAGGTCAGACAACCGACCCCAACGGTTATTTCTCGCGCACCGGCCGGCCCTGTGGTTGAAGATGATACGACAATTGAACTGTCTCAACCGTTACCAGTTCCTCCGGCTCCTGAACCATCTGGCTTCCGTCTC
>CALXWI010000063.1 GCA_944392325.1 uncultured Alphaproteobacteria bacterium | reverse complement strand
CCGACGGCTTACCGTCGTCCTCTCCCTCCTGAGGGAGAGGTGGTTAAAGTTTAGCGATTATCTTTTTGGCGATATTCTCGTAAGCCTCAGTATAAACGCTTTCCGGTTCCGCAAAGACTATCGGTGTACCGTTATCCGCGTTCTCCCTAATTGCATAGTGCAATGGAATCTCGCCCAAAAAAGTTTCGCCCATCGCTTCGGCCGTCTTCTTAGCTCCGGCGTGTCCAAATATATCCGCCCGATGTCCGCATTTCTCGCAAATATAATAGCTCATATTCTCTATCAAACCCAAAATCGGAACATTTATCCGTTTGAACATATTTATCCCTTTGACCGCGTCAATCAACGCTATATCCTGCGGTGTGGAAACAATTACCGCTCCATCCATCTTGACCTTTTGCGATAACGTAATCTGGATATCCCCCGTCCCAGGAGGCATATCAATCACCATAATATCTATATCACCCCAATTCGTATCGCACAAAAGCTGCTGTAATGCTCCGCAAGCCTTGGCTCCCCTCCATATCAACGGTTGAGATTTATCTATCAAAGTACCAACCGACATCGACTTAATACTCATATTGTCAAACGGCTCAAATGTATGCCCGTCCATCGAATACGGCGCTACCCCCTCATATCCTAACATCGTAGGAATCGACGGACCATAAATATCAGCATCAAACAATGCAACCTTCTTATTTTGATTAGCTAAAGCCAAAGCTAAATTAACCGCCGTGGTCGACTTGCCGACACCGCCCTTGCCCGAGGCAACCGCAATAATCTTCTTAACGCCTCTAATCTGCCACATTTCATCAGGCGCTTTTAACCCGCTGAAGGCTTTATTAGCAGTATAAACAACCGAGACTTTGTTTACCCCCTCAATCTCAGCAATAGCTTGCTTAAGGGATTGGGTCTTATCAGCATTCTCCGCCGCGTTAACCAGCGTAACTATAACCCTGTCATTGATAACCTTTATCCCGTCAATCTGTTCCGGCAAAAAATATTTAAGCGCAACCGCTCTTACTTTATCTTCCATGTTAATATCATCTCTTCTGTAATTGTCTTTATCTAATCTTTATTATATATATATGGCTATTGCAACAAAATTAATTCAATGAGGTTGAAATATGTCTGATAAGAAAAACCCCTGGGATGATAATGATGCCGAACCTAAAAAAGGTCCGTGGGATGACGAACCTATCAAAATTAAAGTCGTCGACATCAAAAAAGCTCAACAGAAAAAATCCTCCGGCGAATCCGAATTCAGCTTTAAATGGATTGTGCTCGGAGCAATAGCCTTATGGGCGGCCAGCGGTTTTTATCAAGTACAGACCAATGAGCAAGGCGTGGTACTCCGCTTTGGCCAATATGTCGACACCACCGATGCCGGCTTACATTACCACCTGCCCTACCCGATTGAGACCGTGCAAAAAGTCAGCATGACGCAAGAACGCAGTATTAACCTTGGCGAGAGTGAAGCTTATTCGGCCTCCAATGTAGCCGGAATGCGCGGGAATCGTGATGCTGATGCCCTACGCTCCTTTACCGAAAGCCATATGCTTACCGGTGATGAAAATATTGTGGACATCAACCTCACCGTAGTATGGAAAATAAAAAATGCCAAAGACTATTTATTCAATGTTCGCAGCCCTGACGAAACCGTCAGAGTAGCGGCGCAATCGGTCTTGCGCGAAATTGTCGGGCAGTCGGAAATGCAGCCGATTATTACCGGCGATCGCGGTAAAGTTGAAGATGAAACCAAAGAAGAGCTGCAAAAGCTGCTCGATGAGTTTGGCTCCGGAGTGGAAATCGTCCGTGTTAAACTCCAGAAGGCTGACCCTCCCAAGCAAGTGGTTGATGCCTTTAATGAGGTTCAACGCGCTAAAGCTGACTTAGAGCGTTTCAAAAACGAGGCGGAGGCTTATCGCAACGAGGTATTGCCGAAAGCACGCGGTGAGGCCTCAAAAATCATTCAAGATGCTGAGGCTTACAGCTCGGCCGTGGTCAATAAAGCTCAGGGTGATGCTGAAAGATTCCTCTCGGTATACAATGCGTATAAATCCGGCAAAGATGTAACCATCAAGCGCTTATATTTGGAAACAATGGAGAATGTGTTGGCTAAGTCTAACAAAGTGATTATGGACCCCTCGGCAAAAGGCAGCAATGTTTTGCCTTATTTGCCACTCGATAATCTTAATCGCAAGGAGGCTAAATAAATGAGCAAGTTGAAGTTTTATTTGTCGGCGTTGGGCATTGCCGTCCTCTTTGTGGCGCTAAACTCTTTATACATTGTTAATCAGGCCGAGCAAGCCATTGTGCTGCAGTTTGGCGAGCCGGTACGTTTGGTAAAAGAGCCGGGGCTGAAAGTCAAAATCCCTTTCATTCAGAAAGTGGTATTTTATGACACTCGTTTGCTCAACCTTGATCCGCCGGCGCAAGAAGTCGTCCTGAATGATAAAAAACGTTTGGATGTTGACAGCTTTACCCGTTACAGAATTGTTGACCCGCTCAAATTCTATCAGACGGTAAGGTATGAATCACAGGCTGAAAGCAAGCTTAAAGAGATTGTCAACTCGTCGGTTCGCAAAATTTTGGGTCGCATTACCTTGCAAGAGTTGTTATCAAAGCAGCGCACGCAGATTATGAGCGACATTAGCGAAGCTGTTAAGAAAGACGCGGCGCAAATCGGGGTCAGTGTGGCTGATGTTCGCATTCGTCGAGCCGACTTGCCGATTGAGGTCTTGCAGGCGATTAATGCTCGTATGAAGACAGAGCGTGAGCGTGATGCCAAAGAGTTCCGCGCGCAGGGGCAGCAGCAGGCGCAGCAAATTAGAGCCAAAGCCGACAAAGAGCGTACCATTATTTTGGCTGAGGCCGAAAAGCAGTCCCAGATTATTCGCGGTAACGGCGACAAGCAAGCAATTGCCATTTGGAACAATGCCGCCGGTCAAGACCCGCAGTTCTATGCCTTTTATCGCTCGTTGGAGGCTTATCGTAACTCTTTAGCCAATGGCGATACCGCGTTGATTTTGGCGCCGGATTCAGAGTTCTTTAAGTTCTTTGGGCAATCGATGGGGCGCTAAAATGCGGCACGTGTGGTTAGCTAAAATTATTGTAATGCTGGGGATGGTAGTTTTATCATCCCCTGCTTTGGCTTCGGCAACGGTGGCGGCACTCCCCTCTTTTGCTGATTTGGTAGACGAGCTTATGCCTTCCGTGGTCAATATTTCAACTACGACCAAGCTATCCGAATCTGACATTGATGAAAGCGGCAATATTTCTGATGACGCCAGCTCAGAGTTTCGGCGCTATTTTGAAAACGGCAAAAAGCAAGAGGCGCTCGGCTCCGGTTTTATCATTGATACCGAGGGTTACATCATTACCAATTATCATGTTATCAGCGATGCGGAGAAAATTACCGTCACTTTGTCTGACAACTCCAGCCTTGAGGCAAAACTAATCGGTAAAGATGCCAAAACTGACATTGCCTTGATTAAAATTGACACCGACAAACCTTTGGTTCCGGTCAAGTTTGGGGACTCGGACAAGGTGCGCGTCGGGGACTGGATTTTGGCCATAGGCAACCCTTTTGGACTGGGAGGGAGTGTAACTTCCGGCATTGTTTCAGCCAAGGCGCGCGATATTGATACAGGACAATATGACAGCTTTATTCAGACTGATGCCTCTATTAATCAGGGAAGTTCCGGCGGGCCGATGTTTAATATGGCCGGAGAGGTTATCGGTATCAATAGTGTGATTTTTTCAACCAACGGCGCAAGCATGGGTATTGGTTTTGCCATTCCGATTAATTTAGCTGACTGGGTAATCAACCAACTCAAAAAAAACGGAGAAATCCGCCGCGGCTGGATTGGAATTAAAATTCAACCCAATGATGCTGAAACCGCCGCCGACCTTGGTTTGGCAACTGCCAAAGGGGTGGTGGTATCAGATGTTACGCCTGATGCTCCGGCGCAAAAATCAGGCCTTGCCGCTGGTGATGTGATTTTGAAGTTCGGCTCGGTTGAAGTCAACGACCCTAAGACTTTTTCTCGCCTAGTGGCTGAAACGCCAATCGGCACCAAGCTTGAGCTTACGGTGATTAAAGACGCTAAGCAGCAGGTGCTACCAATTGAGATTGCAGAGCTTGATGAAACTCCGCCTCCGGCTCCGTCAACTGAAGCTCATATCAGCGAAGTGGCGCAGAACGTATATCTTATCGGAGAATTAGGGCTTAAAGTTTCAGCCCTTACCCCTGAGTTGCGGCAAAAGCACAATATTGCTGAGGGGATATCCGGCATGATGGTTGTTGAAGTTTTGCCCGACAGCGATGCCGCGCTCAAAGGCATAAAGGCCGGATACGTCATTGTAAAAGCCGACAAAAAAGATGTGTTTGACATCGACTCGTTTAAAAACTATATTAATGAGGCCAAGGCCGAAAACAACCGCCCGATTTTGCTCTTATTGCAGGATGGTGAAGCGGTACATTTTGCGGCGCTGAAATTAAACGACGGGGAATAGCACGATGACGCAAGTCGATTTTTATCATTTACAGAAGCAATCTTTGGAGAATGTATTGCCCAAGTTGCTGGAGAAGGCTTATGCCACCGGCAAGCCGATTAAGGTAAAAGTCGGCAATGAGGAGCGCGTGGAATTTATTAACTCGGCTCTGTGGTCGTATGATGAGCAATCTTTTTTGCCGCATGGGTCTAAAAAAGATGGTTTTGGCGAGGAGCAACCGATTTGGATTTCAGCCGGAGATGATGCCCCCAACCAAGCGGTATTTTTGTTCTTGGTAGATGGGGCTGTCGTAGCACCTGATGTATTGTCGCAATATGAGCGTGTATTTAATATTTTTGACGGCAACTCCGAGGCGGCGCTGAACCAAGCCCGTGCCTTTTGGAAAGAGCTGAAGACCTCAAGCAACACCATAAACTACTGGCAGCAAGATGATGCCGGCAAATGGAACAAAAAAGCCTAACGGAGAGCCTCCGCAAGCTGGAGCAAACGGGCGCCGGCGGAGAGCCTCCGCGGGCATCAGTTAGCGGTAGATGGATTGGGGCAGAGGAAGCGCGTTGCTTAGATTGGGTTTGCGTAAAGTTCGATATCTCCTTATAAAAACAAGTTTATGCTATTCTAAAAAAATTATCCAACACAGGATGAAATCCTGTGCCTCCGGCTCACGCCGGAGCTTGTGGGGAAAATGGTGGCAAGGATTAAAAATTGAGCTGTATAATTAAATACGGCAAATTTTGTCTAGCTGTTTTTAGGAAAGGCAAGGTATTAAGAGGGGGATGATGGGAAAGGGGCGATGGTTAAGGTGAAAAAAGGGGCAGAGGAACGAACTGCGTTCGCACTCTGCCCGTTGAAAGTTCTGTGGGCTGGATCCCCGGGACAAGCCCGAGGATGACAGTGCCTATTGAAAGTTACCATGAAGCGAGGACCGGGCGAACATAGGGGTAGTTGACCATGTTGTACAAATCGTAGCTACCATTGGACATATTCACGATGTAGTAGCGGTTGCCGTAGAGGTTAGACGACCAATACCAGCCTTCTGTCATTTTTGTCCCGCCGTTTGTCGAAAGCAACGTGTTAACTCGTGATTTATTTTGATAAATTGATTTTAATTGATCTACTGTCGGCAAGGTACCTTTGACATTGCCGCAGAATGAGTAGTTTCGGCATTGATTATTAGCATTAGTCCAGCTCATTGCTCCTAAATCTTGCATTGCTACATAGAAGCTCATGCCGCTAGCTTTCACACCAACTACTGTGCCATTGCAGTAAAACAAATCACCTTGGGCGCCATTGAGAATTTGTTTCTGGCAGCTTCCGTTTTTCCACTCATAGCCGCTGGCGCAGGTACAAGCCGCATACTTGCCACCACAGGCGGTACCGGAGCCGCCGGAGTAACCCGTGCCGGAACAGGTGTATTTATAGCTCGAATCGCAAGTGCAGGATTGATATTTGCCGTTGCAAGTTTGACCACTCCCGCTTTCTCCGGCACCTGTGCAGGTTTTATCATAACCTAATTTAATGCAATCTTCGGCAGCGCCTCCGCCGCAATACCAGCCTTCACCAAAGGGGCATTTTAAGCCACTCCCTGGGCAAGCAGAATCGGTATATCCCAACAGAGAACAATCAGTCACGGCACATTCTGCCGCAGATATCGTTTGAGGAATTAAGGACAGAGAAGTCCCTAAGAGTAAAAATAGTTTAGTATTAGTCATCACACACACCTTATCTTTTTTATGGTTAAA
>CALXWI010000062.1 GCA_944392325.1 uncultured Alphaproteobacteria bacterium | reverse complement strand
AAATACACGGCTTGCACCTGTACATCTCCTTATACTTGGAGCAATGGCGCTTGCTCTTGCCCCTCAACTTATAAATATGCTTGCACCGGTACCGGCTACTCCGGTGGCTCCGGCACCGCCTGCGGTGGAAAATATACCGCCTGCACCTGCGCCAGCGGTTACGAGTGGAAAAGCGGAGCTTGCCAGAAACAAGCGCAAAACGGCGCTCAAGGAAATTTGTATTATTGCAATGGCAAAGTTGTTGGTGTACGTGCTACGGGTATGGGCTTCTATGTTGCGTTGAGAGATTTGGGACAAATGGACTGGAATAGTGCTAATAGTCAATGTTCTAACTATGTATTTTGTAGTAATGTTAGGGGGACCTTACCGACTAAAGACCAATTATTGTATATATACAAATATAAATCACAAATCAACACTCTATTTTCTGCAAATGGAGGCACGGAAATGAGTAATATTTTTTATTGGTCATCTACATATGCGGGAATATGGGGATATGATTACAGTTCCCTTTACTATAATGTAAATGTAGCAGTAGGTAGCGCAAAATCAGACAGTGAAAACAATCACTACTATGTTCGCCCCGTTCTCACTTCGTGGTAAAAACTAAGGAGATAAAAAGATGAGAAGATATTTATATTTGAGTACGGCGGTTGCCGGAGTAGTGATGACGGCAGGAGCAGGAGTGAGCTTTGCCCAATGCGTCACCACGCAAAATTGCGCTGAATTAGGCTATACGGAAACCTCTTGCCCGGACGGCACCGGCATCAAATGCCCCTTTGGCGACAAATGGGCTTGCATAACTTCAGATTCGGAAATAGAACAACAATTTTGCGATAAATATGGATTCCAATACTCTTGTACCGGCACTGGTTATGCAAACGGTACCGGTACGGCTTGCAATGGCAAATATGTGGTTTGCACCTGCGCCAGCAGTTATGAGTGGAAAGATGGCAGCTGTCAGATTCTCAACGGCGCCCAAGGCGAGCTGTATTATTGCAATGGCAAAGTTGTTGGTGTACGTGCTACAGGTATGGGCTTCTATGTCGCGATGAAAGATTTAGGTAATATGACTTGGTCTAGTGCTAATAGCCAATGCCGAAACTACTCATTCTGCGGCAATGTCAAAGGTACCTTGCCGACTAAAGAGCAATTATTAACCTTGTATAAGAATAAATCACGAGTCAACTCGTGGCTTTCGATAAATGGCGGGACGCAATTGACAAATGATTACTATTGGTCGTCTACCACCCGCGACTACGGCTACTACTACGTGAGTATGTCCAATGGTCATGTGAACTACTACAGCAACTCCAACTATGTTCGCCCGGTCCTCGCTTCTTACTAACTCTCAATGGGCAGGGCGCGAACGCAGTTCGTCCTCTGCCCATTTTTTCTTTCCCCCATTCCCCTTCCTTTAAAACTTGCCTTTCCTAAATCCGCTAGACAAAATTTGCCATATTTAATTATTGTTCTTTAAAAATCTTCTTTCAATCTCTATATCTGTTAAATGTGGCAAATTTTGTCTAGCTAACTTAGGATAGGCAAAAAAATGAAAAAAATACAATAATATAATAATGCTAATAAATATACCTATATTACCCAATTTTCCACCTTTACCACTATCTTGTCCCACAATCTCCGGCATTAGCCGGAGGCACAGGCGCCCCGCCTGTGTTGGATAATTTTTTAGAATGGCTGAACCATAAACCATATAAAAAGATATCGTGCTATCCGCAAGCACCATCTAAGCATCGCGCCTAATTAAAACTCAGCGTAAGAAACCGCAAACCGATGGGGTGAAGCTGCCCCAGCTTCCGCCCGTTTGGGATTGACAAGAGATTATTTATGTCATACAACGAGTATGATATAAATTATTTTGTTTAACTTAAAAGATAAATCTATGGAATTAAAAGAAATCAAGTCGAATGAGGTTTTTACGGTAGATATGATGTACGCCGGCACCAATAATATGCTGCGCACAAATATCTATGGTCGGGTAGGGCTTGGCAACCGCTGCTTTGTCTGTGCGGATATGTACGCTTGCTTGCAAAAAGTGGCGCCACAGCTGCAACAACGCGGCCTAAAACTCAAAATTTGCGATGCTTACCGCCCGCCGCTAGCTCACCAGATGATGAAAGAAATTATCCCGATGCCGGGTTTCTTTGCCGCTGAAGCTATAAGGTCGCAACATTGCCACGCCAGCGCTGTTGACGTCTGCTTGGTTAATGCCGCCACCGGACAAGAGCTTGACTTCCCCTGTAAAGTAGATGCTTATACCCCTTACTTTGCCGAGGAGGTCGCCAATGGCCGCTGGGAAGAGTTCCGTAACCACCTTGAAAAAGCCAAATATTCGTGGAACAATCCGCAAGACGCCGCCAAAATTGCTAACCGCAGCCTGCTAAGGAGCCTGATGGAGCAATCCGGCCTCCAAGCCTTAGAACACGAATGGTGGCACTTTAACCTTCCGGATAAAGATAAATATCCGATGGTGGAATTTAGCCTTGTTGACGGACAATTTTGCTTTAGTGCACAAAAATAACTTGACAAATTTTGTCCATTAAGGTATAAAGTAGACAGTTAATTATTATTGTTTCACCTAAAATTTATATCATTATGAATATTTGGAAAAAAAGACTATTGAAGTTAGTTCGCCGGATTAACAGTGTAGGTTTGACTAAAGAAAAACAGACCTACGCGGAGTTAATGCAAAACGTGCAAAAACGTCTTCCGCAGGTAAAAGTTACCGAACTTTACCTTGTTATCCACTCTACCGCAGAAGATAACAATGTGTTCATGGGGGTTCAGGAGGGAGATAAAATCCACCTTATCAACAACCTGATGCGGATTCATACCGTATCAACCATGGATAAGGAAGAAGAAAAATATCGCTTGTCGGAGTTTAAGCGCGCAGTAATAATCAACCACGAGCAAGGCTACAAGTTGATTATTGAATGCCCCAATCCTGAGGGCAAAATTTTGGAAGTAATCGAGGCTATGGGCTCCAGTGTAGTCGCCAAACATTTCTGTAAGTATTAAAATTCTCAAAAAGTTGTCAGGCCTGTAGATGCTTGGCAACTTTTTTTTGCAATTTGCCGCAAACGGAGTATTATGCGGGGCAGAGGATGCAATGTTACACCGATTGTCTGAACTTTTATACGCTGAAAAAGACCGCTGGATACCGTGGGTTCCGGTGCTCTTTGGTATGGGCATAGGTTTTTATTTTGCTTTGCCGCAAGAGCTTTCTATTTGGTGGACACTTGGCGCCATCGAGCTATTGATAGTCCTAACCTGGCTCAATCGGCTGCATCCGGAAAGACTGTTGTTTATCGCGGTAATCAGTCTGGTTGTAGCCGGCTTTACCAATGCCCAACTGCAAGCCACATATATCAGCCAAACACCGATGATATCTCAGCCGCAAACTTTATATTTGCAAGGCCGCGTGGCTGAGGTTGATTATAACTCCAAAGGCAATGTCCGCCTGTTGCTGTATGATGTTAAGGACTTTGATGGTCAAACCCTTGCCGGTAAATATAAGATTACATTACTGAGCAAACAAACTCCCGTGGTCGAGGGTGAATGTGTTGAAATGGTTGCCAAGCTGATGCCGCCGTTTCCAACCTCAACCATTCGTGGTTATCAGTACGACCGCCACATCTTTTTTGAGGGGATTAAAGGTACGGGGTACGCCATCAGCCGCGGTATCAAGCTGGAATGTCCGGCGCCTTCAGCCTTGGGGAGTATGTATAAGGCCGGAGTAGAGCACCTTCGCGATGATATTGTCAAACGGATTAAGTCCGTTCTACCATCAGACGAAGCCGCCATTGCCGCCGCTATTATTGCCGGAGACCGTGGGCATATGAGCCAACAACTAATTCGTAATTATCAAGATTCCGGACTGGCGCATTTCTTGTCAATTTCTGGTTTGCATATGAGTATGCTCGCCGGTTTGATGTTCTTTTTAATCCGGCTGATAATATCGTTTATTCCACCTCTAGCTTTGCGGTATGATTCCAAAATCATCAGCGCGTGGAGTGCCATATTTATCAGTGCGGTTTATTTGGTTATTTCCGGAGCCACGGTACCGACCCAGCGTGCGTTTATTATGACGTTTATAGTCTTGCTTGGGGTATTGTTCAGCCGACAAGCAATTTCTATGCTGACCATCTCTTGGGCGGCGATGATAGTCTTGCTGTTTGCGCCGGAGGCTCTGATTGGTGCCAGTTTTCAAATGTCATTTGCCGCGGTTGTGGCGTTAATAGCTTTTTATGAGCGTTTTGCCACACCGTTGCACCGCTTTTTGCATGGCGGAAATTTAGAGCGCCGCATTTCAGTAACCAAGCGCCTGCCAAGGTTGATTTTTTCATATATTGTAGGAATTTTGGTTTCAGATTTTATTGCCAGCGCAGCCACTTTGCCGTTTTCGATTTACCATTTCAACCGCATAGCCTTATACACGACTTTGGGCAATTTGCTGGCCGGTCCGGTGATTGGCTTGCTGATAATGCCGTTTGTGCTGATAGTATTGTTGTTGATGCCGTTTGGGCTGGAATATTGGCCGCTCAAGATTTTGGGCTATGGAATAGGCCTAGCCAATGATATTACGGCATACGTTGCCTCGCTCCCCGGAGCCGGAATGGCTTTGCTCGGAATGCCGATGTGGGGCTTGATATTAATTTCATTGGGCGGATTATGGCTCTGCTTGTGGCAAAAGCCGTGGCGCCTGCTGGGCTGGATTGGGATTGTGGCCGGCAGCTTGAGTATGCTTAGCATTTCAGTTCCTGATGTTTTGGTGGACAATAGCGGCAAGGCGGTAGCAGTCAAGGACGAGCAGGGCAATATGATAGTTTTGCCAAGCCGCGGTAAAAAGTTTGTTAAATCTATTTGGCAAGAAAAGAGCGCCAGTCCGGAGTTGAGCGAGGAGCAAAACAAGTTGCTGCGGCAAATTTGGCAAGGTAAGAAGATTGATAAAACTTGGCTGGACTTAGAATGCAATAAACAAGAATGTACTTATCGTAATCGGGTTAAAATAATTAAGAACCAAGGTTTAGAGATTGACGGACAAAGGTTTGATAACCGGAGTACATTGGGCGGAGAAATCAGATTAACTCCGGCCAAAGCGGAGATAAATAGCATCCGCGAACATATCGGCCATAGATATTGGAATAAATAGCTTTTTATTATACCCCTTTCCCCTTGAGGGAAGAGGACGACGGCTGAGCCGTTGGAGAAACTGGCGCAGCTTCACCCGCTCAGTTATCACTATTCTGTTATCACTATTCTGTTCCGTTTTCTAATTTCTTAGCTCATTCAAATCTGCTAGATAAAATTAGCCACAACAAGCTATTTTCTCATCCCCTCATTCCCTTTTAATACCTTACCTTCCTTAAAACCACTAGACAAAATTCGCCATATTTGATTATTATTCTCTAAATATCTTCTTTCAATCTCTGTGTCTATTAAATACGGCAAATTTTGTCTAGCAAGTTTGAGGGAAACAAAAAAAATGAGTAAAATGGCGCGGAAAGGAAAAGGAAGAAAAGCCAGAAAAGGGAAAAGAGTATATAAAAAGATAATTGACAATTTTGTCTAGCGATGTAAGAGAAAGATGGATTGAAGAGAAGAGGGAAGGAAAAAGGTAGAATGAAGAAGGGAAAATAGATTGGAGGGAAGTTTATATACTGCCCCTTTTTTTCTTCTTCATCCCTCATACCATCATCTTCTTTCCCTAATACTTCGCTCCCTTAAATCTGCTAGACAAAACTGTCTATGCGCCATTGCTTTATTAAACCCACCATCCACCACAAGCTGTGTAAGCAGCTTGTGCCTCCGGCTCAGCCGGAGTAAATCCCAGATTGTATATTGATTTTTAATCTTTGCTATGCTACACTTATTTTTAGCGGGCAAAGTCTGTCCGTCAGGGTTTTGCGACCCTTTCTAATCGAGTCATTTTAGCATAATGACTTAAAAACAATATGCTGGCATTTGTGTATATACAATATGCGGGTGCCAGTGTTATAAGGCTCAGCCAAAAGCGCTGGGACTGTTCGATTAGACAGTTCGCAAACACCCGCACCTCTGATTTTATCAAAGGTGCGTTCTTTTTAACCATAAAAAAGATAAGGTGTGTGTGATGACTAATAGAAACTTATTTTTACTTATCGGGACAAGTCTGTCCTTTTTACCTCAAACATTGAACGCACAATGCGTATCACCCATCCAAGACTGTTATGCTCTGGGCTATACCCAAACCTCTTGCCCTAATGGTAAGGGAGTCAAGTGTCCGTTCGGCTCGGGCTGGTATTGCGGAGGAACTGCCGCCCAAGATTGTATCAAACTAGGTTATGATAAAGATTGCATCGGAGCAGGGGAGAGAGGCAATGGTGAAACTTGCAACGGCAAATATCAATCTTGTAGTTGTGATTCGAGTTATAAATACACCTGCTCCGGCACCGGCTACTCCGGTGG
>CALXWI010000061.1 GCA_944392325.1 uncultured Alphaproteobacteria bacterium | reverse complement strand
GGGCAAGTACCCGATGGTTTTTGCCCTTCAGGGCACGGCGTACAATCATAACCGCTTTGTTCACACTGCTCTTTGCCGTCTATTTCCCAATCGGGACCTCCGCTGGAAGATGATGGGCCTTCATCTGTCCCCACTCCAGCAGCTCCGGTACAATTCCCCGCATCGGTAATAAAACACACGGAGGCAAGCTGGGGCAGCTTGACCCCATCGGTTAGCGCCAGAGAGATTGGGGCAAACAAGTCGCGTTGCTCACCACCGAGGCGGTGGGGCCATCGGCTTCCGGTATATTGTTCCCGTAACTCTAAGCGCGATGCTTTCTGTTCTTTGGGTGGATAGGTTGGTTGTGAAAAAAGAGGGGACGGTTCGGACACAAGGTGTGTCTGACGAAAGCTATCATGCGTGTGTGTGTAGATAGATAGCTCATCCGAACCGTCATCAATAAAAACTGCTTGCTTATTTAAATTGGCTGAAACTTCAGGTGCGGCTACAATCAGTGCCGCCAAACCCGATACTGACACACTCAGTATCTGCATCATCTTCATCATAATAACACCTTTTAGCTACATTTATCTCCACGAATCTTATTATAACAAAATTCAAAATGTTTGTAAATAGACAATTGAGCGTAAAAGTGAAAATTGTGGCAAAAGATGTGACTTTTGCCTCTCTGTGGCTTTTAAATCCACCTTAAAATTGATGATTTACGCACGCAAAAAAGGCATACTTTGCGAAAAGTATGCCTTGATAATCAAGTTTGATATGCTTAGAACGGGATATCGTCGTCCAAATCTGCCGACGGAGCTGCTGCCGGTGAGGCATCCCATCCGCCACCTGCCGGTGAGCCTGAAAATACATCATTGCCGCCAGCCGGTACGCCATCACCCTTGCCATCTAACAAGGTCAAATTACCATTGAAATTTTGCAATACAATCTCGGTTGTATATCTTTCAGCACCGGTATTGTCTTCCCATTTACGAGTTTGCAACTGGCCTTCAATATATACCTTAGAGCCTTTGCGCAGATATCTTTCCGCAATGTCGGCTAACTGTGGATTAAAAATAACCACGCGGTGCCATTCCGTACGGTCTTTTCTTTCCCCAGAGAGTTTGTCTTTCCACGTATCAGTCGTGGCAACGCTCAGGTTAACAACTTTGGTACCGCTCTGGGTATTGCTTACACGCGGATCTGCACCAAGATTGCCGACCAAAATAACTTTATTTATGCTTCCAGCCATTTTTTTACCTTACTTAAAATGTGATTAAAAACTGCCAATGATTGTAATCTGTTTTTTTGCAGAAGGGAATAATAATTAATAAACCTGTGTATATTGTTCGCCTTGGCGCATAAATATACCATAGTTCAAAGCTTTTTCAGGGTTACCATTGTTGAACATCGTCTCGCCCCAGACGGTTTCGATACTCCCGCTATTCAAGGCTGAGGCCAGCTTTTTATACTCAAAAGAATCGGCTTTTTTGACCAGCTCCTCCCAGAGTTTGACCGCTGAAAAACCATATACCCCCAAGCCCTCTGGCTCGACCCCGTGCAAGCGTAGCTTAACCAATGTTTCAGCAAAGTCGGGGCTATCTTTAAGTGAAGGAAGCCCGACATAGTAAGTATCTTCGGCTAAATCCCCCATTATCTCATCATAATCTTCTTGCGCTTTATATTTGTTTACAAAAATAACAAAGCTTTCGTCTTCATCTTTCAAAAGCTTTGCCATTTCGGCGCTTTGGGTCGGCGAACCTAAGATATAGGCCAGGCGGATGCCGCTCTTGGCGACGGTTTCAGCCAAATCATCGGCATCTTCATAGGATGTATAGCTGAAGGCTTGGAGCTTATTAAGCTTGCCGTGCTTTTTGAACTCTTGTTGAAGAGAGGCCGCTATCTCGACAATCTCTCGGTCATTGCTGTCATAAACAATCGCTACCCGAGCCTCGGGATAACGCTTGGTATAAAAATTGTAAAAATCGACACTTTGGCGGTCTTTATAACCGGCCATTTTAACCAGCCCTTGATAATCTTTGCCTGCGGTCTTGGTGCTCAATGCTGTGGGCACAATTTGAAATATGTTGGCTTTGGCATAAATGCCTGAAACCTGCTCAAAAGCATTAGAACAATACGGGCCGATAACCATGGAAATTTTATCAGTTTGCGAAGTATTGACCGCCATCATCTGAGCTGTGGATACAGCTAAGCGGTCATCACAACGGTCATCAACCGTAATGAGATTAATTTTTTCTCCCCTGAGGCCACCTTGTGCATTGATGCCGTCTACCGCCATTTTGACACCGGATATCAGCTCCTCGCCAAATGTTTGGCTCTCTCCGGCTTGCGGGGCGATTACCGCAATATTGACATCAGCCCAAGCTTTGCCGCCCCAAAGCATACCGGCAGCAAGCCCCATATATACAAACCTGTTTAACAAATAAATTCTCATAATACGTTAGGCAATAACTTTATTAGATTAGCATATATTTTGAAAAATGCAATAATTAGTTTTAGCTTGACAAAATTTGCCAACAATGTTATATTCGCTTCCGTTTTGATATTATTAACTTCTAAAATTATTATACATCATGGAAAAAATGTTAGAAACATTTAACCCTGTCTACAATGACGCTGAACAGGTTATTCGTTGTGCTCAGTCAATGCTGGCAGAAACGGTGGAAAAAGCTGAGATTACATTATTTATCGGCCACAACGGCAAGGACTTTGTGTCTTCTACCGACTGGTTATTGACCATGCAAAGCGGCAGAAAGCGAATCTTAACCACTTCAGTCAGACCGCAGTATCCAAACTTTGTTGAGATAATGTCTGGTGCGGCGTATAGCGTAGATGAACGCGGCTTCTTTGAGATTAAGGCTGACCCCGTCGGCGCTGAGAAAAAAGCCGTAATCCTTTTGCCGGATGGGGAGCGCCACGAAGTTGAGCCCAGAAAGCCTCTGCGCATAACTATTCCGCCCAAAAGCAATTTTATTGCAACTGACTGTCACGTAATTTGTCATGAATATAACAAAGAACGTGTTTATGAAGTTTGCATAGACCAAGACACATTGTATGGATATGTTGATGATAAGCAGCATATCTCAAGACTGTAAAAAAAAACAAAAGTGATGCAAATGGTGTTTTTTGCATCACTTTTTTGTTGCAATTTTGTTCTGTTGTATTATAGTCCCGAATCAGGAGATGACAATGGCTAATGACTTTATTGAAATAAAAGGTGCGCGCGAGCACAACCTCAAAAATGTGGATATCAGTATACCCAAAAACAAATTGACCGTGGTTACGGGATTGTCTGGTTCGGGAAAGTCTTCTTTGGCATTTGATACAATTTATGCCGAGGGGCAGCGGCGATATGTGGAAAGCTTGTCGGCTTATGCCAGACAGTTTTTGGAGCTGATGAAAAAACCGGATGTCGACTCCATTGAGGGCTTGTCTCCGGCGATATCTATTGAGCAAAAAACAACTTCGCACAACCCGCGTTCAACGGTGGGTACCGTGACCGAAATCTATGACTATATGCGTTTGTTGTGGGCGCGTGCCGGTACGCCGTATTCTCCGGTGACGGGGCTGCCTATCGAATCGCAGACTGTGTCACAGATGGTTGATAGAATCATGGAGATGCCCGCAGGAACCAAGCTTTTGTTGCTGGCACCAATTGCCCGAGGCAAAAAAGGCGAGTTCAAAAAAGAGCTTGAATCGCTCCAAAAGCAAGGGTATCAACGCGTTAAAATTGACGGCGAAGTGTATAATATTGAAGATGCCCCTGCCCTGTCTAAAACCATTAAACACGATATTGAGGTCGTGGTTGACCGTATTGCCGTGAAACCTGATATTCAGGAGCGTTTGGCGCAATCAATTGAAACGGCATTAAAGCTTAGCGACGGATTGCTTTATACCGAAAATTATGAAACAAAAGAACGCAGTGTGTTCTCGTCTAAATTTGCGTGCCCGGTATCTGGTTTTACGATTGAGGAAATAGAGCCGCGCTTGTTCTCGTTTAACAATCCGTTCGGAGCGTGTCCGCATTGTGATGGTATCGGCGCCAAGTTATATATGGACCCTAATTTGGTGATTCCTAACGAGAACTTATCTTTGGCGCAGGGGGCGATTGCTCCGTGGAATACCGGACATTCATCCTTTTACATGCAGACCATAAATTCTTTGGCTGACTTTTTAAGAATCTCTACTAAAACCCCGTGGAAAGATTTGCCCGAGGAAGCCAAAAAAGTCATCCTTTACGGGTCGGGAAACGTGTGTGTGCCGATGTACTTTTCGCGCTTTATGACCGATAAGCCTTTTGAAGGGGTGATCCCTAATATGGAGCGCCGCTTTTTAGAGACAGAATCATCTTGGGTGCGTGAGGAGTTTTCGCATTACCAATCAGCGGCACCATGCGAGTTTTGTGGCGGAAAGCGCCTGAAGCCCGAAGCTCTGGCCGTAAAAGTCAATGGGTTGGATATTATGGAAGCTTCCGATATGTCTATTGCCAAAGCTTATCAATGGTTTAGTCATGTGGAGGAGACCCTTCCCCCTAAGAAAGCTGAAATTGCTCACAAAATTTTGAAAGAAATTATCGAGCGTTTGCACTTCTTGAACAATGTCGGCTTGGACTATTTGTCTTTGTCGCGGCAATCAGGAACTCTGTCCGGCGGAGAATCGCAACGTATTCGTTTGGCATCGCAAATAGGCTCCGGTTTGACCGGCGTGCTATATGTGCTGGATGAACCTTCTATTGGTCTGCATCAACGCGATAATGACCGCTTGCTTGAGACGCTGACCCGTTTACGCGATATCGGTAATACCGTGATTGTGGTTGAGCATGATGAAGATGCTATTCGAGCCGCGGATTATTTGGTAGATATGGGGCCCGGAGCCGGAGACCTCGGCGGAAATGTTACCGCTAAGGGAACAGTGGCAGAAGTGTTGAAAAGTCCAAACAGTTTAACCGCCAAATATCTTAACGGTGAAAAAGTGATTGCCGTGCCAGCCAAACGCCGCAAAGGCAATGGTAAATTTATTGAGCTAAAAGGAGCGCGCACCAACAACCTCAAAAATGTTGATGTTAAAATTCCGCTTGGGACTTTTACTTGCGTAACCGGAGTTTCCGGCGGAGGAAAGTCATCCCTGATTTTGGAAACCTTATTTAAGGCGCTCAACAAGGAGCTTAACGGAAGTCGTGAGCCGACCGGCATTTACAGCTCGCTCAAAGGAGTGGAAAATATTGATAAGATTATTGATATTGACCAATCACCCATCGGACGAACTCCACGCTCTAACCCTGCTACTTATACCGGCTTGTTTACCTATATTCGCGACTGGTTTGCCGGACTGCCTGAGGCCAAGGCTCGCGGTTATGCTGCCGGAAGATTTTCGTTCAATGTGGCCGGTGGGCGTTGCGAGGCCTGCAAAGGCGATGGTGTAACCAAAATCGAAATGCACTTTTTGCCGGATGTTTATGTGGAGTGTGATGAGTGTCATGGCAAGCGTTTTAACCGTGAAACCTTGGAAGTCAAGTATCGCGACAAGTCAATTGCCGATGTGTTGGATATGACGGTTGATGAGGCGTATAAGTTCTTTGAGGCTATTCCTTCCATCAAAAATCGTTTGGCGCTGTTGCAGCAAGTCGGCTTGGGGTATATTCATCTTGGGCAGCAGGCAACAACTCTTTCCGGCGGCGAAGCCCAACGCATTAAGCTTTCTAAGGAGCTCTCGCGCAAGGCAACCGGACGGACTTTATATATTTTAGATGAGCCGACAACCGGTTTGCATTTTGAGGATATCAACCGCTTGTTATCCGTGTTGCACCAATTGGTGGAGCAAGGCAATACCGTAGTGGTAATTGAGCACAACTTGGATGTGATTAAAACCGCAGATTATATTATTGATATCGGGCCGGAAGGCGGTGACGGCGGCGGCAAAATTATTGCCAAAGGAACGCCGGAAGATGTGGCAAAGTCGCCAATCAGTTATACGGCAAAATATCTTAAATCAAAGCTGGGGCAAACGGGCGCCGCAAACGGGCGCCGTTTGATCCGCTCGGTTAGCGGTAGCGAGATTGGGGCAGAGAAGTCGCGATGCTCAGATGGTGCTTGTGGAAAGCACAATATCCCCTCATAAAAAGTGAGCTTCAGCCATTCAAACAAATTATCCAACACAGGATGAAATCCTGTGCCTCCGGCTCATGCCGGAGCTTGCGGGGCAAGATGACGGTAAAGGCTGAAAATTGGGCTGCATAATTAAATACGGCTAATTCTGTCTAACGGTTTTTAGGAAGCAAAGTTTAAAAGGAAAAGGTCGATGAGGGAAAAAGGGGCGATGGTAAGGTGGAAAAAAAAGAAAAATGGGCAGGGGACGAGCTGCGTTCGCACCCTGCCTGTTAAGAGTTTTTGAAACTGGATCCCCGGGACAAGCCCGAGGATGACCGTGCAACAACTATTGCTACAACCTCTTAGGCTGAATTGGGGAATGGT
>CALXWI010000060.1 GCA_944392325.1 uncultured Alphaproteobacteria bacterium | reverse complement strand
GCAAATCCGGTAATAACGGAAATAAAACCTTCCTTCCGTTTGGCTCGCAAATACCTCCACGCAGTCATCCGCTCAAACTTTGAAAACATCATCAGTTTCCCCTTTTACACTCTTGTTATCGCTGGGCTCATCAGCCCCTCTTGAGGATAATACAACCTGCCTCACAATATAAAACCCATCGATATAAAAAGCAATGAAACCACATCAACATGTGCATAACCAAACCGTTTTAGCCTTTGCCCAAACTCGACACACTTTCCGCCAAACCGCCTCCGTTATACTAACCAGCCCTGCTGACTTATTAATTTGCTCGTCCAACCGGCCTGTTTGTACCTCACTTGCTCGTCTCACCTATCCGACTTTGGCATTAATGATAAGTCCGCATCAAGCCGCTCAAAATTCCCTGAACTTTTACCCTTGATGCCGGCAGCCTTCTGGTCTGATAATCTTTGTTCATCGGAATCAACAGCACATCATTCCCGTCACGTTTAAATATTTTTAGCGTTGCTTCGGCATCATCAACCAAGGCCACAACAATATCTCCGTTATTAGCCGTCTCAGCTTTTTTAATAATCACCGTATCCCCGTCAAAAATACCACCTTCAATCATCGATTCTCCCTCGATGGTCAAAGCATAGAACTGTCCGTTTCTGACCATTTCAAACGGCACGGGAACAACCTCCGTCTCATTAGCAATAGCCTCAATCGGCGTACCGGCCGCAATTTTGCCATACAGCGGAATCTGTGCCGCACTGTTCTGCAAGGCTGTCTCTCGCTTTTTTTCTTCTTCAACTATTGCTTTGGGCTTAAACTTTGGCATTCTGACAACTTCCAGCGCCCTAGCCTTATGCGGCAACCGACGAATAAACTCCCGCTCAACCAAAGATTCGATTAAAGCATGGATTCCTGATTTTGACTTCAAACCGACAGCCTCTTTCATTTCCTCAAAAGACGGCGCACAGCCGGTTTCCTTCAGCACTTTATTGATATACATCAACAACTTATACTGTTTTTCTGTCAGCATTAAGCCCTCCATAAAAAAAGTAGAACATTTTGTACTAAAAATGTTCTACCTCATTTATTTTGATTCGTCAAGATTTATCTTGTCTTTTCACTCATATATGCTCTGGCCAGCATCTGCGGCGACACCTGATAAGTACGTTCTTTAAAGTCCGTCTTACCCTGCGTCAACAACTTTGCCTCTTCAAAGGTAACATCTTTTCCGCCAAAGATTGACAACATCTGTAAATACTTTTGATATGTATCTTGGTTTTGATCCATCATTGCCAACTCACGCATCGTCGTAATTGAATGCGGCTCTTTATAATGCTCTTTGGCAAATTTATACGCATATTTGCCCGACCCGTTTTTAAACAAATTCGGATACTTAGCCGCCAATTCATTAATATATTGTACGGAGTTAATCTGTTTCAAAGATTTGCCCTCAACGGTTTTATAAACATCTTTGAAACCGCCCTGAGCAATATGCGCTGAGCACCACATTCCGACAATTGCCCACGACACCTCATCCGAACGAATATTATTTTTAGCCAATGTCGATGTAATTTTCTGCCAGCCTTTTTCATCAAAAGACACATACGCATCTGAGCCAAAATCGCGTTGTATCTGCAAAGCCTCTGATGAATTATTGGCCCCATCTTCAATAAATTTCTCTTTATAATCGCGCACAATAAATTTGCTAAGGTTACGGCGTTCTTTACTCCCGGCATGGAACACCAAATTACCTTTTTCCTCATATGCCTCTTTCATCTCCGCAACTGCTTTTTTAGCCTCCGGAGTATCTTCAAAAAACTGCTTAGCCCAAGCATTATAATCTTCGTGCATCAACGCATACATCAACATACTCTGCACGTTAGCCTTATTATACTGCATGGTTCCGGCAAAAGATTCAAACACCCCGACCGGATTCTCCTGCGTACCGACCTCCCGCTTATAAGTCACATCCCAAATAGAATACGGAGTTGCTCCAACAAAATCTTTAATTTCGCGTCCCTTAGAGTCTTGCGCTTTATTATGGAACTCAATCAAATTATCATCGGAAATCACTTTTTCCGGCACAATCTTCACCTTTTCTGGTGACAAGATGGTATTTTGCAAACGTTCAATCAAGTTTCCGGTTTCATTTGATGAATCCGTTTTATTATGCCCCATATTGACCGGCACCAAAGTTGCTGCCGCACCGGCCGCCAATAGCAAAGCATTGTCCCGAGCCTTTCTCTCGGCAACTTTACCAAACTTTTTCCATTTACTTTTCAAAAACTCAATTTTATTTTTCAATTCGTTTCTTTCCATCTTCGTCAACATCTTTTATCGAATCTTATAATCCCTTATTACACAACTGATTATAGTGTTTTTTTTACCCAAAATAAAGCTTTTTTTTATAAAAAAACGCATTTATTTGTTGAAAATTTGGTAGATTTGTTTATATTCAGAGCTCAGATAGATAGAAAATACAAATTTGGAAGAAAAATTATGACAGTAGAAAGCACACTCCATCGCGATTCGCGCTTGGCCAAACTCCATACCTTGGAAGAAAGAAACTATAACCCCTACCCATACCGCTTCAAGCCCAATGCTTACGCGGCTGATTTGCAGGACAAATATAAAGACCTTCCTGCCGGTACTGATACAGAAGACCGTGTTACCATAGCCGGCCGCGCCATGGCCGTCCGCAACTCCGGCATGTTTATTGACCTCAAAGACAAAAGCGGCAAGATTCAAGTTTTCTGCCACAAAAACCATCTTAGTGAAGATGAATTAGCTTTACTCAAATGCCTTGACGTCGGCGACATCGTCGGCATTACCGGTTACATCCGCCGCACTCCTCGCGGAGAGCTTTCGGTCGCGGCTGAAAAATTTGATATTATTTCCAAATCTTTGCAGCCCCTGCCTGAAA
Source organism: uncultured Alphaproteobacteria bacterium (assembly GCA_944392325.1). GTDB lineage: Bacteria > Pseudomonadota > Alphaproteobacteria > RF32 > CAG-239 > HGM16780. Next base: position 3,653 of record CALXWI010000060.1, on the reverse strand, counting down.
AATTCCACGGTCTGACCGATATTGATGCCCGCTATCGCCAACGCTATGTTGATTTTATTGTCAACGATGATGCCAAAAACATTTATCAAAAGCGCTGCCAAATCACCTCAGCTATCCGCCGTTATTTTGAAGAACACGGCTTTCTTGAGGTTGAAACCCCAATGCTCCACCCAATTATGGGCGGCGCCAATGCCAAACCGTTCATTACCCACCACAACAGCTTGGATATGGACTTGTACCTACGTATTGCACCTGAATTATACTTAAAGCGTTTGGTTGTCGGTGGCTTTGATCGTGTTTTTGAGATTGGACGCAACTTCCGCAATGAAGGTATTGACAAGAGCCACAACCCCGAATTCACCGGACTTGAGGCTTATCAGGCTTACGCTGATTATAATGATATGGCCGAACTCATTCCTGATTTAATCAAATACGTTGCCCAAACGGTTTTAGGGACTACGGTTATCTCCGTCAACGGACAAGAGATTGACTTAGGCCGCCCGTTTGCCAAAAAATCAATGCTTGAATTGGTTCAAGAATACACCGGAGCTGATTTTATGCAGGCCCAAACCCTTGATGATGCCAAAGAGCTGGCCAAATCCGTCGGTGTAGATGCCTCTGCCTGCATCTCTTGGGGTAAGGTTGTATCTGAGGTCTTCGATGCCAAGGTTGAAGAACACCTCACCCAACCTATTTTGGTAATGGATATGCCGCGTGATATCTCACCTCTGGCCAAGACTCACCGTTCTAACCCGCGTTTGGTTGAACACTTTGACGCCTATATCGCCGGCATGGAAATGGGCTGTGCTTACTCCGAGCTGTCCAACCCCTTGGAGCAAAGAGCCCGTTTTGAGGCCCAATGCGCTGACCGTGAAGCCGGAGATGATGAGGCCCAAATGCTTGATGAAGACTTTTTGAATGCTCTGGAAATCGGCTTTCCTCCCTCTGGAGGTATGGGGCTCGGCATTGACCGCTTGGCCATTTTGCTGACCGGCGCCGACACCATCCGTGATGTTATCGCTTTCCCGACCTTAAGGAAAAGAGATTAAGCAATGCGCTCTAATCATAAGCAGGAAAAACACTCTTCTCGCCCGTCTAAACCACGCTCCTATGCTCTGGGGTGGAAAATCGGGTTTGGGTGTTTTTTCCTGCTTATTTTGTTTTATGCCTGCCATCCGCTGTTTTTTAAACCACCCGAGCTAATCGATTCTTCAGCCTTAGTTAATGACGAACCTCCCGCCGACTATATTACCGAAGTCAACCAGAGCAGCGTTTCGCCTTATAGCGATGCTGAAGCCAGCTTGCAAAACAACCTTCCGCCAGCAACTAATGCTATAAATAACGATGCGGACGTTGATGCTCCTCAAGCTGACAACACCCCTATCACTTCCGCAGATGATATTGCTTACCTTATTGAAGCACTTAATACCAGCGAGACAGAAATCTCTCCCCTGCCGGAAGAAGATACAACCGCAACCGAGCAACACGACACCCAAAGCTATAAACTCTATGAGGAAGACCTCCCTGATAATATCATTGAAGATGACTTAACCTCTTCCTCCGCCGCTGACGATGAAGCATCTCCCTATATTCATCATAATCAAAAAAACATCAAAGACATCAACATTGATATCCGCCACAAACCGCGTTACTTTGGCCCACAGCCGGTTATCGCCATTGTAATTGATGATATGGGTGTCAACGTCAACCGCACGCATGACATCATATCTCTCAAAGCTCCGTTGACCTCGTCTTTTTTGACTTACGGCCCCAAGCTCCAACAACAAATTGCCGAGGCCCAAGCCTCCGGACACGAGATTATGGCGCATGTTCCGATGGAGCCACACAAAAACTTATATACCGCACCTGACGGTCTGACCACCGCTATGTCTGATGCTGAGATTAAAGACAACTTTGAAAAAATGCTCCAAAAATTTCCGGGAATAAAAGGTGTTAATAACCACATGGGCAGCAAGTTTACGGAAAACCGCCAAAAGATGTCTGACATTATGGAGATTTTGCATAAACACGGCCTGTTCTTTTTAGATTCCAAAACCACACCCAAATCAGTTGGCAAGAGCACGGCCGCCCAATACGACGTTGACTATGCCCACCGCCATGTTTTTCTGGACAACAACAACGACAAATCTTACATTCTGCAGCAGCTCAAAATCACCGAACGCATAGCGCAAAAGAATGGTTACGCCGTCGCCATCGGCCACCCCAAGAGCCAAACTTATAACGCCTTGAAAGAATGGCTGCCGACGGTTAGCGACAAAGGGCTTAAAATCGTACATATGAGTGAGATTGTCAAAGTCCTCAACTAATTTATCAGAACATCTTTATCCCCCCCCTTAACCTTATCTTAAACTCTTGAGGTTATGATTAATACAACTCATCCTTAGGAGTTTGATAATGAAAAAGATTTTATGGTTACTAGCAATTTTTTTTATGATTAGTCCAGCCAATGCAGAAGAAAATTTAACTCCTCAAAAGTTAGCAGAACAGCAGGCTAAAACAATCTATGAAAACTGTGAGCAAAAAATTCCGTTAGTAAATGAAAATAACGTAATTATGGGCAATATTGCCGATGTTGAACGCGTGCGTAAAATTAAAAACTGTATCAAGGACAATATCTTAAAGCAAGTTCAAGACTACTTAAGACCAGACGAAGTTGATAATTTTGCTAAAAATATCGAAGCAGATGAAATTGCAAGATTTAATCTTTATAAATCCTTATATTTTTGTTCAGAAAATAGTGATGAGTTTGAATGTAAAAACCAATATAAAAATGATACTTCTTTAGGAAAGTTAATGTTGGAGCACAGACTACAAAAAGATATGTATAATTTATTGATTGATGTTTTAGAAGCAAAAAATGGCGGCTTTAATTTTTAAGCCGCCATTAATTCTAAATTTCAGTATTGATATCATCTGGTAAATCAGATAAATCAGCGCATTGTAGTTTCATTTCTTGTAAATAATCTTGCACAATTTCTTTTATTTTTAGACTGGCCATAGTATTTACTTGGATTTCATACACCGTGCCTGTATATAATTTTTGTGCCGAATCACTATTTTTGATCAAATTTTGATAGTGTAAGTAGGTTGCCTTAATAACTTTGTTAAAATCATTTTTAACGCTCTGATTTTTACTTTTATAAAAAGAATCAAATATTTGATAAGCAACGTCTTTTGTACAATTTGTTAAATTATCATAAGCGTTAATCATCTCAACATCTGTTGCGTTATCAGGCATCTCAATTTTGCAATTATCTAATTTGGTTTCCAACTGTTCTATAAGTTTAGCGTTTTCTCCGCTACACTCATTAGCATAGACAAATGATGAATAGAATAATATACAAGAACAAATGAAAAGAATGCGCATTTAAGTTTCCTTTTTATTTTCCATTATAATATTGAGGATATTTCTGATTAAGATATTCGTCAAGAGTAGATTTATATAGTTTATCAACTTCATCCTGTACGCCACTTTCAAGGTACCTCATCCCCCCCTTAACCTTATCTTTAACTCTTGAGGTTATCATAACGATAATTTAATCATCTGGAGCTTGAGGATATGAGGAAAATCTGGTTAACTTGCATTGGCATCTTATTTATTAGCGGAGGTATTTATTGGTTGTACCAAAACC
>CALXWI010000059.1 GCA_944392325.1 uncultured Alphaproteobacteria bacterium | reverse complement strand
CGTTGTTTTTAACAATTAAAACAAAGGGTGTTCAAAATGAATAATATCAAATTTTTACTTTTAGGGACTTCTCTGTCCTTTATTCCAAGTTTAACCTTTGCCCAATGCGTCGCCACCCAAGATTGCGCAACTTTGGGTTATACTGAAACCTCTTGCAACGGAGGGAAGGGCGTCAAATGCCCCTTTGGCAACAAATGGGCTTGCCTAACTTCTGAAGAAGAATGCCTTAACCTCGCCTGTGATAAATTAGGTTTTACTTATACTTGCACCGGCACCGGTGAAAAAGGCGCTGGTAATGATTGTAATGGTAAATATACATCCTGTACTTGTGCATCAGGCTATGAGTGGAAAAACAATATATGCCAACCTTTAAATGGAGCCTATGAAGAATATTATTATTGCAATGGCCGTTTAGTAGGTGTTCGAGCAACAGGAATGGATTTTTATATCGCTATGCAAGATTTAGGGAAATTAACTTGGCCTAATGCATATAATCAATGTTTAAATTATGTATTTTGTGGAAATTTAAAAGGAGAATTGCCAAGTACAGAACAGCTGCAAAAACTTTATTACAATAAGAGCAGAATAAATACACTTCTTTCTACACATGGAGGAGCTACATTGAGAGATACAAGATATTGGTCATCAGCAATGAGAGCAACAGGAGATGGCGGGTATCTATATTTTTACTATGTTAATTTATCTAATGGTGATGATGGTTACAGATATGATAAAGGCACATCAACAGAATATACCCGTCCTGTTTTAACCTCATGGTAAACTCAGCCGTAGAGAAATTAGATGCCCAAGCCGTAATCCCGTCCGTTGAAAGCAAGCTCTCAGCGCCGCTTGAAACGGCTCATCGCCGAAACAATAAAACCCGCCTTTGGGCGGGGCTTAGATGAGGAGGGATTTGTCTTGCTCCTAGGCTCTGCTTTCAGCAATCGCCAAGTCGCTGCGGTCACTCGTCTAGTAAGGCTGGCATTGGTCGCTTTCGCTCCCTTGCCAGCCAACCAGACTTCGCCTGTCGGCGAAAAACAATCCACTGGATTGTTTTTCTACTCCAGCCCCCGATACTTCGTATCACGGCTTCAAATCCGCCAATCCACTGATTAAACAAAAAAGAGCATCATTGCAGATGCTCTTTTTGTTTAATGGCGGATGAGGAGAAGCGCTAAGTAACATTAACCGTTGCTCCGGTTAATGTTATCTGCAAGCTCTTGGGAACATCTTATTGACCAAGGCTGAGGTAAACTCAGCCGTAGAGAAATTAGATGCCCAAGCCGTAATCCCGTCCGTTGAAAGCAAGCTCTCAGCGCCGCTTGAAACGGCTCATCGCCGAAACAATAAAACCCGCCTTTGGGCGGGGCTTAGATGAGGAGGGATTTGTCTTGCTCCTAGGCTCTGCTTTCAGCAATCGCCAAGTCGCTGCGGTCACTCGTCTAGTAAGGCTGGCATTGGTCGCTTTCGCTCCCTTGCCAGCCAACCAGACTTCGCCTGTCGGCGAAAAACAATCCACTGGATTGTTTTTCTACTCCAGCCCCCGATACTTCGTATCACGGCTTCAAATCCGCCAATCCACTGATTAAACAAAAAAGAGCATCATTGCAGATGCTCTTTTTGTTTAATGGCGGATGAGGAGGGATTTGAACCCCCGATACGGGTCTCCCCGTATACACGATTTCGAGTCGCGCGCATTCAGCCTCTCTGCCACTCATCCATCAAACCTAACAGCCTATTTATTAAAGCTCTTTATCTGATTTTGCAAGTATTTTTTTCAGATTCTAAACTTAAAATCGTTTTGCCAATATTTTGCGGGATTAACCTTCAGCTTTCACCACACATTTTGCGGTGCTTTCCATTTCTACCCTTGCCCCGAGCGGCAGCATATAACGCTTAAAATTATGCCCATAGTCAAAGTCACAAATAACCGGAATATCAAGCCCTTGGCAAAAGAACTTAATCACCTCGTTTACGTTTCCGTCCTCTTTGCGACGAATTGTGCAGTCCAAAAACTTCCCAAAAATAATTCCGTTAAGTTTATTAAATCCCTTGCATTGTGAAATCTGCTGTAACATTAAATCGATTTTATACGTCGGCTCTTCCACATCTTCAACCAGCAATATTTTTCCGCGCAAATCAGGGAAGAACTCGGTCCCGCACAAATTGCGCAACAGGCTCAAACATCCGCCGACCAAAATCCCACTTGCCTTGCCTTCAATCAACGCTTTGCCGCTTTTGTAAGCAAAGGCATTGCCGAATAATATCGTCTTGACGGATTTATCAAGGCACTTATCCAATGCTCCGGAGCGAAAGTCATAATTCAAGGTCAAACCGGTAAAAGTCACCTGTTTTGTTTTGGTATAAATTGCGTTTTGTAAAGCGGTTGTGTCGCTCAATCCCACCAACGGTTTAGGATTTTTTGCAATAATTTTCCAGTCTAACAGAGGAGGTAAATATTGCGCTCCATCACCGCCGGAAGTCGCAAAAATCGCTTTAATCGATTTGTCTTGATACATCATCATCAAGTCTTCGGCCCGCGCTTCAGCAGTGCCGGCCATAAAGCGAAATTTATCAAAAGTATGCGGAGCTGTTATGACCTCAAATCCCAAAGATTGCAAATAAGCCACCCCTCGCGCGATATCTTCTTTAGTTACAAATCGCGAAGGAGAAACCAAACCTATTTTATCTCCGGGATTGAGGTCATAAAACATCTTACAAATCTTTCAATAATTGGCGGCTGAAATCAGGCAGAGAATTATCTCTGGCGCCCATAATTACGACGCGGTCGCCGCTTTTGGCATTTTTCAAAATAAAGTCGCGAACTTTTTCTTTAGTGCCCAAAAACTTAGCATTAACCCCATTGTCCACGGCAAATTTTACCAAATCAGCCCCTGAGATATCCGCATCTTTGACGGGGTCGCGCATATAAATTTCCGGCATCAACAAGATATCATCTTTGCTGAGCACTTTGCCGAATACAACACCATCTTCCTCACCGGTAGTGCGAGCAGAAAAAGGCTTGTGCGATTGATACATCACAATCAAACGCCCCGGATACTCTTTCAATGCTGACAAAGAAGCCTCAATCTTGCTGGCATTATGCGCAAAGTCATCAATCAAAGTTATGTTGCGAGCATTGGTGCCGGCAACTTCCAGACGACGCTTAATTCCGGTAAAACCTTCCAACGCTTTTGCCGCCTGATATTTATCAATACCCAACATCATACAAGCACTTATGGCCGCTAATGCATTTGATACATTAAACTTGCCAATCAAACGCAATCTAAATTCGTAACCATCAATTTTGTATGAAACTCCGTTGTTTTCCGCTCTTACATCAGAGGCATATAATCCGGCATGCGGATTTTTCAAAGAGAACGAAAATTTGTGTTCATGTTCCAACTTGCTGGCTAACGGACAATCTGCGTTTACCACAATACCATAGCGGGCGTGCTTGGCAAACTCGGTAAAATACTCCACCAATTCGGGAATAGATACATGGTCATGAGAAATATTATTGATGAGCGCAATATATGGGTGATAATTTTTGATTGAACCATCACTTTCATCCGCTTCAGCCACACAAATATCACCCTCGTTATAAATGATATTCGGCAGGCCGCAAGGGCTGTCATAATCGCGGAGCATACCTCCGTCAATCATACAAGGTTTTTTGCCTAACTTGTCAAGAATATAAGCAATCATCGCGGTAGTGGTTGTTTTTCCGCTGGTTCCGCCCACAGCAATATTGTATTTATATTGGTGGAATAATTCCGCCAGTAATTCAGAACGCTTTTTGATGGGAATATTTTTCTTTTTAGCGGCAATCACATCCGGATTATCATCAGCGATGGCCGAAGATACACACAAAAACTCCATATCATCGGTAATACCAGAGCCATCTTGCGGAATAATCTTAACACCGGCGGCTTTTAGGGCTTTAAGGTTGGCGGCATCGCGCCCTTCATCAAAGCTTTTATCAGAGCCATAAACTTCATATCCTTTTTTTAACAAAATCTGTGCCAGAGCACTCATACCGTTTCCGGATACTGCACAGAAAGCAACTTTAGTCATCATATTTCCTTTTCTGTTTAATTTATAAAGATTGGAACAACTCTACTTCATTTTCCTTAAGAATCTTTAAATTTTTATAATCAATAGTCATATAAGTTTGCATATCGCCGTCCACATTTACCGAGAGCGCCACGCCGACATTATCGCCTTCAAAGGTAGCATACAACTCAGCCACGCCCAACTCCATATTGCTCAACAGATTAGGATTTTTGTCTGGTGATGCATTGGGGATGATGTTGTCATTTTCATCAAGCTGAGTATAAAACTGCTGAGCATTACCATATTTTTTAGCCAACAAATCATAAAAACGATTGTATTGTTTAAGGGTCTTGGTGCCGTTAGCCGAGTCTCCGGTAATAAATTGGGTCCTGACCAATACGCGCCACAGCTTGTTGTCATCACCAAATACCACGATTACCGAGGCAAACTCTTTATTGCTTTCGGGCAGGTTTGTAGCCTTAAAACAGTGAGTATAATCTTTCAGTTCGGTTGGGGTCAGAATAACTCCGGACTGCTCGATTTCCTGTTGCGATGCGCCCCAAGTCAAGCCCAACGGTGCCTCGCCATACATCTGCTGAGCATTTTTAATACTTTCGCTGCGCAAACGCGCTTTATTGATTCCGGCATTAGGGGTAGAAGGCTTGCTGTCAAGCAATTGCGCGGCGCTTTCTTTGGCCTGATTTTCGGCGTCTTGTTGTTTGACTTCATCCGAAATCAAAATATCATCATAAAAATTTTGTTCTGAGCTTTGGGCATAAGCGGCATAAGCGCCTAAGATAATGGTTGTCGTCAGCAAGAAGATTTTATTTTTCATTTTATCCAACCCCCGTAATAAAAAAATTGAACACTGTTCAGAATTGATATATAAAATATATTGTAGAATTTAAATCCAAATAATTTGTTAATTTAAAATGCCCGATAAAAAAGAAAATATCCGAGAACTACTGTTGCAAACGGCTCAAAGCTTGGTCGAAGACAAAGGCGCCGAATACTTGACAGCGCGCAAGTTATCAGAGGCTTCGGGGTGTTCGGTCGGGACGATATATAACCAGTTTGCAAGTATGGACGAGTTGTTTGCGGCTTTGAATATCGCCACGTTGACTGACTTGCAAACGGCAATGAAAAGGGTTGCTGTCGGCCCAAATGCTTATAAGAACCTCAATGCTTGGTTAGATTCGTTTGTGAGTTTTGTTTTAGCCAATCCCAACCGTTGGTTTTTGTTATATAATTACCATTTGCGCGGTGGGCATTTGTCTGCAACGTATCGCCAACAGATTATCAGCTTAACCCAAATGTGGCAGAAGTCTTTTGACGCGGTCTATGCGCATCTAAACGCGCGCAAGCGCCGTCTGGCTCGCCAAGTTCTGTGGCTGAGTTTGTTTGCCTTGAGCTCTTTTTTGACCACTAAGGTTATTGATAATCTGAGTATGGTTAATAAGAAAAACCTCTGCAAATTGCTGCTCAATACCTATTTGGCCGGTATTGCGGTTTTGAAAAAAGGTTAGTTTAAGTGGAAAGTATTTTTGCAGCCATAAGCAATTTGTATCGCTGGATGAATAGTCCGGAAACAGTAGCGGCTTTTTTTAATAATCGGTTTTATACGATATTGGCGGTAGTGCTGCTGATGAGGGTTAAATACGCGGCCTACGGGAGCTTGTGGCTGACGGCACTGGTCAATATTCCGGGGACGATTTTGCACGAACTTTTGCATTATGTTGTTGGGGTAATAATGAATGCGCACCCGTGTAATTTTACGATTTTTCCGAAGAAAGACCTCCTCGGCGGCGGCTATGTGATGGGCAGCGTAGGTTTTCGGAACATTACATTTTATAATGCGATTCCGGCGAGCTTAGCTCCGCTTTTGCTTTTACCGCTGAGTTTTTTGATTAACCGCTATGTTTTACCCTATATCCCGCAAACGCTGAGTAGTTATGTGATTTATATTTTGTTGCAAACCATATTGATAGAGAACGCGATTCCCTCCCGCGCTGATTTCAAAATTGCATTTATGTTTTTGAGCGGGATTATCTTGTACGGCACGTTGCTGGTCAGCCTCTTGCTGATGCTGTAATCATAGGCAATAATCTCACCTTTCCCCTTGAGGGGAGAGGACGACGGCAAGCCGTCGGAAGAGGGGAGCGAGCAGCGCACAAGCGCTGACATAGGGCAGGGTACAAGCCTCATACTTTCTCTGCCCATTTTTTCGCTTTTTACCTCTCGCCTATCAGGCCATCTCTACATCACTTTCCCCCCCTCTAATAGAACTTGCCTTTCTTAAATCAGCTAAGCAAAATTCGCCATAACTAACTATTCTCTCACCAAACCAATCATCCAACACAGGCTTTAGCCTGTGCCTCCGGCTCTGCCGGAGCAAATCAAAACATTGTATATTGATTTTTAACCTTTGCTATGCTAGACTTATGTTTAGCGGACAAAGTCTGTCCGTCAGGGTTTGAACGCCCTTTATCCGAGGTCGTTTTAGCATAACGACTTAAAAATAATATGCTGGCATTTGCATACACTTATTTTATGCGGGTGCCGGCGGTTAATAAGGCTCTGCACGAAAGCGTCGGGGCTGTTCGGATACAGTCGTTCAACACCCGCTCCTCTAAAATTTAAAGAGGAGCGTTCTTTTTAACCATAAAAAAGATAAGGTGTGTGTGATGACTAATACTAAACTATTTTTACTCTTAGGGACTTCTCTGTCCTT
>CALXWI010000058.1 GCA_944392325.1 uncultured Alphaproteobacteria bacterium | reverse complement strand
CCTGATGGCGAGTTTGACAACAAGGTAATAATCTCACTCACCGGCATCTGACGCGATGTATTGGTAAAATTACCGGCTTTTATAGCGTCAGCCAAGCTCTGTGAAAAAGCGTTCTGCCCGCTTAATACGGCTTGGTTAGCGGCATTGGTATAAGCATTATTCTGCTGCGTTGTCAAATCATTCATCGCCCGTTGATAAGCCTCGCTGCCAACCGACAATCCCTGATTAGCCAAACGAGTTTCCAAATCGCTGCGTTGCTGGTCAAACTGGGGCTGCAGATTATTAACCATATTATTATAGTAGGCCTGCTCGGCTCTCTGACGAGCCTCATCCGAGCCATCAACCGAATACACATAATCCGGACGATTACTCAAATTTTGGCTCATCAGCTCAGCCTGCGATGCCATATTGGCATTAGCATTATCTACCGTCGAGGTATCAATCTTATTCAGACTGTTTAAGGCATACCAAGTTGCCAATTGTTGTTCTTTGGTTGGTCCTGTTGACCCTCCTCCACTCATTTTCTTTCTCCTTTATTAATAAACTTACATTCTGATTTTAACATTCCGAGGCAAAAAGCATCTTCCCCGTTGTCACGAGCCTGACGCTTAATTCCCTCAATTTGAAAACCGAGTCTGGTGCAAAAACTAAGGCTCTGCACATTGCTGGTTGAAATCAGCAGATTAATGCGCTTAACCCCCAACACATTAAACGCCAAATCGAAACAAAACCGCAAAACCCGTTTGTTGCACCATAACGGCGTGGTAGTATAAATACTCCACCATAACTCTCGTTGACTTATGCCGTGGAAGATCAATCCTCCGATAAGACGCCTCCGCTCTACAAAACCCAAGGCAAAACAGTCAGTCCCATAATCATCAGGATTATCTTGCAAACCACGGCATACCCAGCGAACAATTTGCTTGCCGCTGTCCCGCAATATTGAAATTGTCAATTGTTTCTCCCCCTAAGACACAACGCACTAATCGTCCATAGAGCACACTTTTATAAAAATGGGATATGTGAGACGAGTAGTAGGCGTCAAGGGCGAAAGTACCGGAGTTTACAAAATAGTAAATGAGGACACTTTCGTCCCGCAGACAACGCACTAATCGTCCACAGAGCATACTTTTATAAAAATGGGATATGTGAGCCATATAATAAGATTTAAGAGGGGAGAAAGCGCAGTGTACATAGAGGTACATGAGCATTTCTCCAACTCGCAAAATCTGTATTAGATGGCCACAGAGCCCATTTTTATTATATGATGCCGGTCCCCCCTTCATACCTCATCCCCGTATCATACCACTCAATGGCATTGCCACGGGTCTTGGTCTTGAATACAATGCTAAACTTAAACCCCGTCGCCGAATTGGCAATCCATTGACTGCGGATTGAACCGTTAAGTACCGCCCAACGCACACCTGATGGGTGGGCTTTGGAACTCCACTTAACACTGTTCCACTTGGTCTGCCCCGCTTGCCCGATATTTTCGGCATAATCTTGCGTCTGGGAGCCGAAATCCGTGTTGGTATAAATTGTCAACGCATAAGGGTTAAACGACTTGGTTCTGGGGTTTAAGAGCTGCACTTTTTTGAGGTTATAACTCCCCAAACGCGTAAATGCCTGCTCAATATGCCCTTCAATATGGAGCTTGTCATCGGCATATCCCTCATCAAACAGCATCACCCCGTCAGTCGTGCCAAAATAAGCTCTGGCCTGATACATCCCCCAACAATAAGCTCTGATGCCGGTAAACCGACACCATGCTCCGGTCGATAGGTTAATCACATGCTGCTCAAAAGACTGATTATACGGCACATTAAAAATCGCATATCCGCCACGACTATAAATCAGGCTCTGCCAACCAAACTTGCTCCGCCCGTTAGCCACGCGTTCCAAGACCAACCCTCTGATTTTGTTTGAAAAAGCAATCTGCGAGCTGTTAGCACTTTCCAGCGGCAAAGCCTTAGACAGCGGCAAATACCCGTCCTCGGTAATCACAACAATATCACCTTGATAGTTCATCACGCAGCGATACCCTATCGGTCGCGCAATACGATAACAACCTTTAAGCGTCCAGTCTTCAGCCGAGTTAGGATTACTGCCGGCATAAACCAAGGCCTCTCCTTCAGAGGTCAAAAACACCGTCAAATCATCCATACCTGAGCCGCCGTCCTGCGTCCATGATGCCACCGCCACCAAATATCCGCCGTCGCGGGCAATCGTCGTCATATCAAAAGCAAGCAAATTGCCTTTGATTTCACTCACGTTTTCAGAGTACCAAACCTTCATGCTCCCTTTTTCCACAAACCACAAACGCTGCTTGGACGATGCCACATTGATTAAAGCCTCCGGCACCAAATTGGTCCCGCTAAACTCGGCATCAGCCCAAACCCCGTTGCCGTCATCATCAATATAATAAGTTTGGGGAATGTCCTCCCCATTGACGGCAAACAAACGATTTTTGAACTGGGTTGTCTGCCAGCGGCCGTTTTTGTACTCTCGCCCCTCTATTTTGTGGGCGGACGCCGCCGAGGTAATATCCCACAGCGACGTATCATCAAAAGCAAAAAAACGGTTATTACCGCTTTCAGCCTTAAATTCTACCAAAGTAGAAATTGGGGTCTGCGTTGTCACATAACGCACAAACCCCTTACGCAAAGCAACTTTTGTTTCTCCGGGGATGTAATTATCCATCACAATCGCATCGGTTTCGGCCATAAGGTCCAAACTATCGCGAGCATTAAGCCCGCCGATGGGCGACGGCAGATTATAATCACCGGATTTGTTGCCGCGATTAACTCGACGTTGCTGCATTGACCACTACTCCCGCAATCTCAGGCTCGGTATCATAACCATAAGCCAAGTTAATGTCTTTGGTCGCCAAAAACGAGGCAAAGCGCTTGCGCACCTCACGCTCATATTCATTAAACTCCTCTTCATAAGGCAACCCGTTGCGCTTATACCAGCGCCAAATAATCCCGAGCTTGACCAAATATTCATCAAACAAAGGCACATCAGTATCTTTGGTAAGGTTGGTCTTTTCCGGATTATCACAAAACTCTGCCGTCGGGTCATAACAAATATTGGCCGAGCGATAGTTAAACACGATTTTCACACCTTCCGGCGGCGTTTGTAAAAATACAAACCTTCCGTTCTGAATTTTAAACTTGATTGACACTGACGGCACATTAAAGAACCTCTCGCGCATATATTGCTCCGGCGTAATCGCTCCGATAACTTTTTCGGCTCGGTCTTTTACATAAACGGTATTATTCAGCAAGCAGAAAAAATCCGGACAAAAGTCTTTAATGTCATAAATTTTTTTATTGGCATGGAGTTTAAGCTCGCCTTCTTTGGTGAGTTCCTGCCAATCCCCATAGCGCCGCAAACTATCCAAAGTCGAGCGCGCCAAACTCAGGAAAATCGCCTCTTGTTGAGAGGTGGTATTAAACAAGCCCTGAGGCTTTTGCGTAGCCACCAAAGCCGCAACTTCCTGACAAATTTCTAATATATTAGCCATAGCTTAAGCCCCTTGTTAAAAGTTAGGTTATTTATGTTTTGCTGCCGATTGCTTTTTTAGGGTCGCAATTTCGGCTTTAAGTTTTTCAATTTCGGCATCTTTTTGCGCCAAGGCCAGAGCAAACTCTTCCTCTTTTTGCTGAAACTCAGCCAACGGTTTATTATCGGCTGCCTGTTTCATAAACTTGACTGCCAAATTACGTTCCCGTTCCAGCTCCAAAGCCACCGCCTGCTCATCACTCAGCGCAGCCAAGGCCTCAACCGTAAAAATGCCGTGACAATTAAGGGTTTCAATCTCAGCTGCCGTCAAAAAAGCAAATTGGCGCAGCGGAGTCCCCTCGGCTTCCTGACTCTTGGCCAGCAAATAGCGCTGATACTCAAGCGGAAAACGCTTTTTCTTTTCCTCGGTAGCCGGCTGGTCAAACACGTCATAACTGTCTTTGATGCGGATTTCCACAAAACATACATCTTCAAAAATCGGAAAACCGTCTTTATTGACCCTATCGGTTTTGACGGCACGATCATAAAAACGCGCCACCATTCCTTGATTTGGGTCTCGTTTAGAATTTTCTAACATATTCTGAAACAACTCAAAATCGCTCATACTTTTTCCTCATTCCATTAATTAACCAGAACGGAGGCCGTTAAGCCTCCGTTCTGAGATATTATCAACAAAGCACACTCTTTCCCCCAAAGGTACCATAATAAAACTTCAGAGTTTGCGGGTTATAATAAGATTTTAGGGCGGCGACACCGGAGTTTACAAACTAGTAAATGAGGATATCGCCAACCCGCTAAATCTGTATTAGAAGTCCACAGAGCCCACTTTTATAAAAATGGGATATGTGAGAGGAATAGTAGGCGTCAAGGGCGAAAGTACCGGAGTTTACAAAATAGTAAATGAGGACACTTTCGTCCCGCAGACAACGCACTAATCGTCCACAGAGCATACTTTTATAAAAATGGGATATGTGAGCCATATAATAAGATTTAAGAGGGGAGAAAGCGCAGTGTACATAGAGGTACATGAGCATTTCTCCAACTCGCAAAATCTGTATTATATGGCCACAGAGCCCATTTTTTCCTCAGCACCATCCCCCATAAAACTTCGAAGTTTGCGGCTTATAATAAGATTTTAGGGCGGCGACACCGGAGTTTACAAAATAGTAAATGAGGATGTCGCCGACCCGCTAAATCTGTATTAGAAGCCCAAAATACGAAGTTTTATTTATCGATGAGTACACCCTGCGCACTGGCATTTGACATCGTCAAATTGCCGGCCCAGCCGATAATCTTATAAATTGCATCCTGATTAACCGCCATACGTGCACCGCCAATCACCTTCATATCACGGTCTTTGTGCGGACGCAGATAAATATAGTCAGTATTCAAGAAATACATATGCTTATCCGGACATTGGCCGCCCTGACCACCGTCGCAAATAACATCAGCCCCCTTAAACTTCAAAGCCTGGAAACCGGCATCAGCAACTTTCGGATCAGTATAACGCTGCAATTGGGTCAGTGAATTTTCATATAAAGAATACAAATCATCACCGGTCACAATCAAATCCGGCTTGTCAGAACCGCGTACCAAAGACTGATACATTTTGCGCATTGCCAAGTTTAAGCTGTCAGCCGTAAAAGCTTCTGAAGCAGTGGTTGACTTATTGCGCCAAAACTCATTACCGCCGGCAGAACGATCAATACCGCCGACAGTTCCGGTTGACGGAGAGTCAGCCACCAACAGCTGCAAACCGCCGATAGCCTTACCCGAAGAAGCCGTACCGTCACCATAAATAGCGGTAGACATCTGGTTTTTCATGGTTTTGACAGCATTTTCAATTTTGCGGTCAAACAAATCCATAATACGCTCCGGACCGGAGTTTTTGAGCATATCTTCACCGGAAACCGCTACCGGCACGGCACAAAGCTTAAGCGCATACTCTGCCGCCGTAAACAGCTGCTTGGGAGTATAAGAGATATTGTCATATCCGTTATACCAAAACATATCACCCTCGCCATATTCCAGCTCTTCCAAAATTTTGGAACCGCCAAAAATGGGGTGGATTTTGTCTTTGTCACTCAAACGATTAAGTACCGCATTGTTTTTGCTAACATTATCCGCCAGCTTGCGAGTACGAGTTTCCAAAGTAGTAGTAAAAATATCATCATAATTTAAATTAGCCATAATTCCATATTCCTTTTATCAAAAAAAAATTAAATCATATCGGCAATACCGAGTTTTTTTGCCAACAATTGACGCGTTGTCAGCTCTGCCTCCGGCTCGTCATAAGGTTTTCCTTTAGGGTTAAAACCTGCCTGACGTGCCTTTTGCGCTTCACTGACTCTGTTTTTGAGCTCAGATTCGGTTTTAGCCTTCATCAGCTCGTTGCGAATATTTTTGTCGGACCAGATTGCCTGTTCATAAGCACTTTCCAAATCCGAGGCCACACCGCTGCCGAGCAATGCTCCGATAACCGCCTTCACCGCCTCATAATGCGGGTGTTTAAGTTCTCCGGCATCATCACGAGCATTGGCAAAAGCCGCCAACACTTCCTGAGCATCAATCATACGCTGTCTGCGCAAGCCCTCTTCCAGGCTTGCCAAACGCTGACTGATATCCTGATATTGTCGATTAGGGTACTCTGATGGATGCATTCTACCCGCAAGATTGAACTTTTGGGCCAACAGGTTTAATGCGCTTTCCGGATCATATGCAAAAGCATCATCAAACTTAGCCAAATAATCCATCCACTCGCGCGGAGAATTCATTCCGTTTCGACGCAGCCGCTCCTGTCTTGAAGCATAAAAATCATCAATCCACTTGCGGCTTTGCAGTTCATTATTGAGTCGAGAAAAACCTTTGGTATTTTCGCTCTCCCGTTCATGCAAATATTTGCGCATTTCGGGTGTGAGGGACCTAAAAGCCTCCGCAAACTCTTTTTTGAAAGACTTAGGAGCTTCCAGATAAGGATCGGCTTCCGGATTAGCACAACCTCTTGCCTGTTCTCCGTCAGTTTGGTTAATAATATGTTCAACTTCAAGACTGTCCGCCTGCGGTGCAGCTCTCAGTTTAGCTTCTAAAATTTTTCTTGTTTCACTCATTTCCAAATCATCCTTTTATAGTTGTGAATGAAGTCAGCAAAGCACTCCGCCCGCTGAGTTTTTTCTTGTTGATAGCGGACGTTTCGTCTGAAATCGTCCGAATAATCGCTGGCCAAAGCCAAGTTATGCAGCTTCATCCAGCGTTCAATATCAGCCGCTGAAGACGCCGTGCTGCCATCAGGCAACACCACATCATCCAGCCACTCTCTTGAAAAATTTGCCATTATTCCTCCTCTGCCGTTTTCGAATATGCCCAAATAGATATCCCCCAGTAAACTGGGGGTTCTATAGAAAAGGCACCTTCGGGTGCCTTTTCCTTACAGCTCCAAACG
>CALXWI010000057.1 GCA_944392325.1 uncultured Alphaproteobacteria bacterium | reverse complement strand
CCTTCTTTTTCGCAACGCTTTTTATTATCTAAGCACCATGCGTCATTAGGAGCACAAGCATCCCCGCCGGACGAGCTACCACTCGGTGTTCCGCCTGATGAACTTCCATCTGGAGAATTTGCTCCACCAAAGGTATTCCCAGAACATTTTGATGTATCTGTTATAAAACACACGGAGGCCGTGAGCCATCGGTTAGCGGTATCAGGCTCTGCGAGAAATAAGTCGCGTTGCTCCGATAGAGTTTGTGTTGCGTTCAATAGAGGCCGCGGCACAGCCGAGCGGTGTGTGTGTAAAGAGGCATTAGAGTTTACCCCTGTGTAGATAAATGTAAACTCGTCTGCACCGCGATTAAATTTATAAAAAGGAGAAGCGTTAAGATTATCGCTATAACTTAAAACCGTCATACACGATACGGATACTAACAGTACCTTAGATAGATTCATCATAATACACCTTTACCATCTGCAATTCATCTTCACATCTCCTACTATATCAGATTTAAAAATGATTGTAAATAGAAATTTGCAAAAAAACACCAAAAAAACGCCGCAAAAGTAATTTAAATTTTACTTCACAAATTAAAATTAATCTGTTAGATTAGCCCTGTTTTTGTCGGACACATCCGCCAAAATATCCTGCGGCAATGGGGCTGCGGGATTTTAATTGCGATATTAAAAGATTTTAAGGAATAAACTAATGGGATTAAAAAATTCAAGAGCAGGAAATTATCCTGAATGGTATCAAAATGTTATTACTGAAGCCGGAATGGCTGAGAACTCATCTTCCCCTGGATGTATGGTTATCAAACCGTGGGGCTATGGAATGTGGGAGCGCATCCGCGATGTATTTGATGAAAAAATCAAAGAAACTGACCACGAAAATTGCTATTTCCCGATGTTTATTCCGCTAAGCTTTTTCCAAAAAGAGGCTGAACACGTCGATGGCTTTGCCAAAGAAATGGCGGTTGTTACCCACTCTCGCTTGGCCATGAAAGACGGCAAATTAACCCCTGAGGGCAAACTTGAAGAACCTTTGATTGTCCGCCCGACTTCCGAGGCGATTATTGCCGATTCTTTTTCTAAATGGGTAAAGTCTTACCGTGACTTGCCGGTGCTGGTCAACCAGTGGGCTAACGTTGTCCGTTGGGAGATGCGTCCTCGCTTGTTCTTGCGCACTCGCGAGTTCTTGTGGCAAGAAGGGCATACCGCACACGCCTCCGCACAGGAAGCCGAGGAAGAAACCAAACGTATGCTTGAGGCTTATCGTGATTTGTGTGAAAACACCTTGGCCATGCCGGTTTTGATGGGACGCAAACCCGAGCACGAAAAATTCCCCGGTGCCGTAGATACCTATTGCGTTGAAGCTATGATGCAAGATGGTAAAGCTTTGCAAGCCGGAACCTCACACTTCTTGGGGCAAAACTTTGCTAAGTCAGCGAATATCTCCTTTGTTAACAAAAACAATGAGTCAGAGTTCGCTTATACAACATCTTGGGGCGTTTCAACCCGCCTTATTGGTGGTGTTATTATGACCCACGCCGATGACGAGGGAATGGTTGTTCCGCCTAAAATTGCGCCTTATCAGATGGTGATTGTTCCGGTAGTCAAAAAGCCTGAAGATTACGATACGGTAATGGCTTATATCAACAAGTTTATGTCAGAGCTTAAGGTTAAGACCCCGTTTGGTGAAAAGATACGAGTTAAACTTGATAAGCGTGATAAGTCATCAGTTGACAAATTTTGGGAGTGGACCCGTAAAGGTGCCCCGATTATTTGCGAAATTGGTATGCGTGACGCTGAGGGTAATAAGGTTATGGTTAAAGAGCGTATCAAACTTGGCACGGCCGAGGGCAAACAAATTGTGGATGTCAACGAGTTTTCTGCTACGGTAGCCGAGCGCTTGGAAAATATCCAAAAAGCAATGTTTAACAAGGCCAAAGACCGCCTGTTGCAAAATATTCGTACGGATATCACCACACCTGAAGCCTTCAAGCAATACTTTGAGCAGTCCAATGTCTGGATAGAGGACGGCAAACAAGGCAAGGTCGCATTTGTCCGCGGCAAATGGAGCGGTGATGCCAACAGCGAAGAACTCTTAAAGGCAATGAAGATTACCATCCGCTGTATTCCGTTTGACCAAAGCGGCACGGAGGGGACATGCTTGTTGACCGGCAAACCAGCCACTATGGACGTTATCTACGCCCGTTCATATTAATTGGGCATAAATAACCTAAATAAAAAGGGCAGGGTGATGATTTTACCCTGCCTGATTTTTTTGGAAATAAAAACTATCCACTGTCACTATCTAAGCATCGCGACTTCTCTGCCCCAATCTCTCTACCGCTAACTGATGCCCGCGGAGGCTCTCCGCTCAAGCGGCCCCAGCTTGCGGTGACTAATGGCTCCACCGCTCACCAGCTTGGCAGCTAGAGGTTTTGGGTATTACGACCGGCAAAAGGCATATAAGTCCCGACTCCGCCGAAGTATTTTTCAAAGAATCCCGGCTCATGCCCAAGGGTCTGGGTTTTATCCTCACTAATATTAACGACTTTCCCGTCTTTTTCAGCCAAACGCTGAATATTAACCACTTGATTGTCATCATTAAAACGAATGACTAAAATATCGCGGCTGATTTCTTCCGGTTTAAAGAAAGCGATACGTTCCACTTCGGAAGACATATATAACCAAGTGTTTCGGTCCAGAGAAACAATGCTTGACGGCGCCCCAAGGTTAGCCAAAACTTCATCTTTATTTTGGCCTTCCTGCAGCTTATCGATTCTTTCTTGCGAGGGCATATTTCCGTTGTGAGTAATAAACCAATCATTATTAGCGCATGAAGTTGTTGATAATGCGGCAATAAAAGCAAGTAAACAGACTTTATTTGTTGACATCTTCTCATTGACCTTTTAATTAATACAAACAAGATATGTATAACATAAGGAATTAATTAATGCAAAATTTTTTTTCATATCAAATAACAGTTGATGACTTGCCTCAAGCTGAGCAGCACTACCAGCTCCGCACCGACAATGAAGATTTGATGAAAATTAAAGAAATTCTGAAAGTTCCGAGCGTTAAGAGCTTTAGTTCAGATATTTATTTAAAATTCAACCAACGTCAACATTTGTTAAAACTTTGGGGAACAGCCACAGCATTACTGACCTTGGAAAGCGTTGTGAGTCTAGAACTTTTTGATAAAGAGTATAAAACAGAGTTCGATTTGACCTATGATACCGAGGCCACATTGAAGAGCCAGCGCGAAGAAGAGGAAGAACTCTCGATTAATGACAATACGCCGGATGTGGTGATTAATGGCAAAATAGACTTAGCGGATATCGCAATTGAGCAAATAGCCTTGGTTATGGATGATTATCCTCGTCAAGAAGGTGAGGTATTCAGCTTCAAATCGGAGTTTAGTCCTGAAGATGATGCCAAAAATCCGTTTGCCGCACTGCAAAAACTTAAATAAAATGCAAATTTTGAAAAATATTGCTTGCAAAATCAAAAAAATTTATATAAAAAGGCACATAGCGAACGTTTAGATGCAATCTTATCGGTCGGTTTGTTGTGCGAATTGGCAGATAATATCGTTTGCATGGATAAAATGTGATTAACAAGAGTATAAGAAAATGGCTACACCTAAGAAGAAAGTATCAAAATCTCGTCGCGATATGCGCCGTTCTCACCATGCTTTGGAGTCTAATTCTTACATGGAATGCCCAAATTGCGGGGAATTGAAACGTCCTCACAATGTTTGCCCAAAGTGCGGTCAGTATGACAATCGCGAAGTTGTTGCTCAAAAAACAACCAACGAGTAATTGTATATTTATTAAATTATAAAGTAATGGAGAACAGGTTTTGTCAGATAATCTGGTAATATCCATAGACGCGATGGGGGGAGATAAATCCCCTCGAGTCGTTATAGAGGGGCTGACATTAGCCGCCCAAAAAAATCCTGACGCAAAATTTTTGCTGTTTGGTGATGAACCCCAAGTTTCTGCCATATTGAAGAATTATCCGGAGCTATCCGCAGTATGTGAGCTGCGTCATGCACCGGAAGTCGTCCATAATGACGACAAACCTTCAGCCGTTATTCGTAATCGCAATACCAGTATGTATATGGCGATAAATGCAGTCAAACAAGGGGAGGCACAGGCCGTAGTTTCGGCCGGCAATACCGGAGCCTTAATGGCTATATCCAAACTGACCCTGAAAACCATTCAAAAGATTCATCGTCCGGCGATTGTGAGCATTATGCCACATCGTACCGGACGTTATGTTATGCTTGATTTAGGGGCAAATACCGAGTGTGATGCTCTTAATCTGGCAGAGTTTGCTTTGATGGGCAATATCTTAGCCAAGCATGCCTTAAACATCAAGCGCCCCCGGGTTGCTTTGCTCAATATCGGCGCTGAGGAGATGAAGGGCAAAGAGGAAATCCATCAAGCCGTCAAAATCATCAAAAATTCTCATTTAGATATAGATTTTATTGGCTATATAGAACCGCATGAAATTCCGGAAGGCAAAGCTGATGTTATTGTTACCGACGGCTTTACCGGCAATATTGCACTTAAATCAATTGAAGGCACAGCCAAATTGGTTGTTCGTTTGATAAAAGATGCGGTCAAAAAGTCATTTTTAGCCAAATTAGGTCTTCCGTTTATGTTGGGAGTCGGTTTAAGAATCAAAAAGACGATGGATCCCCGCCTTTATAACGGAGCTATGTTTGTCGGGCTTAACGGCTTGTCGGTTAAGAGCCATGGCGGTACTGATGCAATAGGTTACTCTGTAGCCGTCAGCAATGCCATAAGCTTAGTCCGTCAAAATTTTGTTTCAACCATCAGAGATGAACTGGAAACAGTTGACTTGGATGAACTATCACAGGAAATATTATACGATGCATATTAGATCTGAACTTATCGGCTGGGGCCACTATCTTCCCAAAAAAGTTGTAACCAATGATGACTTGTCTAAAATTGTTGATACCAATGATGAGTGGATTAGTACTCGTACCGGCATCAAGACGCGCCATATTGTTGAAGATGAGTTAACCTCTGATTTAGCCTATAATGCAGCCAAAATGGCCTTGGACAGAGCCGGTTTGTCAGCTGAAGATTTAGATCTGATTATTGTATCATCAGTTACTCCGGACAACACCACCCCGTCGGTAGCCACCAAGATAGCCGGCCGTTTAGGTGTTAAAGTCGGCACTCCTGCATTTGATATTTTGGCTGCTTGCTCAGGCTTTGTTTATGGCTTGGTTCAGGCTGATAATATGATTCGCTTAGGTCAGGTTAAAACAGCACTGGTTATCGGAGCCGAGAGCTTGTCCAAAATTGTTGATTGGACCGACCGCAACACTTGTGTTTTGTTTGGCGATGGCGCCGGTGCAGCTGTTTTGAGGGCCTGCGAGGGAGACGGTAGCAAAAACGATAAAGGTATTTTGGCCACCAAGATTTATGCCGATGGTACCCATTATGATTATTTGAAGACCAATGGCGGAGTATCCTCAACCAAGACCGCAGGATTCGTCTCTATGGATGGTAAGGAAGTATTCAAGTTTGCTATTCCGGCTTTGACCCAAGGTGCCGAGGTTGTAGCCGAAATGGCCGGATATAAAGTATCAGAAATTGACTGGTTAATTCCGCATCAGGCTAATATACGCATTATCTCCAATGTGGGAGAAAAATTGGGCTTGCCTGAAGAAAAAGTGATTGTAGCGGTTGACCACCACGGCAATACTTCCGCGGCTTCGATTCCTTTGGCCTTGTCCGAAAATCTGGAAAGCGGCAAAATCAAAAAGGGTGATTTAGTTATTTTGACCGCTATGGGAGCAGGCTTTACCTGGGGCGGAGCAATAATCCGTTTATAATATAAAATTTTGTGTAATAACCATCATAAGGCTCTTGTCTTTATGATGGTTATGTTATAAATATTCATACAGTTATCAAGAAAAACTAAAGGAAAGAATGAACAATGAAAACCATTACCAGAGCAGATGTAGCAGAAACTATTTATGAAGAAGTTGGTTTGTCTCGCAAAGATTCAAGCGACATTTTAGATATGATGTTAGATGAAATTGTTCAGGAATTGGTAAAGGGCAATGAGGTCAAATTGTCTTCATTTGGCACTTTTTCATTGCGTTCTAAAAAAGCGCGTTCCGGCCGCAACCCGAAGACTGGAGTCGCCGCGGAGATTTCACCGCGTACGGTTATATCATTTAAGCCGTCTCAAACCATGAGAAAGATTATTAACGCCTAAATTCAAGGGGAATAGCCATGGTGGTTAACAAATCCAAATCCGCTTTTCGCACCATTGCCGAAGTCGGTGATGAGCTTGGTGTAGCCACCCATGTCCTTCGTTTTTGGGAGACTAAATTCCCACAGATTAGCCCGATGAAACGTAGCGGCGGGAGACGATACTATCGTCCCGACGATGTTGAGTTGTTGCGTAAAATCAAGGAGCTGCTCTATGATAAGCGTTTCACGATAGAAGGTGTCCAAAAACTGATAAAGGAGAAAGGTGTTAAAGCTTTCGTAGGTGAAGAGATAATGCCTGATTTTTTTGAACCAGCCCCGCAGATTGAACTCAGCGAGCAGGCTAGGGAGCTGATTGTTGGCACAATTAATGATTTAAAACAAATACATAGTGAGCTAAGTAAAAGTATTGCTTAAAGTTCAAGCCCCGTTGCAGGGCTTTTTTTGTGACTGTTTATAAAGCTTTAATCCGGTTTTACAATTAAACGTTTTTATATATACTTATCGTTATATATTAATTTTATCGATGAGGATTTTTACGATGCTTTCTATCCAAGACAAAGTCCGCCTTTATAGCGAAGAATTATCTAAAAACGAGCCGGTAGCTAAATTTAGCTTTACGGCATTTGTTTTTAACTCTTTTTATTATGTGTATTATGATATGATGGGGAAGTTTTTTATTTATGCACTGGCCCCGCTTTTTGTCTTCTATCTGCTTTTTGCTTTAGGAAACGAGCCGATGCTGGCTTATGTGTTGGCCTCTTTGGTAGTAAGAGTCGTTGCCGGTTTTCGCGCTCCGCAAGATGTCCGCAACTACAAAATCAAATATATTGAACGGTTTAAGGATATTAAAGATAATACAGAATTTTATCCCGCTGGCGAGTTGGTAACCATTTCAGCGTTGCGATTCTTTGTGTTGAGCTTGCTAAGCTTTGGA
>CALXWI010000056.1 GCA_944392325.1 uncultured Alphaproteobacteria bacterium | reverse complement strand
TGCAAATCGCGCCTCCATGAGTTGATAGAATTTGCCAAGAACTCTGGTATGAAGCGCATCGGCATTGCCAGCTGTCGCACGATGATGACTTATGCTCCTTTGCTCAAAAAGTCATTAGAAAACGCCGGCTTTGAAGTATTTTTGACTGATTGCAAAGAAAGCGGCCTCAAAAACAGTGATATCTTGGGTGATGACTATAAAGGCCCTTCGTGTGACCCCGCCTCACAGGCTGAATACTTAAACAATTGCCAAACCGAGCTGAACATAGACTTTGGCTTGTGCTTGGGACACGGGCTGATTTTTGCCCAAAAATCCAAAGCCCCGGTAACCGCTTTTGTGGTCAAAGACTTTGCCACCAATCACAATACCCTAAGCAGCCTGAATGATTGATATTCAAGACATCACAATCCGCATAAGCGGCAAGGTTTTGCTCGACAAAGCCTCGGCCCATATTTCCGATAATCAAAAGGTTGGTTTGGTCGGTGCCAACGGCTGCGGCAAATCCACCTTGTTTCGAGCCCTGCTAGGCGGCCTTGAGACCGAAACCGGCAGTATCAGCCTTCCCGAGCGTGCCAAGGTTGCCAGCGTTGCGCAAGAAATTACCGATACTACGGTTCCGGTTTTAGACTATGTCTTGTCCCAAGATAAGGAGCGCGCCTCTTTATTATCGCGCTTAGATAACGCCTCCGTCGCAGAGCAAGCCGAGATTCATGAGCGCTTAATGGCAATTGGCTCCGCGTCGGCGCCGGCGCGTGCTTCGGCTATTTTATATGGCTTGGGTTTTAGTAATGCTGATTTAAGCCGCCCGATTAGCGAGTTTTCCGGCGGTTGGCGTATGCGCTTGTCTTTGGCCGCCGCGCTGTTTCAACCCTCAGATATTTTGCTGCTCGACGAGCCGACCAACCACCTTGATCTGGAAACTTCCATCTGGCTGGAAAACCACCTCCGCCGCTATCCCAAAACGCTGCTGCTCATCAGTCATGACCGGAGCATTTTGAATAGCGTTTGCGACCACATTATCCACTTTGACCACCAAAAACTGGTTACCTATTCCGGCAATTATGACACCTTTAGCCGTACCCGCGCAGCCCAAAAAGAGCTTCTGGAAAAACAATATAAAAAACAAGAGCAAAAACGCCGCCATATGGAGGCCTTTGTTGAGCGCTTTCGTTATAAAGCCACCAAGGCCAAACAAGCCCAAAGCCGGCTCAAACTTTTGGCCAAGCTCCCAAGCATTACCCTTATAGAGGACAACGCCGCCACCAGATTTAATTTTCCTGAGCCGCAAGAGCTCCCGCCGCCTCTGCTGACGGTTGAAGATGTCTCGGTTGGTTATGGAGATAACATCGTCCTCAAAAAGCTCAACTTCAGTATCGTTAATAATGACCGTATCGCTTTGCTCGGTGCCAATGGCAACGGCAAGTCCACTTTGGCCAAGCTCTTGTCCGGACGATTACTTCCTTTAAGCGGCAGTCTGCGTGCTTCGTCCAAATTAAACATAGGTTATTTTGCCCAACATCAGGCTGAAGAATTGCCCATGGAGCAAACCCCGCTGGAATATATGTCAGGCTTAATGCCCGCCGCCTCTGAAACCGCAGTGCGTTCGCATTTGGCCGGTTTTGGTTTGGAGCAAGAAAAAGCCTTAACCCCAATCGCCAACCTCTCCGGAGGAGAAAAAGCCCGCCTGCTGTTTGCGGCCATGTTTGCCGGAGAACTCACGGTTGAGGCCGGCATCTCCGCCCAAAAAGAGCTCAAAGCTCTTGATGCCACAATTGATGAGCTTGAGAACCAGTGGTTAGAGCTATCTGTTGCGGATAATTAGTTCTTAAAATTTAGCTTCATCAGTATTAACTTCGGGTTTTTGATTTTCAATACCCCATTCTTCAGCCAATTTCTCCAGACGACTATTAATTTTCTCAATTCGGTGTTTGTAGTTTGAATGTGAAATATGAATATATAAATGCGGCAACTCATTATACAACACCAAACCAAGAGCAGCCGCACCAAGCATCACAATCAGCATTGTGACATCATTTACAATATCAAAGTTGCCTTTGCGTACCGCATAATCACTCATTACACCGAATAAATAGAAGAAAACACCTGCTAAATTAAAACATCCGATAATAATCTGTTTGTCATAATTGCGTCGGTCAGTATACATCACGGTCATTGTCGGCAACAACCCCACGAGCAAAATAAGCACAATCGGAAAAGTCGTAATAATCAAGATGATTAAAAAGAACACCAAAGCCGATTTTTGAAACCAATTCAATCGCTTAAAAGAGTCGCCTAAAGGAGTTTTTTCAGTTTTTGCTTTATTTTGTTTCATTTTAATTCAACACCCACGAAATCAAGTTAAACGCAAAAGAGGCCGTCATCATTACAATCGCCAAGATTGAGGCAAAGCGCAACGCGGCATCTCTGGCTTCATCATCAAGCTTAGAAGAATTGCTTAAAATTTTGTTTCTCTCATTCATTAAGAGGTTAGCTTCATTTAATACATTAGCATAATCGATTCGGTCTTTTTCCAGAGCGTGTTCGTTTTCCAGCAACTCGACGATTTCATAAATTTTGCCGTTTTTCGAGAGTTTAAGCAGCTCTTTTTCAAGATACTTCTGATATTTTCGATTATGGTAAATTTTGATGATTATCTTCAAATAGTTACCGAGCCAAGCGGTTAAATTAGTCAATTTAGCCGGCCCGTATTTATTTTGCATATTAGCATATAGATGCATAATTGCGGCAGCCTTCAGCTCTTCACGCGATGAGTTAAGGTCAGCTAAAATATTTTCAATTTTTTTGCCCATTCTGCAACGCAAAAAAGCAATAATAGTCCTGTCGTATGGAGCCTTGCTGATGTTTTGATCGCTAAAAGCATTGTTCAAGGCTTTCAGCACCTGCTGAGGTCCGTAGACCAATTCCTGCCCAAACAATGGGCTGATGCATGGAATATCCCCATCAATGTCATAAATAATTCGTTCAATTCCATATCCTATTTCGCGGCGCAGAATATACAGCTTAAACTCGGTTGTATTGGCTGATGAGCGCAAAGTATCTTGCTCTTGATACCATATTTTGATTAAATCAGAGCCAAACACCTCCACAAATGTATCAACATTTTTCTGGTGCTTAAACTGCAAAAATACGGCTTTAGCAATACCATCAGGAAAAAATACTATTCCCTTGTAGCGGATTGGCATATTGGGGCAAAGCAAAATTCCCGCCCTAGCCACAGTCAGGTCTTTGTTACCGCCGGAAGCTTGTTCTTGCTTGGTTAAGCTGTCAAATTTTGCCGCTAGCTTTTCGTCTTCAAGGCTGCTTTTAATCCAGTCGGTAATTTTGCCTTGTACAATCAGGTCATATGCTTCATCAATATTCGAGTACATCATATATACGACTTCACTCGGGGTATAAACTTTTTCGGCATTAATGGTTAATGCACGTTTGGCCTTTTCTTCATGGTTTTGCGAGTTATGACTATTTGGCTTACCTTCCAATTCATTAAAGATATAATTATATCCCCACCGGCTTTCAACATTATCATGGAGCATCCCCTTAAATACCGCAACATACTGATTAGGGATTTTTTCTAAAGAGCTGGCAAATGTAAAAGATCCTTTGCGTATTTTTTGGCGCAAAATCTCCGGAGCTGATAAATCTTTAGCAATATCTTTGCCTATTACTAAGCTCAACAAAGTCATTCCAACGGAATACATATCGTTTTTGTCGGTTCCGTTTCCGCGGGCTTGCCGATCAGCCATAAGGCTTTCAATAGTTTCATACATCGGGGGCTGATGATAAGCCGGAAAAGATGCGGCACAGTCTCCGATAACGATTTCAGTTTTTTCATCATCGCGATAATACAAGTTGTCAGGGCGAATTGCACGGTGAGTAATCCCCAAGCCCTTAAACACATCAACAACACCGGCTAGGCTTAAAGTAATTTTGCGGAACTTTTCGGTACTGGTCTGTAAGTCTATATGAGATACACCATCTTCAAAAACCTTTCCGCCGGTAGGCATTTCATAAATCAAAGCCATATTGTGAGATTTTTCGGGTGAATATATAATCGTCCCATATTCAATAAGCTTCATTAACGCCGGATTATCAATAGATTTTAAATACGGTAAAATTGACAATCGGGGAGAAGTCTCATTATCACACACCAACGCAAACAATCTACGCGTAGAATCAATTCTATCCGTCACCGGATAAGCTTTGGCCGAGTTGTTATCAAGCCAAGTCAGGTGTTCTGAAAAATCAATTTCAAAACGCTCTTTCATCAAAAATTTATCATTCTCACCGGAGCCATTCTTGCTCTGTAAGTCATCTAAGGCTTCCACTGCGGGACTAATGTTAATTTCTTCAACCATTCAAAAAAACTCATACTTATATCCATTTTGCCCTATCATAAAACAATTTTATTAACAAAGCGCAAAGATTTAATTCTTTGCAATTTAAAAAATCAGGATTATTATATAAAAAGCTAATGAAAGAGGTCATCGATGAACAATACTCAACCAGATTTAACATCTCTGTCATACTTGGAAAACCTTGAACCAGCCAAGAGCAAGGGCAAAAAGGTAGATGCGTCGATTCTAGCCGAAGCCCCTCAGTACCACATTGATTTGGACGGGCTTGAAAGCTTGTCGTCCGAGGTTATTCAATCAGCAACACCTTTGCCTGAGGCAGCCAACCAGCCACAATCCGTTATTGAAGAAGGTGATGATACTCTTTCAATAGATAATATTATGTTGCCGTTGCCGGAACTGATTGAAAAATTTTTTCGTCGTTCATCACATCCGGTTGTTATGGTCAGTGATGACAAAATTGTTTACGCCAATACCTCGTTTTTGAAGCTTGTTGATGCGGATTCGGAAGAACGTGTCTATAATACCAATTTTTTGCAATATGTCAGCAATGAGTATTGGACAGCAGTTGCTGAGGGCATAGGCGATATTTTAACCAATAACAAAAGTATGATAGTAGGCATGAAACGCCCCCACGGCAAGATTCGCAAAATCAGCTATGATGCGATATATATCCCCGATGATAAAACGTTTAGTTTTATTTTGATAGGAGAGTCTCTGCGTCCCAAAACCAGCATTGTCAGCGGTCTGTATGATGAGGACACCGGCCTCCCCAATTATTACCTTATGGAAGACCGCTTGCAAGTAGTCATTACCAATTCTTCCAACAATGGTATTAGCTTTGGTAAGAATATAGTTGCCTTGCTTTGTATTAATCTTGATAATTTTGACAATTTTGCCCGCCTAGGCAATACCGAAGTTATTTTCAAACGTATTATCTCGCGTATATCAATGGTCTTGAACAAGACTTATACTTTTGCTCGAGGTTTGCAACCACAGCATTTTTGGATAATGATACCGGAGATTTCTGACTATGATGCCTTAGCCACCGAGTGCGAACGTATAAAAGGCTTGTTTGATGACCCGATAACCGACAATTTTACAGATTATCGTTTAATCACAAGTATCGGAGTTAGTATGTATCCTGAACCGGCTACCTCCGCTAAAAAGCTGATTGAGCACGCCGACCTCGCTGTCAAAAAAGCAATTAAGGACGGCGGCAACCGCATAGTCTACTTTGGTTATTAGCGCTTAAACAAACGGAGGAGGGCCCACCCCTCCTTTTTTGTAACAAGGCTTGGCCAAAAAACGCGCCTTTACCCCCCCACACACACAAACCAGCACCATCTAAGCAACGCGCCTTTTGTGGCACCGCACAAGCTACCGGTGACTGATGGGGTCAAGCTGCCCCAGCTTGAGCAACGCACTTCCTTTGCCCCAATCTCGCTACCGGTGACTTAATGCCCGCGGGGGCTCCCCGCTCAAGCTGCCTCAGCTTGCGGCGCCCGTTTGCGATGACTGATGACCCCATTGTAACCATCAACCAGCACCATTTAAGCATCGCGCCTTTTGTGGCACTGCACAAGTTACCGGTGACTGATGGGGTCAAGCTGCCCCAGCTTGAAAAAAAGACTTGTTAAAATAAAAATTTGCGCTATTCTCAAACCAATTTTAGATACAGCATATTTTGTGAGGAATAGACTATGACCATAAGAACCAGATTCGCCCCGAGCCCGACCGGCTATATGCACATCGGCAACCTCCGTACGGCGCTTTATGAATACCTGATTGCCAAATCAGAACCTGACGGCAAGTTTTTGCTGCGTATTGAAGACACCGACCAAAAACGCTATGTTGAAGGGGCCACGGATATCATTTATTCCACGCTCAAGCGCGTTGGTATGAACTGGGACGAAGGCCCCGACATCGGCGGCAATTATGGTCCTTATGTCCAGTCTGAGCGCAAACCCTTGTACGCCGAATATGCCCATAAATTAGTAGAACTCGGCGGCGCTCATTATTGCTTCTGCTCCAAACAAGAAGCCGATGATGAAAAAGACGAAGAACAGAATATGAAGTTTGATGACCCCTGCAAACGCTTGTCGCTTGAAGAGGCGAAAAAGCGCGTTGCCGCCGGTGAACCTTATGTCATTCGCCAAACCATCAACAAAAAAGGCAAATCCAAATACCACGATGAAGTCTATGGTGATATTGAGATTGATTATGATGAATTGGATGAAGGCGTTTTGCTTAAATCAGATGGCTTCCCGACTTATAACTTTGCCAATGTTGTTGATGACCATTTAATGCAGATAACCCACGTTGTCCGCGGCAATGAATATATCTCATCTACCCCGAAATATAACCTGATTTATGAGGCCTTTGGCTGGACGCCTCCACATTATGTGCACGTTCCTCCGGTTATGAAGGACGCACAGCACAAGCTCAGCAAGCGCAACGGCGACGCCTCTTTTCAGGATCTGGTAGCCAAAGGTTACCTGCCGGAGGCAATTATGAACTATATTGCCCTTTTGGGTTGGAACCCTGGCACGGAAGAAGAAATTTTCAGCCTCGATGATTTGAAAAAACGTTTTTCCATTGAGCGGCTTAACCGTTCACCGGCGATTTTTGATATTGTCAAATTAACTTGGATGAACGGGCAATATATCCGCCAGTTGAGCGAGGATGAGTTTTTGTCTTATGCCGAGCCGTATATTAAACAAACCATCAGCCGTCAGGATGTAAATATCCCGATGCTGGCACGTGTTTTGCAGCCCCGTGTTGAAACCTTTGGCGATATTCCCTCGCAGATAGATTTTATCGAGCAAGTTGGGGAATATAGCAATGACTTGTATATTAATAAAAAGATGAAGACCGACGCCGCCATCTCTCGCCAGTCATTAGAATATGCGCTGAGCAAGCTTGAGACGGTTACGGACTGGAACAATGACAATCTGTTTGCTGAGCTTAAATCTTTGGCTGAAGAAAAGGGGCTCAAGAATGGACAGATTATGTATCCGGTACGCATAGCTTTAAGCGGCAAGGAAACCACCCCCGGAGGCGCCACCGAGCTGGCGGTTATCTTGGGCAAAGCCGAAACCTTGTCCCGTATCAAATCAGCATTAAATAAATTGTCTTAATTTAAGATGTTTAAGGCTCCTTGTAAAAAAAGGAGCCTTTTTTTTCGCCCCTGTACCCCTGTACCCCTGTACCCCTGTACCCCTGTACCCCTGTACCCCTGTACCCCTGTACCCCTGTACCCCT
>CALXWI010000055.1 GCA_944392325.1 uncultured Alphaproteobacteria bacterium | reverse complement strand
TTGGAGCTGTAAGGAAAAGGCACCCGAAGGTGCCTTTTCTATAGAACCCCCAGTTTACTGGGGGATATCTATTTTAAGGCATAAAAGCTTAAGCGGCTTTCTTTTCATCCGGATCACGGAGGACATAACCGCGGCCCCATACGGTTTCAATATAATTTTTACCGCCGGAAGCTTTTTCCAGTTTTTTTCTGAGTTTGCAAATAAACACGTCAATAATCTTGAGCTCAGGCTCATCGATTCCGCCATACAAGTGATTGAGGAATTGATCTTTATTGAGGGTAGAACCTTTGCGCAAAGACAACAACTCCATAATACCGTATTCTTTTCCGGTCAAATGCAGAGTTTTAGTACCAACAGTAACCGTCTGAGTATCAAGGTTGACCTCGACATCACCGGTACGAATAATTGAGTTAGAGTGACCTTTAGAGCGTCTGACTACCGCCTGAATACGAGCCAAGAGTTCAGACTTATCAAAAGGCTTGGTCAAATAGTCATCAGCGCCAAAACCAAGACCTTTAACCTTTTTATCCGGCTCAGTCAAACCGGAGAGGATGAGCACCGGAGTATTAATTTTGGCGGCGCGCAGATTTTTCAGCACTTCATAACCATTCATATCCGGCAGCATCAAGTCCAAAATGATGATGTCATAATCGTATAATTTACCGATTTCCAAACCATCTTCGCCCAAATCAGTAGTATCAACAATCATACCTTCTTTTTTGAGCATGGTTTCAATACTTTGGGAAACGGCGTAATCATCTTCAACCAATAAAACCCGCATAATATTCAGCTCCTTATCAACAATTTGTTTTTATGATGCCTTCATCATAACCACTATTTATTAATTTGTTAATATATTTATTAATAATTTTTGGAATCTGTTAATAATTCTTAACAAGCTTAACGATACCTAGTAAATGCAGGTAGTTGCGTTGCATTTATAATCACAGAAATCTGATACGTTAACTGATGGCTCCATCGCCTCGATGGCCGGCTAGTTTAACATAATCCTTCATCAGGCGTTTGTAGCCGAAGCGGTCAAAAATAATTTCTAATTTATTGCCATCAATATTTTTGACTCTCCCGTAGCCAAAGCTTTCGTGATACACTCTGGAACCAATGGCGATAGATGATGTCGCATTTTTGGCTGCTTGCTTGGCTTTATACATATTTCCCCACGAGTTGTAGGAGTTGTCATATTCTTTGGTGTAAGAATATCGCCCGCTGTCTTGGTATTCTTCATCATACTCCCGACGCGGAGCTTGCCCGCGGCTAAAATAACTCTGCGAGGAATAAGTGTCGCTGCGCTGAAAATAATTGCAGGCATTGTTGCATAATTCAATATTCTGCGGCGGCAGCTCATTAATAAAGCGCGACGGCAGATTATTTTGCCATTGGCCGTATACCCTGCGGTTGAGCGCGGTTAAAATATAGAGCTTTTTCTTGGCGCGCGTAATTGCCACATAAGCCAGACGGCGCTCTTCTTCCAAAGAGTTGCTGCCGCCTTCATCCATCGCTCGCTGATGAGGGAATAAACCTTCCTCCCAACCGGGCAGAAATACCACATCAAACTCCAAACCTTTGGCAGAATGCAGCGTCATTAAGGTCACACGGTTGGTGTCCGTCTCATCTTCGTTGTCCATAACCAAGCTTACATGCTCCATAAAATCAGCCAAAGAAGGGAACTTGTCGGTGTCGCTCATCACGTTAAATAACTCTTTAAGGTTTTCAATTCTCCCCGGAGCCTCAGGAGATTTATCATTCTTCAAACTCTCCATATAACCGGAGTCATCCATAATCAGCTCTGCCAACTCGTTGGGTGCAATCGCCTGCATTGAGCGCCGCCACTCGGCAAAATTATCCATCAATACGGCTAATGAAGTCTTGGCCTTGCCGGTAATGGCTCCTTCCGCCAACAGCTTTTCAATTGCGGCATATAAAGACAAATGCGAGTTGCGCGCAACCTGATAAAATTTTTCCAAAGACTTTGCCCCTACGCCGCGTGCCGGCTTATTAATAATCCGCTCCAAGGCCAAATCATCACTAGGCTGGAGCACGATTCTAAAATAAGCAATGGCATCACGGATTTCCGCTCGTTCATAGAACTTCGGCCCGCCGATAACCTGATAGGGGATGGATTCCGCAATAAACTTTTCTTCAAATTCGCGGGTCTGAAAAGCCGTCCGCACCAATACCGCCATATCGGCATAATCGATTCCGCGGCGGCGCAAATTTTCAATTTCCTCAGCCACATAGCGAGCTTCTTCTTCCCCGCTGTAATTACTGATTACTTTTATTTTCTCGTTATCAACGGAGCGGGCAGGGCTGTTTTCGGCCACTTTAAGGGTCTTGCCCAAGCGCCCTTGGTTGTGGCTGATTAAGGCCGATGCTGCGGACAGAATATTAGCCGTAGAACGATAGTTTCTCTCCAAACGAATAACCTTTGCATCAACAAAATCTTTATTAAAGCGCAAAATATTTTCGATTTCGGCGCCTCTCCATGAATAGATTGATTGGTCATCATCACCCACGCAGCATAGGTTGCGAAACTTTTGTGATAACAGTCGGAGAAGCAAATATTGGCTGACATTGGTGTCTTGATACTCGTCCACCATAATATAACGAAACTTGGATTGATATTTGGAGAGTATATCAGGATTTGATAATAGGATTGTCAACGTATGCAAAATGATGTCCCCAAAATCCACACAGTTCAGCTCAATTAAGCGCGCCTGATATTTTTCATAAACATAAGTAATCACATTAGACTTATATTCGGCGGCAATTTTATCAATGGTCAGGCCTTTGTCTTTCCAGCGCTGAATACAATCGACAATGCTTTGCGGCGGATATTTTTTATCATCGATTCCCTCAGCCTCGGAAATCTGTTTAACCAAGCGTTTTTGGTCATCTTCGTTCAAGATGGTAAAATTGCTGTGCAGCCCGACCAACTCGGCATGATTGCGCAGAATCTTCACACATATCGAGTGGAATGTTCCCAGCCAAACCGAAGCGGCCAAATCACCGATAAGCGCCTGAACTCTTTCTTTCATTTCTTTAGCGGCGCGGTTGGTAAAGGTCACCACCAAGCACTCCCACGGGTTAGCCTTGTGGGTTGCCAGCAAATAAGCCAACCGAGTAGTCAAAACTTTGGTCTTGCCGGTACCTGCGCCGGACAACACCAACACCGGTCCCTCGGTTGTGGTTACGGCCATCTTTTGCTCCGGATTCAAATTATCCAGCCAGGGCAAAGTCGGCATCAAAGCACTGGTGTTGTCATAAGTTTGCGGCGCTACAGCCGGTTCTTTATCATAATTACTTAAATCAAATATATCATCCATTGTCATATTACTTCTTGTCTTTTTCTAATATTAAAACTATATATAGAATATATTAGGGCAGATTGCAAAGGAGTTTTTAGATGACTGTTACCAAATCCGTAAAATATGTTGATATTCCGGCGCAAGTCGCCCAACAAGGCGATGATGCGTGGAAACAGGGCAACTACGACGAAGCGCGCAGCCGCTACATTGAAGCTGCCAAACTCTATGATGAAAATGAAGACTGGCAAGGTGAGGCACAAGTGCTTAGCCGCTTGGGTGAGCTTGAACTCAGCCTTGAAAATTTTGAAGATTCGGCCAAAGCCCTCCAGTCTGCGGTTGAGCTGGTCAAACAATTGCCCGATGCCGAGGCCACTTATGCCGAAACCCTTATTAAACAAAGCAAACTTTATTCTTCACTTTATGACTTTAATAAAGCATTGCAAGTAGTCAAACAAGTAGAAGATATCTTGAGCGATGGCGGCAGCCGCAACTTAATGGGTGATGCTTATGACCAAGAAGCCTACGTCCACCTAATGCTTGGCCGCAACGACAAAGCCCTCGAAGCCTACCAAAAAGCCGCAACAATGTTTGATAAAGAAGGCGTAACCTTAAAAGAGGCGGCCGTCCTGCGTGCCATGGCCCGATTGCTGATGAAAACCAAAGACTACGACCACGCCCACGATTTGCTTGAAAAGAGCCGTGAACTCTACCGTGAAAACGGCGATGTCTTGGGTGAGGCCAGCTCGCTTTCGGCGATTGGTTGCCTGCGCTACATCATCGGGGATATTGAGCAAGCCCGCAAAGCTTTAATGAAGTCAGTATATCTTTATGGTAAAGTATCACACCATTTTGCCGAGGCTGAGGCTTTGCTTTATCTGGCGCGTGTAGAGTCGTTTAACCGCGAGAAGGGGGATTTTGCCCGTGCTAAGGCTCACTACAAAAAATCAATTGAGCTTTATGACTTTTTGCAAAACGATACAATGAAAAACGCCGTCTTAGAAGAGTACGACAACTTTTTAAAACGTGAAATTATGGATTAGAAAGGATAGCAAATGGCAACTATCAGAGAAAAAATACTTTCGTTGAAAAAATATATGGACAGCCGTATTATCGGCCAACAGGACTTAGTAAAAAAACTTCTGATTACATTGCTGGCCGACGGCCATGCGCTGGTTGAAGGCGCCCCCGGATTGGCCAAAACCAAAGCCATTAAAACTTTGGCTCAAAGTATTAGCGCCAAATATAACCGTATCCAGTTTACACCGGATTTACTGCCATCAGATATCACCGGTAGTGAAATTTATGTCGCGGATAAAGGCGAGTTTGAGTTTCGCGCCGGACCGGTATTTGCCAACTTGGTCTTAGCTGATGAAATCAACCGTGCTCCGGCCAAGGTTCAGTCTGCTTTGCTTGAGGCTATGGCCGAGCGTCAGGTCAGTATTGGCGGCAAACGCTATGCCTTGCCCCCGTTGTTTATGGTAATGGCTACCCAAAACCCGATAGAGCAGGAGGGTACTTATAATCTTCCGGAAGCCCAGCTCGACCGTTTTTTGATGTATATCAAAATAGACCAACCCAATGCCGAGTCTGAGCGTCAGATTTTGAAACTTGTACGAGGCGAGTTTAACCACACCCTTTCCGAGCAAGACAAAGTAACCTTGAGTATTGAAGATATTTTGGCCGCCCGCAAAGAAGTCCAAGTTGTGCATATGAGCGAAGGTGTTGAAGAATACCTTATCCAATTGGTAGTCGCCACCCGCCGGCCGGATAAATATAGCAAGACCTTAGCCGGACAAGTTTTATACGGAGCCAGCCCACGAGCCACAATAGCTTTGGATCGCGCAGCCAAAATCAATGCTTGGATTGAGGGACGCGACTACGTTACGCCGGAAGATATTCACGCCGTTGTTTATGATATTTTGCGCCACCGTATCATCTTGTCATTTGAGGCTCAGGCTGAAGGCATCACCACCGACTCGGTAATCGAGGAGCTGCTCAAAACGGTACCTCTGCCCTAACTTGATGTCTGTGCAATAGTTTTTGGGAGTCCCAACTAATGCTAAAGTCTTTGAAAAATAAATGGTTTGGGCATAAGCCGCGTTCCTCCGGCGGGGACGGAATTTATGCCAGCATAGATGAACTTTTAGAGCAGCGGCAGTATATTTCATACCTCAAGAGCTTTCATCGCCGTTTGACCTCGTCACGACAGTCCGGAGACGTCAAGTCGGCTTTCCGCGGCCGCGGCATAGAGCTTGAGGAACTCCGTGCCTATAATTACGGGGACGATGTTCGCGATATTGATTGGCGTGTTACCGCCCGCAAATTATCACCGTTTACAAGACTTTATAATGAGGAAAAAGACCGCGAGATTTATGTCTTGCTTGATTTGTCACCATATATGGCCTTTGGCACGCGCAAAGAGCTAAAATCAGTTGCCGCCGCCAAAATAACGGCTCTTTTGGCATGGTTGTGTTTGGAGCATAAAGACCGCTTCGGACTTTGTATTTTTGATGGCGCAAATGAGCAAACCTTCAAACCCAGCAACAACCGCGGCGGCGTTGTGGCTATGCTCAAAAAAGTGGCCGAAGCATCGCAAAATATACTTAACAATCAAAAGGTTGAAAGTCAAAGTTTATCTAAACCTTTAAAGATAATGTCGCACTTAATTAAAGGACGAGCCAGTATGTTTGTGGTTAGCGACTTTAGCCGTTTTGATTTGGATTGTCAAAAATCTTTGGCGCAAATGAGCCGCAAATGTGATATTTATTGCATTGATGTCTTTGATGTTTTGGAAGATACCGCCCCAGCGGCCGGAGAATATATGGTTTCTTCCGGCAGTGGAAAAAGCTTGATATTCAATAGCTCAGCCAAATCTTTTCGAGCAGAATATCAACATTATTTTACCCACAAGCGAGAGCAAATCAAAGATTTATGTCACAAATTCGGCGCCAGATATTTTGAGGTGAGAACAGATAAAGATTTGCACAAACAGTTGCAGATTTTCTAAAATAGAGAACGATGACACTTGACAGAATCCTAATATAGTGCTAAATTCTGAGCTGAATTATTCTGTAACTATAATTTGAAAAGAGAATGTCATGGTAAAATCAAACGATAATAGTGCATATAAAAGAGGTCAAGAGTTGCTTGACCAAGGGCTGTATATGGAGGCAATTCAACAGTTTGACGAATCGCTTAAGGAACAGCCTGATTCATGGAAGACCTTAAACAGCAAAGGCTTTGCTTATCAAAAGATGAGCAAATATACCGAGGCTGTTGAGTGCTTTGACAAGGCCTTGCAAATCAACCCTCAGTCAGTTGAAGTCCTCAACAATAAGGGTGTTACTCTTAGTATGCGTGGTTTGTATAAAGATGCAATCGCATGCTTTGATCAGGCGGTAGCCGTTGACGGAACATCGCTTGAAGCCTTGAATGGTAAAGCAATAGCGCTGCAGCATATGTTTTCATATAAAGAAGCTCTTGATGTTTTAGAGCAAGCCATGAAGATAGACCCCAAGCATACTCAAACCCTGTTGAGTATTGCGGTTACTTTGCAAAAATTAAAACAATATGATCGGGCGATTTCTTTTTTCAAAAAAGTTTTAGCAAATGACAAATCCAATATCAAGGCATGGAACGGAGTAGGGGTTACTTATCAGCTGATGGGTGACAACAATTCCGCGTTGAAGTGCTTTACTAAGATTTTGAACATCAACAGCCACGAGATTCAAGCCTGGATTAGTATTGGCTTTGTTTACCAGAAGGTTGGCAAGTTTAATGATGCCTTGAAGTGCTATAAGAAAGCACAAATGGTCATCAACAACCGCTATCATCATAAATTGTACGATGGTTTGGCCAGCTGCCTTACCAAACTTTCAGAGTTTGACCAAGCAATAGAAGTATATAAACAAATCTTCCAGCGCGAAGAGGGCAAAAAGAAATGGGATGCCCAGCGTTCAATTAAGTTTGTAAATAAATTGAAACGTAAAAAGGCGATTGGCACATTGAACCCTCCGGGAGGCAGTGCGGATCCATTGGCGGAAACATTAGCCGCTCCGTTGCCTAAACAAGATTAAATTTACGGCTCCTTTGTTAAGGAGCCTTTATTGTTTTATATTCAATTTGCTTATCAATGCATACTTTTCGCAAAGTATGCATTTTTTTTGTGCATAAAACATCGAAATTAATGCGGTTTTTAAAGCTGCAGAGAGGCAAAAGTCACATCGTCTGCCACAATTTTCACTTTTTTCAAAAATATAGTATTTACAAGAATTATTTTTTTTGTTATTATAAGATTCGTAGGAAAGAAGTTTATTAAAGGAGATATTATGATGAAAATACGTTGTTTATTACTGGTATCCATATCATATATAGGCTTATGCTCATTGGCACAG
>CALXWI010000054.1 GCA_944392325.1 uncultured Alphaproteobacteria bacterium | reverse complement strand
GAGTGGCTTTGAAGTGCAGAAATAATGCGGCGAGCTGCGAAAGATGACGTATTCATAGACCGATGATGGGGATCGCCATCCATCCAAAGCCACTTTATTTTTTAATTATATTTAAGTTAGGAAGCTCAACAACTTTATGAATATCACCACAACCAACTACGGATACTCTAAATTCTCAGCAGATAGCGCCATAGAACTGATTAAACACATCAAGCCCATAATCTCAAACCATTATTTGGATAAAATATTAGCCGCCGGAATAGATTGCGACCTTTTTGATAATCATGAAAATGACGTTGTCCAAATAGCTAATAAAGATAAATATGGGTGGATTGGCCCTCTGGTATTCCAAATTGGAAAAGAAAATTTATTTATGCAATTTGATGGTTATTTTTGTTATAAAATTGGTTTAAATACACACCCAATTACTAAAGTTAATAATATCGAAAACATTCCGCTTAAAAACATAACATCCCCAACCAAAGAAACATATTTTGATATTTCTTTTCTATATACTGAGGTTATCGCACATAAAATTACAGATATTTACACCCACAAAACTGCTGATGGTTCCTGCCTTTTAGCAATTATTATGGTTATGGACAACCAACATTATATTGCCATTGGTAATGATATTGATAACCCGAGAATAGCAATTTTTACAACCTTATCTGCCATGGAACAAGCTTTGCAACAATGGGAACAAGAGGCTTAACAAAAAAAGAGCCATGACTTTCATGACTCTTCTACTTCCCAAACAACTTTGTCTACATCTCTTATTTATCTTCAAAATAAAATTGCGTTGAAGCAAATCCTCCTACTTTTGGATATTCTTCTAACAACAAATTATTTTGAGACCCAACAAAATCTGGATTTAAAAGATTCCGATTATTCAAACCTGCATTATATGCCTGTTCCAAATTAAATCCTTTATCTCGTATTTGCATAGCATTGGCTTATATA
Source organism: uncultured Alphaproteobacteria bacterium (assembly GCA_944392325.1). Lineage (GTDB taxonomy): Bacteria > Pseudomonadota > Alphaproteobacteria > RF32 > CAG-239 > HGM16780. Next base: position 7,041 of record CALXWI010000054.1, on the reverse strand, counting down.
CTTATGATTCATTCGGCAAGCTAGAGCTGACAACATCTCCTTTACTTGCTATTCTATATATGATATCTGGATGCAATTTATCTGCTCGATTACCTGATACACGCCCATACAAGGATAAATCTTGCATGGGCATTTTAAATTGATTGGCAACATAATTTACATCAGTATCAAATTTATTAAAAATTTTTCCATTTTTCCCAATCACCATATCACAAATTTACCAAAATTTCGCTTGCCTAAATTCATCTATCTGACAATGGTTTGAATTTTTATCAACGCAATTCGATATTTTTCATCAAGTTTAGAGCGATGGTAACCCAATTCTTCCGAAATCAACTTCCACGGAACATGATTAGCTCGCCGCCACACCAATTTGGTCTCAAAAGCACTAAGTGGTTTAAGCCATTCCAAAATCCTATCCATTTCAGAAACTTCAGCAGGTGTCGGATGATATTGATTCCTAGCCGCCTCCGGCTCCTGCAACTCCTCTAGTTCTATTAACGACTGCGGCCAACTTGACATAAAACCCTGCACATGCTCTCCTGGTAATGCGCGCAATACTTTTGCCGCAAAAGCCAATTTACTTTTTATCTCATCAATAGACATCATTACATCACCCACTTTTGCTTATTGAACCGAATAATTTCCATAATCATGGCATCAATCTCGGCCATGGTTTGCTCATTACAGAGTTTAACCGCAACACGTTCTCTGAATTTGGGGGTATTAATAATTTTTAGAGCCACCGAAGCAATAGCCTTCCGATGCCAAAAATAATGATTAAATCCGGTCAACCCACACCAATACAAAAAATCTTTATATAAATCAGAATTTTTATCAAAAAAGAATTTATATGCCTTAGCCCTTGCCAACTGCAAATATTTAGCTTTTTTCTTCATACGTTTAACCGGAGTTACATCTTGTATAAATTCGATTGTCAAATCATTCATTAAACGCTCAAACATCGCCCGTATCAAATTTAGATAAGGAGCAACCGAATCGCCATCCTGATATACAACCTCAGGTTTCTTTGTTACCAAAATTTGCCGACCATCTTTATTTAACACAAAACACATCTATACAACCTTTCAACCATAGCAAAAAAATTAAAAAACCTTAGTCCCAACGCCGTAAAAGGTAAAAAAAGCTCCTTTTTATGCATATGCTCGAATTTATTAACACAATTTTTAGTAATTATATAATATATATAACTATCAATATAACAGTTTTAATTCTAGCACAGAATGAATATTATTAATTCAAATTATATAAGTCAACTACTTTATTCAAATATTCGATTAAAAATATTTGTTAGGAAAATAATCTTATTTATTATTTAACATTTGACTCTTATTCAAAATAAGAATATTTTATCAGTGTTACGACACGATATCACAGATTCGACAAGGAGAAAGCATGAATAACATCCGCAAATTAAGAGAGGAACGCCGCCTCTCTGCTGAAGAACTAGGCAAAGCCATCGGCCGTTCTCAGCCCACCATTTCCAAATGGGAAAACTCTGACAACTTACGTTACGAATACGCCAAAATCATTGCCGACTATTTTAAGATTCCGGTCTATGAAGTAACCGGCGAATCTCCCGAAGATTATATCAGCAATTTCAGCGAAGATGTTGTTTCAATTGATATTTTAGATGTCAGAGCCTGCTGTGGAAGCGGAATCGAAAACTTTCAGGCTAATGTTATCGGCAAACAGATGATGTCGCTTCCGGCACTAAGAGAGTTTACAGCCGTATCCCCCGAAAATATAAAGATTATGCGTGTGGAAGGCGAGTCGATGAAACCAACCATCAACCCCAATGATATGGTTTGGGTTGACATTTCATACACATCGCCAGACAGTGATGGAATCTATTTGTTGTGCATCGGGGAAAAACTCGCCATTAAGCGCATTCAAATCAAACCGTTTGAAAACTCAGTTATCGTAAAATCCGACAACCCTGAATACAGCGCCTTCACTTTTAATAATTATAAAGATGTAGCTGTGTTAGGCAAAGTAATTTACCATATGCAAAAAGTCGGATAACTCATTACACCACTCAACACTTCAGAACCGGAAAATTCCGGTTCTTTTTTTTAAAATAAATTAGTTGACATTACCTTTTTATTTAATAAAAATATTCATAAAAGTAATAATTGGAGTATTTTAGATGATAAAAGATTCATTCGCGGAACAAATAAAGTCAATTCCAGCGTTCAACAGCTTACACAAAGGATATCAGGATAATTTTAACCAAGGCAACTTTTACGTGCAAAGATTTATGCCTCCGGAAAAGGTTGTTGTATGCAGTGAAAGCGGGAGATGCAAAGTCATAAGCCTAAATGAAGATGAAAAATTGGCACTGGCGCAAGAGGCTTTGCTTAATGACAACAGCGGGTATTTTGCCGAGTTTGTACATGATGATGCGATTCGGGAAGATGTGACTGAGGTTATTCGGTTTATTTTCAGGGAGTTTCACCAATGCTAAAGGGATTTTATTCATCTCCGGAATATTTGGGCTGGCGTCGCCGCCGTCAACAAGCTGATTTTGCCTGTGGAATGAGTTTCGGACTTTTACTCGGAACTTATGGCTTTACCGCTCAGCTAGTATGGTAAGTATCCAATAGACAGCCATAGAGCGGGATTTTACAAAAAAAATGCGGAGAACGAGTCATATAATAGGAAACCAGTGAAAATGTAAGGGCACGTACAAAAAAGGTACGTAACCGAACATTTTACACGCAGTTTCAATATTAGCGTTATACGTTTATCAAAAAACACGGAGTTTGCGGCAGATAATAAGATTTTTAGAAAATTGCGACAGAAGTGTACATAAACGTACATGACTTAGCAATTTTATAAAAATCTGTATTAGGTGCCCAAAATACGTGTTTTTTACATGAAGCTGTAAGGGTCAATGTCTACCTCGACCCTCACCCCCTGTGGAATTTGAACGCGTTTGAGCCATACGCGCAAGACTTCTTGAATGTTAATACTGCGTGCCGTCTTTAATAAAAGCCTAAAACGATATTTTCCGCGCAGCATAAAAATCGGTGCCGGAGCCGGACCCAGAGTTGAAATCATATCCGTATTAGGAGCGGATTGCCCCAAATATACGGCAATCTTTTCAACTTGCTCCTGATTGGAGCCTGATATAATGACTGCCGCTAACTTGCCGAAAGGTGGCAATTTCAAGATTCTCCGACTTTGTTTTTCAAGCTCAATAAATTTGGCTCGATCATTATGCAGAAGTGCCTGCAAGACGGCGTTTTCGGGATACAAGGTTTGCAAAAATACCGTACCTTTTTTATCTCCTCGGCCAGCGCGTCCTGACACCTGAGATAATAGCTGAAACGTCTGCTCAGAGGCACGTAAATCGCTGCCCATAAGCCCTAGGTCGGCATCAACAATACCAACTAACGTCAAACTCGGAAAATGGTGACCCTTGGCCAAAATCTGCGTCCCGATGATAATGTCGATTTCTTGGCGCTCCATTTGTGCAATAACCTCAGACACTTCATTAAGGGTTGAAGTAATGTCACTTGATAAAATGCCAATGCGCGCAGTCGGAAAACGACGAGTAACCTCTTCAGCCACGCGCTCAACTCCGGGACCGCAAGCGGTTAAACCTTCCTCGGAGCCACAATCAGGGCACCGGCTCGGAATAGAAGTTGTATAGCCGCAATGGTGGCAGACTAACGACTTTGATTTACGATGCTCGGTCAGCCATGCGGTGCAATTGGGGCATTGGATGCGATATCCGCAGTCGCGGCAGATGGTCAGCGGAGCATAACCACGGCGGTTTAAAAACAGCATGGACTGCTCGCCTTTTTCAAGATTATCTTTCAGCGCATTTACCAATGTCGGTGCCAACCATGCCACATTTAGTTGACCTTTGTCATTGGGATATTTTTGCGGCTTGTCCTTTTTGAGGTCAATAATTTTAATATCAGGCAACTGTGCCGCGGCAAAACGACTTTGCAGTTTAACCACATCATATTTGCCGGATTCAACATTGCAAATGGTTTCAAGGTCAGGAGTAGCTGTAGCTAAGATGATGGGAATTTGCTCCATTTTGGCACGGACAACGGCCATATCACGGCCTTGATAATTGACCACATCTTCTTGCTTGAATGAATGGTCGTGACTTTCATCAATCACGATTAAGCCGAGGTCGGCATAAGGCAAAAACAAAGCCGAACGCGCCCCGACAATCACCTTGGCACGGTTTTCAACAATACCAATCCAGTTATCAATGCGTTCACGGGTGCCAAGGCCTGAGTGCCAGCAAGCCGGCTTGACGCCAAAGCGTTTTTCAAAGCGGCCCAACCATTGAGTAGTCAGGGAAATTTCCGGCACCATAATAAGTACTTGCTTGCCACTTTGCAAAGCTTGGGATACAGCCTCAAAATAGACTTCGGTTTTACCCGAACCGGTAACCCCATCAATTAAAGTCACACTGAAACCATTGCCGACTTTAGCACACAAAATGTCAGCCGCTGCTTGTTGCTCAGGTGTTAAGTTGACTTTGGCAAAGTTAGCATTAGGCAGAGCAAAGCTCTTTTTAGCTTCGATTTGAAAAGGCTCCAACACTCCGGCATCAATCATAGTTTTGATAACCGCTTGACCAACACCGGCGCCTTTAGCGATTTCAGCCCGAGTATAAGGAAAATGTTTCAGCAAATCCATAACCCGCCAACGGGCATCAGAATTTTTGAGCTTGGCCTCGGCTAAAGTTTTGCCGGAGAGCTTATAAAGCGTGGTCATTTTGGCGTCATCAAACACAGCACGCACACTTAAAGCCATTTTGAGTACAAGCCCCTTAAAGGCCATATTATAATTAGCCACAAAGTCAATAAATTTAATCAGCTCCGAGGAGAGGGGCGGAAAATTAAGCCTTTCCATAACCGACTTGATTTTAGCCTCATCAAGATTAGAGCTCTTGCCAAGTTTCCATACCGCGCCGACCACAACTTCACGCCCAAAGGAAACCCGTACCAACTCGCCTAAAATGGGATTGTCCTCGATTTTGTAATCAAAGACATCATTAAACGGCAACGGCAGCAAAACTCCGACAATCATCAGCTGGGCAAACTCTCATATCATAAACTAAACACTCATTATGTCATAACACAGGAGAGCATTGCTGCCAAGACAAATTATAAATTTATCCCTTTTGCATATCCTCTCCCTTGAAGGGAGAGGTCGACGGCTAAGCCGTCGGGAGAGGGTCGCCAGCGGCGCAAAAGCGCCGAACGTAACACACAAAAAAAGGGTTTGTAACCTTTTACGGTACAAACCCTTTCATCATTACAAATTTTAAGTATTAAACAAATCATTAAGCTCCGGACGAGAAAGATTCTCTACTGTTTCAGCCAACTTTCCAATTCCGGATAAAACCCCGATAGGAGCTTTATCATCACTGGCGGTTAATGTAAGCTCGTCACCTTCTTTAGAATAAAGCATCAACTTAAAACACGGGTCTATTTTACAATCTTTCATGTCTTGCCCAACATAAAACTCCTGCAATTCACCGGTCTTGTTATCACGCACCAAAAAGACAACACAAACAAAAAAAGCGACTACACTATGCGGACGCAACATTCCTTTTAACATAAACGGAGTTGTCTTGTCTACCAATTTACCTGTAACTTTCATAACGCTAAAATAATTTAGGTACAACAATAATCATTTGACGCCGCCACACTACCCCGAAGATATAAGTTTGTCAATCTTTTATTAACCTTGCCGAAATATAATTAACCACTATGAAACAGGCTATAAAATATAATACCACTAGTGAAGTCAGCTCACTAATCAGCCAATGGCTTGGCTGGCTTAAAGATGAGCGACGTTACTCCCTGCATACACTCGATGCTTATGCGCGCGATTTTGCAGCTTTTACTTATTTTTTTGACAAACCGTTGAGCCTGAAACAACTTGCACGACTCGATGTCCGTGATTTTCGAGCTTTTATTAGTTTCCGAGCCTCCAAGCATTTGGAGAAAACATCCTTGGCCAGGGAAATCTCAACCATCAAGAATTTTTTTCGCTGGTTGGATAATAATGATATTGTCAAAAACTCCGCTATTCAGGTTATCAGCTCCCCGCGTAAAGCTAAAATCTTACCCAAAGCCATTGATGTTAATGAGACTTTCAATGTATTAGACAGCGCCAAAGAGTTCAGCAAAAAAGCTTGGGAAGGCTTGCGCGATACCGCAATTTTAACCTTGCTGTACGGCTGCGGGCTGCGTATTTCCGAAGCCTTGGCTCTGAATGTGGGCGATATCGGCAATGGACCAACCTTGCGGATTACCGGTAAAGGTAATAAAACGCGTATTGTCCCACTACTGCCGGAAGTCATAGAGGCGATTAATGCTTATAAAGCCGAATGCCCCTATAATTTGCGTGCCGACGATGCCTTGTTTTTAGGAGCTAGAGGGGATAGACTAAGCCCCCGCATTGTGCAACGGCAGCTAGCTAAAATCAGAGCTTATTTAGGCTTGCCGGAAACTTTAACCCCACACGCTTTGCGGCACTCTTACGCCACTCATCTTTTGGCTCAGGGGACGGATTTACGCTCCATCCAAGAATTATTAGGACACGCATCTTTAACCACCACTCAACGCTATACCGAAGTTGAGATTGAAACCTTAAAGAAAGAATATCACCACGCCCACCCCTTAGAACAAGAGGCTTAAAATCACCATCTTCTGTATAAATCATTAGCTTAGTTAATATTCAGATTAAATTCGAATATATCTCTAAATAATATTTTTTACTTTGCTGACACCCCTCTGCGCTACCTTTTTTAATATCTCTTCATCCCTTTACCTTTTTCCTCCTCATCTTCCTTTTCTACTTGTCCCTCCTCATTTTTTCTTCCTCCTCGACTTATGACTCGTCAGCCTAAAATCCACCAGACAAAATTAGCCATGGGAATCTATTTTCTCATCAAACCAACCATCTACCACAAGCTGTACAAGCAGCTTGTGCCTCCGGCTCAGCCGGAGCAAATACTACATTGTATATTGATTTTTA
>CALXWI010000053.1 GCA_944392325.1 uncultured Alphaproteobacteria bacterium | reverse complement strand
ACTGATGGCTCCACCGCCTCGGTGGCCTCCGTGTGTTTTATAACCGATGCGGGAAATTGCAGCGGAAATGATTATAATGCCCCGGATAGCAGCTCATCGGGAGGAAACCCTGGGAGCTCCTCCGGTGGCTGTGAAGATGGCGACGCTTGGTGTCTGGACAACCAAAAACGCTGTGACAAAGAGGGATATACCCAAACATCATGTCCAGATGGGCAGCAACCATCTAATTTTTGTCCTTACGATAATCGTTTTTTTGAAAAATGTTCTTGTAGTGATAATTTGGTCAGTTGTACCAAACCACAATATGGTGTTGGAATATCTTGTAATGGCAAATATGAGCGCTGTGAAACCGATACACCCAGAGCCTGCAAAGAAGACGGTTATACCAAAACCGGAGATTGCCCGACTTTGTCCCATCCTAACAAAGCCTGTCCGTATGACAGTCGTTATTATGATAAATGCGTTTGCGACGGCGGGTTGCAATCTTGCGTATCTCCCTTACAAGGCGTCGGAGAAAGTTGCGGCGGGAAGTACCAAAGCTGTTGCAACACTTGCCCCGAATATACTTATACTACCATTCCTAACGGCTATGTTTCTGCCGGAGAATGTGACAGCTGCGACGGCAAAAGATATAAAATTGAACTGAACACTTGCTCTGGGTATCCATCTTATTGCGAATGCGGTTATGATACTTCTTCAGCTAAATGTCAGTCTGGCTCCTCAATTCGCTATAAATCATGCAAAAAATGCTGCGAACCTACTTGTACCAGCGAAAGCAATTGTAAATATGGGTCAACTCAAGTCAGTAACGGATGTGGCGGCTACTGTACCGTTTGCAACAAAACCGGCAATTACCATTGTCCGGATGGCTCATCCGTGCCTGATGCCTCAATGTGTAAAAGCGACCCTGACGGCATTATTGTGCAAGACGGAAGCTATTGCATTATCATCAGTAAATATCAAGGTTATGGTCCGGGTAATGTAGCTATTGCTAGTACTCCTGCTGGATGGAAGTTTGCTTCATTGAAGGTTATGCAAAAAGCATCTCAACACGTAGGTATTATAAATCAACAACTTAATAAAATTGGAGAGCCCAATCTGCTTAATACTTGGTACTGGACTAATACTTATTGGAATGAGAACTATGTATATGCAATTAATCCTTATACAGGCGTCTATACCAAAACCGGAGCATCCGGCGGAACAACCGTTAGCCGAGCTTATCATCGTTATTATAAAGATTGTTAGTCAGCATAAAAAAAATCCCCCGCAGGTGGTTAAAAACTGCGGGGGAAGTATAATAAAGTTAATTAGGGGATGACTACGGCATCAAATAAGCTGTGGTTCAAGGCTTCGGTCTTATTTAGTTTGCGGTAGGCTTCGGCATTAAACTTAGCACCACGCCAAACCGGAATACCGGAAATCCAAATAACCAGAGGTTCACTGCCTTCTTGTTTGGTGACTATATCTTCTTCAAACAACAGATTGAGCTGCGCAGGAGAAAAGAAGCCTATATCCTCCTTACAGAAACCTGATTTGATGCTGTCTACCATAATTTCAATCATGGCTTGGCGTTTGAACGGACTATCCGAACTGGTCATCAGCTGCATAAAACTCAATACATCAATCATAGTCGACCAATTGTACATTTGCGCCTGCTTGACCAGCAGAAGATAATGACGCCAATCGCTGGCAATATTGTTGCTTAGCGCGGGATATTTCAAAGCATTTAAAATGCCGCCGATGTTGGCTTTCATACTGGCGCTGGTCGCGGGATTAAACACTTTGAAAAGTTTGGGTTGTTTGCTCATACCATTGCCGGTTTCGACAATGCGCATAAAATTATCATCTGATATAAACATAACAATATAAATTAAATTAATAATAAAAAATAACGCTGTGAAGATACACTCTTTCACAGCGTTTGTCAATAGACAAAATAACAGAATTAGTCACAATCTTTGACTTTTTTCAAAACATAGTGTTCTGATAACTCGCCTATAACCGGCTGGCGGCGCGTGTCTAAACGGCGGACCTGCCCTTCTTCCATTTGGAAATAAACAGCTTCCATTTCCTCTGAATTAAGCGTAATCACATCGCCGTCAACGCTATAAGTCCCCTCGTCCTCAAAAATTCCCGCGACTTTATCCATATAAACACTTTCCATCTTATAAGTACCGTTGGGGCTGAAGACCAACGTGGTTTCAATGCCGGGGCCGCTGGCGGCCGGCAAGACTCCCTGATAAGTACCGCAATAAGTATGGCTACAGGCACCAAGGGCAAAAATTGCCGCAGCAGTAAGAAATTGTTTTATCATCTTGCTCCTCCTTTATATAAAAATCTAAGCGTTAAAGTTTAGTCCCCAGTCTGCATAACGGGCAGGATCATCTATCCAATTTTCCCGTACTTTTACAAACAAAAACAGGTGTACTCGATCTTCAAGCAGATCTTCTATCTCGCGGCGGGCGGCTTGCCCGATTTTCTTTATCATGGAGCCGTTTTTGCCCAAGACGATTATCTTTTGGCTGTCTCGCTGGACATAAATCGTCATCTCAGCACGGACGGAATTATCTTCACGGCGCTGCCAGAGCTCCGGCTCAACAGTGAGAGCATAGGGAAGTTCGTGCTGCAAATACAAAAACAATTTTTCACGCACGATTTCTGCCGCCAAAAGCTTGAGCGGCATATCTGACATTTGCTCCTCAGGATAATACCACGGGCTCTCAGGTAAATTGTCGGCCAGATAGTGGTAGAAATCGTCAATATGCTCTCCGGTTGCGGCGGATATCATAAAAGTTTCAGTAAAAGGATGCATACCGTTGAGTAATGCACTGAGTTCCAACAATTTTTCTTTTTTGACTAAATCAACTTTATTTAGCACCAAAACCGCAGGTATCTTATTTTGCTGCAGGTTAGATACGATGGCTCGGACTTCATCATCTACACCTTTATGCGCGTCAACCACAAGAACCGTAATATCGGCATCGCCGACACCGCTCCAAGCAGAGGCTACCATAGCCCTGTCCAGACGGCGTTTGGGTTTGAAAATCCCCGGAGTATCAAGAAATATTATTTGGGTATTGCCGCAGATCCCTATCCCCTTGACTAAAGTACGCGTGGTTTGCACCTTAGGCGATACAATAGAGACTTTAGAGCCTACAAAGTTGTTGGTAATAGTTGATTTGCCGGCATTGGGCGCACCGATTAAAGCTACAAAACCACAACGAGAAATATTTGGTTCCGGTTTAATGCTCATGAGCTACTCCCAATTGTTGCAACATTTTGCCGGCAGCATCTTGTTCGGCAAGTTTTTTATTGCGGCCGGTACCGATGACTTTTAACCCACTATCAAAACTAACCGAAATATGAAAAATAGGCTCGTGTTCGGCTCCTTCACGGCTGACAACCTCATAAACCGGAGCGGATAGCCCTTTGGCATGAGCAACCTCTTGCAGCATAGTTTTGCTATCTTTGGGTGGGGTAAGGTCTTTGTGAATCAAACCATGCCAGATACGGCGCACGTAATCTAAGGCTTTATCACTGCCGCCGTCAATATAAATGGCACCGATAATTGCCTCGCCAACATCGCACAAAACATTGTCATTCTCGCGGATATCTTCACTAGAAATGCGAACATATTTATCAAGCCCTAAATGGCGCACAACATCAGAAACTGTTTCTTTACAGACCAGAGAGGTGTGACGCTGCGACAAGCTACCCTCGGGCTCTTGAGGAAAGGCATTATACAACATTTCAGCCACGGCAACACCCAATACTCTATCCCCTAAAAACTCCAGACGTTCATAATTCTCACTAACTTTACCGGAGCAACTGCTGTGGGTTAAGGCTTGCCGGAGCAAGCGGTGATTTTTGAACTGATAGCCGAGTATGGACTCAATTGCGGCAAAATCATTCATGTGCAGCTCCTACTGAATGCGGTTAAACAAACGCGACCAACGAATCTTGCGCGGCAAATTCCACAACTCATACCAATTGCCGTCAGTAGAATCGTAAGAAAAAAACAAAACACGCGCTTTGCCGACCAAATTTTCAAACGGAACAAAGCCGACATTAACGCGACTATCATCAGAGCGGTCGCGATTGTCGCCCATCATAAAATAGTTGCCATCTGGAACGGTAAACTCAGGAACATCATCATACATCTCGCTATCGGAGATTTCCAAAATCTTATGTTTTTTACCTTCGGGCAGGGTTTCAATATATTGGCGGAAACGGGTAACATTACCGTATTCATCACGCAAGACAAAATCTTCGGTTTGTTCACGCTCAACCAACTGACCATTGATATACAAGCGCCCGCTTTCAAGCTTGATGCGGTCGCCGGGGAGGCCGATTACTCGTTTGATAAAATCGGTCTTATTATCTTGCGGGTTGCGGAAGACCACAACATCTCCACGAGCCGGAGCATCTGCCCAAATACGTCCTTCAAAAAGAGGCATACCGAACGGAAGAGAATACTTAGAGTAGCCGTAAGTATATTTAGAGACAAACAAAAAGTCACCGACATGTAGTGTTGAATACATTGATCCAGATGGGATTTTGAAAGGTTCAAACATAAAAGTTCTAATCAAAACTGCTATCAAAACCGCATAAATAATGGTTTTGATGGTATCAACGAGGCTTTCTTCCTGCTCCATAATTTTATCCTTAAAAAAATGATTACATTAAACCATTACTTTAGATAACCGCACCTAAGGCGTACAATTACCTAAAGCAATCAAGTTATTATTACTCCGCCGTTGTAAATTTGGCAAGTCTATTTTTTTCAAATAATTTCTATAATAACAAAAGCTTGCGCCCATGGGTAGTCATCGCTCAAGCTTAAATGGAGGCGCAAATTCTGCCCCTGTCCCAAGTTGTGCAATTGTTGCAGAGCTCCGTCTGATAAAATGAGCTCCGGTTTACCCAATTTATTATGCACGGTTTGGATATCTTTTAAGTATATTCCGTTGCGAAAACCTGTTCCCAAAGCCTTGGAGCAAGCCTCTTTGGCGGCAAAACGCTTAGCGATAAAAGCTGCATATTCTTGCGGAGAAACATTTTTGAGCGCAGAAAGTTCTTGCTGCTCTGCCGGACCTAAAATACGTTGCAGTAATTTAGTCCCATAAGCCTGGAGCGAGCGTTCAAATCTTGAGATGTTGGTGATATCTGAGCCTAAGCCGATTATCATTATTTATTCTCCTTGACTATTGAGTGGCACGCGCAACATAGCTGACAACCTTGCTTGCCTTTAAGGCGGCAATGATGTCATTTAGCTGGGCGACGTCTTTAACCTCGACATCGACCAAAAGCTCAAAATAGCTGACCGTACGATAGACTATATTAAGATTGGAAATATTGCCGTTGTTTCGGGCAATAAGATTGGATAAATCAGCCAAAGAACCGGGCTCGTTAGCTAACATAATTTTTAAGCGACCGACATGAACCTCGTTAAAAGCTTCATCACCCCAAGCAATGTCCAACCAGCGTTCAGGCTCGCCGGAATATTTTTCAAGCATTTTACAATCGATAGTATGAATAGCAACGCCTTTACCGGTAGTCACAATTCCGACAATTCTATCTCCGGGAAGTGGGTGGCAGCAGCCGGCAAAATGGACGGCCATGCCAGGAATCAGCCCTTTGATTTTGAGAGGCTCTGCCTTACTTTTGTCCTTCTTTAGAACGTGCTTAAAACCAGGAACTTTAATAGCTTGTACAACTTTGCCAAGGCGAGACTGTTTATATGCCGGATAAACGGCTTTTAAAACATCCCAGCCGGTTACCAATCCCTCACCAACTTTGGCGTAAATATCATCAATGGAATCTGCCTCAAAATTGGGCAAAACATTAACTAAACTTTTTTCGGAGAACTCCAGATTTTCTCCCTTAAACAAGCGTTCCAAAATTTCTTGTCCGAGAGTAATAAACTGGTCGCGTTTATGAGCGCGAACATAGCGGCGAATTGCCGCCTTAGCCTTACCGGTAACGACGAATCGCTCCCATTCGGTTGAAGGATGTTGAGCCTTGGAAGTCAAGATCTCTACTTGATCACCGTTTTGAAGAATGGTACGCAGAGGACGAATTTCACCGTTAATTTTGGCGCCCACACAAGTATCACCAACGGATGAATGCACGGCATAAGCAAAATCAACCGGTGTAGAATTGACCGGAAGACCTATCAAGTCTCCCTTGGGGGTAAAACAGAAGACTTGGTCGTTATACATTTCAAGCTTGGTATTTTCTAAAAACTCTTCCGGATTTTGGGCTTGCTCCAAAATTTCAAGCAATTCTCTAATCCAGCGGAAATTACGACCTTCAACCTTTTGCCCTTGTTTATATGCCCAGTGTGCGGCAACACCCTTTTCGGCGACTTCGTGCATTTCATAAGTACGAATTTGGATTTCAATACGGGTATTTTCAGGTCCGATAACGCCGGTATGGATAGATTTATAACCATTAGGTTTGGGAGTAGAAATATAATCCTTAAAACGACGAGGTATCATATGATACTTACTATGAATAACCCCCAAGGCTTGATAACAAGTACCGACATCATCTACTGTAATACGGAAAGCCATAATATCTGAAAGCTGCTCAAAAGAGGCATTTTTTTGCTGCATTTTGCGCCAGATGGAATATGGGGTTTTCTCGCGGCCGCTAACACTAGCCTGAATACCGTTTTCCTCCATATCTTTTTTGAGTTGTTCAATAATTTTAGGGACAATGTTACTACCCTGCTCTCTTAAAAAGTTAAGACGAGCGACGATAGAATCGTGAGCATCTTTATACAACTCGGCAAAGGCGATTTCCTCTAACTCACTTTTGACTTCTTGCATACCGATACGTTCGGCCAAAGGCGCATATATATCCAAGGTTTCACGAGCAATGCGGGCGCGTTTTTCCGGCTTGCAATATTTGAGCGTACGCATATTGTGCAGGCGGTCGGCCAATTTAATAAGCAGGACTCGAATATCCTCTGACATAGCCAGCAAAAGCTTACGAAAATTTTCAGCCTGTTTACTGTTGCCGGATTTTTGTTCAATCATTGCCAATTTGGTTAAGCCATCAACAATAACGGCGACTTGATCACCAAACAGGCTGCGAACCTCTTCAACCGTGGTGTCGGTATCTTCAACAGTATCGTGGAGTAAAGCTGCAATAATTGAGGAGCAATCTAATTTGAACTTGGTCAAAATACCGGCAACTTCTATCGGGTGAGAATAATAGGGGTCGCCTGACTCGCGGAGCTGAGCCCCGTGTTTTTTCATTGCAAATACATAGGCTCGGTTAAGAGCGTCTTCATCAGCATCAGGGTCATAAGATGTTACTAATTCGACCAGTTCATATTGTCTTAACATTAAATTTAACCACTCAAAAAAAATAAAAAATCCGGTTTATAGATTACCACGATTCGTATCAAACTAATACATACGTTGTAATTATAAACCGGAGATAATTAAAAAATGCTGAATCGAAGATTATTCTTCGTCGTCAAAATCAGCTCCTAAGTCATCTGCGATATCATCAAGAGCTTCATCATCAACGTCATCTAAGGCCAAATCATCGTCGGCTTCAGCATCCAAATCGGCGGTGTCATCGTTATCATGGATTTGCATGCTATTATCGAGATCGCCGGCCTCAAGAGAAACGGCAGAGAACTGTTCATCCAAGTCAGACAATTCTTTTTCAGCAGCAAGAATCTCGAGCTCTTCTTCTTCAGGCTCTTCAACCTCAACATATTTCTGCAAGCCCATTACCAATGAGCGCTGCAATTCTTCAATATTAACCGTATTTTCGGCGATTTCACGCAAGGCGATAACCGGATTTTTATCATTATCCTTTTCAACAGTCATCGGAGCGCCGGCGCTCAAATCCTTAGCGCGCTGAGCTGCAACCATTAAGAGCTCATAGCGGTTGGGGATTTTATCAATACAATCTTCTACTGTAACGCGTGCCATTTTTTTATACCCTGTAAAAAAAATAAATAAACCTGTGTTTGAATTTATACTTATTTTCTGACAAATTGCAAGAGTTAATTTGAAAAATTTTATTTTTACAAGCTTTTAGATTGCAAATTGGGCGAATCTGGAGAGATTTAAAACCATACAAAAAAAAGCTCCTTCCGGAGCTGGTGGAAAATGGTGCCGGTTAGTGGACTCGAACCACCGACCCACGCATTACGAATGCGTTGCTCTACCAACTGAGCTAAACC
>CALXWI010000052.1 GCA_944392325.1 uncultured Alphaproteobacteria bacterium | reverse complement strand
TTTGAGCGGATGACTGCGTGGAGGTATTTGCGAGCCAAACGGAAGGAAGGTTTTATTTCCGTTATTACCGGATTTGCGTTTACGGGAATCGCGCTTGGGGTGGCAACCTTGATTATCGTGATGTCGGTGATGAATGGTTTTCGCTCAGAGTTGTTGTCGCGGATTTTGGGGATTAACGGACATATTGGAATTGTATCAGCAGTCGGGCTGCCTTTTAATAATTATGCCGAGGCGGTTAAGGATATTGCTGAGATTGAGCACGTGCAGACCGTGATGCCGATGATTGAAAAACAACTGCTTGCAACATCAGGACGGGCTACTGAAGGGGCTATGGTCAGAGGTTTGCGTTTGGAAGATGTGGTTCAAAAGCCGATTTTGGCTGAAAGCTTTAAAGGGTTTGATGTTAATGCTTTTCGGGGCGATGTGGTCGTAGTCGGCAATCGCTTGGCGCAGAAAATGGGCTTGGTTCCGGGGGCAGAGATAACGCTGATTTCACCAAACGGAAAAGTAACGGCATTTGGTACGGTGCCAAGAATGAAAACATATAAAGTGTTGGGAACTTTTGATGTTGGAATGTATGAATATGATTCCGCATTTATCTTTATGCCTTTGGAGGCGGCGCAAAAATATTTTGGCTTGGGTGAGGCTGTGACCCAGATTGATGTGACCTTGGATAATGAGAATAAAGTACGCGAAGTTCGCAAGCTGATTGAGGCAAGTGTTGGTGCCAGCGCTTATGTGTATGACTGGAAACAGACCAATGCGGCCTTTTTTAATGCAATTGATGTTGAACGTAATGTTATGTTTTTGATTTTGACGCTGATTATTTTGGTAGCGGCGTTCAATATTATTACCGGACTGATTATGTTGGTGAAAGATAAAGGGCGTGATATTGCTGTGCTGCGGACGATGGGTGCCAGCAAGGGAATGATTATGCGCATATTCTTTTTGGATGGGGCGTTTATCGGCGTGGTCGGCACGGCGTTGGGCTTGCTGCTGGGATTGTTGTTTTGTGATAATATTGAAAATATACGGCAGTTCTTGCAATATATTTCGGGAAGAGATTTGTTTTCTGCTGAGATATATTTCTTATCACAGCTGCCGGCTAAGGTGGATATGCTGGAAGTAAGTATGGTAGTAGTAATTGCTTTGTTGTTGTCGTTTGTGGCTACATTGTATCCGGCGTATAGAGCTGCAAAATATGATCCGGTGGAGGCTTTGCGTTATGAGTAAGAATATTCCGACAGTCGAACTGAAAAAAGTTGTAAAAAAGTTTAAGCAAGGTTCGCAAAATTTGGAAGTGCTTAAAGGCATTGACTTACAGGTAGAGCCGGGTGAAGTTGTGGCGCTTATCGGTCAGAGCGGAGCCGGAAAGTCGACCTTGTTGCAGATAGCGGGTTTGTTGGAACAACCAACCAGTGGAGAGATTTTGCTGAATGGGCAAAAATGCAGCCGCTTAAGTGATGCTGAGAGAACAGCTTTGCGCCGCGATTATGTGGGGTTTGTGTATCAATATCATAATTTGCTGCCGGATTTTAATGCCGTAGAAAATGTGATGCTGCCGCAGTTGATTGCCGGAGTGTCGCCCAAAGGGGCTCGCGAGAGGGCGGAGTGGTTGTTGTCATGTATGAAGCTTGAAAAGCGTTTTAAACATCGGCCGAGCGAGTTGTCGGGCGGGGAGCAGCAACGAGTAGCTATTGCGCGTTCTTTAGCTAATGCGCCAAAGTTGTTGTTGGCAGATGAACCTACCGGTAACTTGGATCCTAAAACATCGGATATTGTATTTGCGGAGTTGGTGAATATTATTAAAGAGACGGGGCTATCGGCTTTGGTGGCAACGCATAATTTTGAGTTGGCGGACAGAATGGATCGTAAAGTAAGACTGCAGGAAGGACGGTTGATTGATTTGAGCCAGCCGCAAAGGGTGGAAGGCAGTGCGCGGGTTATGGTAAGCAAAAATTTTTATTAGGAGGCGGAAATGGTTAAGTTGTTTAGTTTAGTCTTGAGTGTGGGGATGTTGTTGGCAATGGCGGTGGAAGCGAAATATGTGGCACCGGCCGATGTAAAAAGCCGAGGAACCAAAGTGAGTGCTTATATGTTCAAAAATCAAGATGCTGACGGAGACGGAAAGCTGACTTTAGAGGAGTTTAAAAATCAGCGGATGACCAAAGATGTTGAACAGCGGAATCGTTATTTGCGCAAAAAAGGGGTATATAAAACTCCGGAAGAGCAGTTTAAGGCGATGGACGAGGACAAAGACGGGAAGATTTCGCCGGAAGATTTAGCCAAGTTTTTGGATGCGCAGCGAGCTGCGGCTGATAAATAATGTTTAGTTGTTGCAGAGTGGAAGGGTGTTGCCTGATGGCAACACCTTTTCTTTTAAATTTGTCTAAATTATAATTGACAAAGTGGGCATAATGTGTTAGCAGAGAAAGCAGAGATGTATTATTTTATTGTATAATTTTTTAATATTATGGTTATGGGAATCAATAAATTATCTAAAGGCAAAATGGATCTGATTGATGCTCAAATTGCGGAGATTGATAAGCTTCGTCGTTTGAAACAGGAGCGTTTGGCAGAATTGAAAAAAACAGGCTTTGACTTTAAGTCTCCGTCAATTAATGATGATTTGAAGCTGTGGCTTGAGGCTGGAAAAAAGTTATCCAAATCGGATAAGACAAATGTATTAAAAGGTGTCTTAGAGGTTGGAAATATATCTCAGAATATTTTATATAAAGTGAGAAAGGAATTTTCAACTGATGAATGGGCTCAGGTGCTGAATGCTTTGGTCAACGAGAAAATTGATGCAAGGAGCTTCTTTTTCGGACTTAATCGCCGAGAGATATATGAAATGTTGTTTACGGACGGCAAAACAGATAAGTATCGAGAACGCACTGTTATGTTGTTAAAGTTGATAGAGCAGAATAACCTTGATAAATATTTGTTTGATGAGCCGGAATATTTTGTCTGTTGGCAATGTGCCGGAAAAGAAATTCTGGAAGGTATTTGTAAAGGCTATGTCCCTGAATGCTCATTAAAACAGGTGATGCCTAATGAGAAGTTTGTGTTGGATGTGGCGTCGGCGGAGTATTTGGCGCAAAGGGCATTTGAGAACAAATTTTCGTGGTATATCTTATTGGATATTTTGACCAGCAGGAAAGTCTATGAAGCGCCGGAGTATTATACTAAGGTGATGTCATTATTGGCTCAAACTTTTAGTAAAGGATGTTTGGCTATAGATGCTTTTGAGGAAGTGTGGGTGCATTACAACTTTTTTTCCGAGGATGATTGGAAAAAAATGTATAATAGCCGGATAGATTTCTTGGTGATGGGCTATTTGAGAAAATTTTACCCCGATATTAGGGTGAAAATTTAGTCATCTAAAAAAGGAAGGTGAAGAAAACAGCTCTATTGACGGAGCTTGGGTTCTGACCTTCCTTTTTTTGTGCAAAAAAATGCTTGCAATTTGGAAAAAATAGTGTATAAATGCTCTCGATGATGGGACGAATCTGGCTAAATGGCATGCCTAAGCGTCCGTAATGCATCCGAATGATAACTTGTGAAAGGAAGCAAAATGCCTAAATTGAAAACTAAAAGCGCTGCTAAAAAGCGTTTCAGCGTTACCGGAACAGGTAAACTGAAAAGAAATTTTGCCAACAAGAGACACTTGCTCTTTAACAAAGGCACCAAAATGAAAAGACAGGCTCGCGGTACCACTTTGGTTAATGAGTCCGATGTCAAAATTGTTAAACAATTTATGCCATATATTTAAGGAGGAATGTTAGATGTCTCGTGTTAAAAGAGGTATGACAGCTCACGCTCGTCACAAAAAGATTTTATCTATGGCTAAAGGTTACAGAGGACGTTCTAATAACGTATTCAGAGTTGCCGTAGAAAAAGTTGAAAAAGCTCTCCAATATGCTTATCGCGACAGAAAAGCCAAGAAAAGAAGCTTTAGATCTTTGTGGATCCAGAGAATTAATGCTGCGGCTCGTCTGAATGATATGACTTACTCTCGATTTATGAGCGGGCTCGAAAAAGCCGGCATCGAACTCGACCGAAAAGTCCTTGCTGATATCGCTTTGAAAGAGCCTGCTAATTTCGCTAAGCTGGTTGAAGCTGCGAAAAGCGCCCTGAATAAGTAAACGTTGCCTTAAAGTAAAGCAATATTACATATCAGAGTTTGAAAGTTTCAAAAGAGTTGACCCAGAGGGTTTCGGGTTGACTCTTTTGCGTTTTAAATAAAATTTAAATCGTCATTGTTTTAAGGCGGATTGCTCCGCTGACTTAAAGTTTCGGTTTAAGATTTTTGTGAGGAAATATGGAAAATTTAGAAAGTTTGAAGGCTGAGATTTTGGCCGCCATTGCTCAGGCTCAGGATTTGAAAGCTTGGGACGAGGCCAGAGTGGCCGCTTTGGGCAAAAAAGGCAAAGTTACCGAGCTGATGAAAGGTATGGGGGCTTTGCCGGTGGAACAAAAAATCGAAATGGGTAAAAAGCTCAATGTTTTGAAAGCCGAAATCGAACAGGCATTGGAAAACCGTCGTAACGAACTGGCCGAAAAAGAGATGAATGAAAAATTGGCTAAGGAAACTATTGATGTGACTTTGCCGATTAGAGATGAGGTGCAAGGTCGTATTCATCCGGTATCAAAAATCTATGAAGAGGTAGTAGCTATCTTTGGTGAAATGGGTTTTGAAGTGGCGGAAGGGCCGGATATTGAAGACCAATTCCATAACTTTAATGCATTGAATATGCCGGCTAACCATCCGGCTCGCCAGATGCAAGATACTTTCTATATTCCTAACAAAAACAGTGATGATTTTGATGACAGCTATGTGGTCAGAACTCATACTTCGCCGGTGCAAATCCGTACGATGGAAAGTAAAAAGCCACCTATCAGAATTATTGCTCCGGGGCGGACTTATCGCTCAGATTATGATGCTACTCATACTCCGATGTTCCATCAGGTTGAGGGGTTGGTAATTGATAAAAATATTACCATGGCACATTTGAAAGGTTGTTTGTATGACTTTGTAAAGGCCTTTTTTGAGTTGGATGAAATTCCGGTGCGTTATCGTCCGTCGTACTTCCCGTTTACGGAGCCTTCGGCGGAGATGGATATCGGTTGTTTGAAGACCAAATCAGAGCTGAAAATTGGTGCCGGTACCGACTGGCTGGAAATTTTGGGTTGCGGTATGGTACATCCGAATGTGTTGCGTGCCGGAGGAATTGACCCAGATGAATATCAGGGATTTGCCTTTGGTATGGGAATTGACCGCTTGGCAATGTTGAAGTACGGGATTCCGGATTTAAGAACATTTTTTGAGTCTGATGTAAGGTGGTTGAAGCATTACGGATTTAATCCGTTAGACTTCTCATCAATGACCGGTGGTTTGAGTAATAATGGAGGCAGTGCAAGATGAAATTCAGTTTATCGTGGTTAAAAGAGCATTTGGACACTGAGGCCAGTGTTGATGAAATTGCCGAGACCTTAACCAAAATCGGTTTGGAAGTAGAAGAGGTGTTTAATCCGGCGGCACAGCTTGAGGGGTTTGTGACGGCAAAAATTGAGTCTTGTGAGATGCATCCGGATTCTGACCATTTGCATTTGCTGAAAGTCAATAACGGTAAAGAAACTTTGCAGATTGTGTGCGGAGCGCCAAATTGTCATCAGGGAATGATTGGGGTGCTGGCTCCGGTAGGTGTGGTGATTCCGGCTTTTAATGAAGTGCTTAAGGTTGGTAAAATCCGCGGGGTAGAAAGCTTTGGTATGATGTGCTCCGAAAAAGAGCTTGGCATAGGTGAAGATCATAACGGGATTATTGAACTTGATGCATCGACACCGGTTGGCGTGCCGGCTAAAGAAGTATTGCCGATTGACCCCGTGATTGAAATTTCAATTACGCCAAACCGTGCTGAATGTCTTGGCGTAAGAGGTATTGCCCGTGACTTGGCCGCGGCTGGACTGGGACATTTGAAGCCGTTGAAAATTGAACATAAAAATGGCACTTTTGCTTCTCCGATAAAAATTAAAATCGATGATTTTGATGCTTGTCCGGTGTATGTCGGGCGCTATATCAAAGGTGTTAACAATAAAGCCCAAACCCCGAAGTGGATGAAAGACCGCTTGGCGGCTATTGGTTTGCGCTCAATTTCACCTTTGGTAGATGTTACCAATTACATCAATTATGATATGGCGCGTCCGTTGCACGTGTTTGATGCGGATAAGCTCAAAGGTAATATTACGGTGCGGATGGCTAAAGACGGTGAAAAGTTTGTATCGCTCGAAGATAAAGAGTATACTTTGGACAGCAAATCTTTAGGAATTTGCGATGATGAGGGAATCCAATGCTTGGGCGGTATTATGGGTGGTGCTGAAAAAGGCTGCCAACCGGAGACGACTAATGTGTTGGTGGAATGTGCGTTGTTTAATCCGTTGGTGATTGCACGTACCGGACGCAAGTTCCAGATTGACTCTGATTCTCGTTATCGTTATGAACGTTGGGTCGATCCGAAGTCAAATGTTTTAGGCTCTGATTATGCCGTGCAGCTGATTACGGAAATTTGCGGTGGTGAAGTATCGGAAATGGAAATCGCCGGTGTGGAAAGCTTTGAGCCGAAGTGTGCTTATATCCGTCCGTCAAGAATGAAAGATTTTGTCGGTATCGAGGTTTCTAAAACTCAGATTATGGATATTTTGCATAAGCTCGGTTTTGAGGTTAGCGATGAAGGTGAGCGGGTAAAGGCCGTGTCTCCGACTTGGAGAGGTGATATTGAAGGTGAGCACGATTTGGTAGAAGAAATTGTGCGGATGATTGGCTTGGATAAAATTCCGGCAGAGACTTTGCCGCATGGCAAATTCCCTAAGCAGGTATTATCTCCGGCTCAGCAGCGTGCGGTTACGGTTAAGCATGAGTTGGCTTCTCGCGGAATGTTGGAAACGGTTACCTGGAGTTTTACCGACTCAAAACTGGCTAAAGATTTTCGCCAAAATGAAGATGCCGTATTGTTGTATAATCCGATTACGGCGGAGCTTGATGAAATGCGCCCGTCAATATTGCCTAATTTGTTGTTAGCGGTCAAAAATAATATTGCCCGTGGGTATGATAATTTGGCTTTGTTTGAAGTTGGGCCGGCTTTCTATGGTCGTAATCCGGGAGAGCAAGACCAAGTTGCCGGCGGGGTACGTTCCGGTATGACAGCCAAGAAAAACTGGATTGGCGATGTGCGGCCTTATGATGTGTTTGATGCTAAGGCTGATGCTTTGGCCGCTATTGCTGCGGCTAACGGTCCGTGGGAAAATGCTCAGATTACTAATGATGCGCCGAAGTATTATCATCCGGGGCGCAGCGGTACTTTGCGCTTGGGTAAAAATGTGTTGGCTTATTTTGGCGAGCTACATCCGATGATTTTGAAAAAATTCGGCATTAAGCAGCGGGTAGTGGCATTTGAGGTCAATCTGACCAATATTCCTCTGCCGCGGGCGGCTCATGACAAAGCACGCAAGAAGTTGGAATTGTCACAATTCCAGCCGGTAGACAAAGACTTGGCCTTTGTGGTTGATAAGTCGGTGTCGGCGGCGAGTGTGGTGGCTGCGGCTAAAAATGCGGATCGCAACCTTATCAGCGAGGTTAGAGTTTTTGACGTGTATGAAGGTGAAAATCTTCCGGCCGGCAAAAAGTCGATTGCGATTGCGTTGACATTCCAGCCCAAAGAGGCGACGCTGACTGACAAAGAGATTGAGACCCTTATGAAAAAGGTTGAAGTCGAGGTCGGCAAGAAAGTTGCCGGCGGTGCAGTTCTCCGCTAAAAAGCCTGTTTTGAGGAGGTCTAAACTAAGCGCTCTATCGTTTATAGGGCGCTTTTTTTATGTGGAGGGTGGTCTTTTAAATTTGCTTTTGGGAGATGGAGTTCTTATATAATAGTTAGAGTTATTTTTATATAAGGAGAAAAAATATGGTTGTTACGATGCAGGGGAATCCGGTTAAGCTTTATGGGCAGATGTTGAAAGCCGGGGATAAAATGCCGGACTTTGAAGTGGTGGACAATGGTTTGGCCGAGGTTAAAGGGGCTGATTTGCACGGAGTGAGAGTGTTTGCCTGTGTACCGTCTTTGGACACCGGTGTTTGTGATATGGAAATTCGCCGTTTTAACCAAAAAGCAGGAGAGCTTCCGGGGGTGAAGATTTATGCCGTCAGTATGGATTTGCCTTTTGCTCAGGCTCGTTGGTGCGGAGCCGCCGGGGTGAGTGCGGTGCAGACTTTGTCTGATTATCAGCAACGTTCATTCGGCAAAGCAACCGGAACGCTGATTGAGGGGTTGGAGCTTTTGGCGCGGGCCGTATTTGTGGTTGATGCCGATAATGTTATCCGCTATGTGGAATATGTGCCGGAA
>CALXWI010000051.1 GCA_944392325.1 uncultured Alphaproteobacteria bacterium | reverse complement strand
ACCGACACCAACTACTACGACTACTACGTCCGCCCCGTTCTCACCTCGTGGTAATTGTAAGCGGGCAGGGTACAAGCCCCTCACTTTCCTTGCCCATTTTTCCCGCCTTACCCATCGCCCCTTTTCCACTCATTTTCCTTTTTCTTTAATAACTTAGCTCTCTCAAATCCGCTAGACAAAATTTGCCATATTTAATTATGCGACCCCATTTTCCACCTTTACCGTCATCTTGCCAGAGAGCTCCGGCGTGAGCCGGAGGCACAGGATTTCATCCTGTGTTGGATAGTTTTTTAGAATTGCTGAACCATAGACTTTATAAGGATATATAGAACTTTACGCAAACCCAATCTGAGTATCGCGTTTTATGGGACCCCGACCAAGCTACCGCTAACCGAGCGGATCAAACGGCGCCCGTTTGCCCCAGCTTGGGGCGCCCGTTTGCCCCAGCTTGGGGCGCCCGTTTGTGGGGGAGACTAGCGGCACACACGAGCAGCGGTCAAAACATCAATTGATAACGGATGCGCTGAGTTAATAGCCTTGGCGCACTCTTTCAGCGTTGAGCCGGTGGTCATAACATCATCAATCAAAAGCACTCGCTTACCTCTAAACTTTTCCGGATGTTTCACCTTAAAAGCCCCGCGCACATTACGGCGCCTGATGCTGCCCGAGAACTCTACCTGCGGTCTGGTGCGCCGATGCCTGATTAAAGCCGAATATTCAACCGGAATAGATGTCATTGCTGATAGCTCTTTCGCCAGTAATGCCGCCTGATTATATTTACGCTTAATCAATCGCGTATAATGCAACGGTACCGGCACAATCACATCTACGCCTTGCGCCCAAATATCTTTGCCGGCCGGTTTCATCCACTTGGCCAGAATACGGGCATCATCCGTCCGGTCATAAAATTTGAGCGCAATAATCAAAGCCTTGCCAAACTCATCATAATGCAGGGCTGAGCGGCACAGCCTAAACCACGGATGCTTATCACGCGCACATTCCGCGCATAACCAATTATGCGGCGGCTTGCCACCCACATCTTCAAAAGGTATGCCGCAGCGCTGACAATACGGAGCCGAAATAAAATTCAGCTCATTAAAACAGTCATCACATAAGGCATCATCATCACAAATAATTTTGCCGCACTTTTTGCATCTGGGCGGCAAAAACAAATCCAAAATATATTTCCACCAAGTCCGCATTATTTTCAGCGCAACAAATTTTGCAATTGAGCGCGAATTTGGCTTATGCGGTCAACCACAATCATTCCGGCATCTTGCATTGCGGCGCGCTTGTCCTGAGCCGTAACTTTTCCGGCGGCAATAATATCACCGGCATAGCCCATCTTGTGCCCAAAAGGAATGGTATTACCGGCCACAAAGGCGATTACCGGCTTTTTGTTGGGCATTAATTTATAATGCTTGGCGGCCACTTCTTCAAAGGCACCGCCGAGCTGTCCGATAAGGACGATGGCGTCGGTTTCGTCATCCTGGCTGAACTCATCCAGCACTTCCACAAAGTCCATACCGATGACCATATCATCACCCAGACCGATAACGGTTGACTGCCCCATCTCAGCCCGATTAACCTCCAACACCGCCTCATAGGTAAGGGTAGAGGAGCGAGATACCACGCCGACCCGCCCTTTTTTGTGAATATTTTCCGGAAAAATCCCCAGCCGTGCTTCCCCCGGAGTAATAATCCCCGGAGTATTGGGACCGATTAACTTGGTCTTGCTGCCTTTCAGCATTGCCCTTATTTCCATCATATCATGGATAGGCACTCCGTCGGCAATACATACCGCCAGGTCGAGCTCAGCTTCCACGGCTTCTTTCACGGCATTTTTAACAAAACGAGCCGGCACAAACATAACCGATGCATTGGCTCCGGTGTTGGCAATAGCCTCTTTTACCGTGCCGAATACCGGAATCCCCAAATGCTCGGTTCCGCCTTTTCCGGGGGTAACACCGGCCACAATATCAGTGCCGTAGTCCAAAGATTTTCTAACATGGAAGGATGCTTGCGTACCGGTAATACCTTGTACTAAGACCTTAGTATTTTTGTTCACCAAAATCGACATCTATTCGCTCTCCTCCATGGCGGCAATAAGTTTATCAACGGATTCCTCCATTGTGTCGGCAATAATCAAAGGCAGTCTTGAGTTAATGAGCGTCTCTTTGGCGGTATCTTTGTTAGTTCCTTCAAACCTAACAACCAGCGGCACATTTAGTCCCACCTCAGATGCAGCGGCAATAATCCCCTCGGCAATCAAATTGCAGCGCAAAAATCCGCCCAAAATATTAATTAGTATGCCTTCCACTTTGGGGTTAGTCATAATAATCTTGATACCTGCGGCAATTTTATCACGATCGACACCGCCTTTAACATTCAAAAAGCAGCAGGCATCAAGCCCTTTTTCGCGGATAAAATCCATCGCGGCCAAGGCAATCCCGTCACCATTGACGATACAGCCGATATTCCCCCCTTCAAATTCCAGATATTGGAACCCGAATTTAGCAGCTTTAAGGGCGCGGTCTTCTTCTTCATAATCATCTTGGAGACGGAGGATTTCGGGGTGGCGATACATTGCATTGTTATCGAATGACATTTTGGCGTCCAGCGCCACAATTCTGCCGCGCTTGGTAACCCCCGCCGGATTAACCTCAATCATCGTTGCATCATTTTCCACAAAGGCGCGGTGCAGCGCATTAAAAAACTTTTGCAAATGCTTGCGGCTTGGTTCTTCGAGTTGCAAAAAGCGCCGCGCTAGCTCAATCTGCCGCAAAGATACCCCCTTGTTGAGGTCGACTTTGAGCTTCAAAATCTCTTTAGGGTTTTCCAGAGCTTTATCCAAAATACTCTGCCCGCCGTCTTCTAAGTTAGCCAACAGCAGGGTCAGCACCGGCACCACGCGGTTAATCACCAAGCCGGCATAAAACTTTTTCCGTACTTTTTGAAAAGCCTCTACATAAATCCGGCTGACAAATTTTCCTTTCGGGCCGGTCTGCGCCGTTACCAATGTCTCACCGAGCATTTGCTCAGCCTCACGGATAATATCGCGGCGCCGTTTAATCAAGCGGATACCACCCTTTCTACCGCTAGAGCCGATAAAAGCTCCTCGTTCACGGGCACCGGACTGAATCTGCGCCTTGAGCATCCACGGCCCCCGCAGCGATACATGAACCGCGGCGCGTTTGGCTTCATTTGGGGTATAGGCCACTTTCCCGCGCGGAATAAAAATCCCATAACGGTTCAAAATTTTTTTAGCCTGATACTCATGAATATTCATCGCTTATTATCCTAATGTTTTGGCATAAAACTTAATTTTTTCGACCATAGCCCCCAGTCCGTTGCGCCGGCTCGGTGACAAATGCTCGTGCAACCCCAACTCATCAAAAATCTTGTCCAAATCGACTTTGGCAATTTCCGCCGCCGTCTTGCCTGAAAAAATCGTCAACACCACGGCAATCAAACCTTTCACAATAGCGGCATCGCTGTCACCTTTGAAGCATAAGCACTTTTCGCCGTTGCTTTCTGCCACAATCGGCACCAGCCATACTTGCGATTGGCAGCCCTCGACTTTCCACTCGTCTTTGTGCCATTCCGGAGCAAGCGCGTCCATTTCTTCCCCGAGTTCAATCAGGTAGCGGTATTTGTCTTCCCAGTTATCCAACATACTGAAATTATCAATCAAATCATCAATAGTCATAATTTTACCTAACCTTTTGCTTTTTTGTATTTTTTAGCTGCCTCAATCAAAGCCGCATAAATATTTTTAGCAAACGCATCACCTTTGCCGGCCATTCTTTCAGGGTGCCACTGTACCCCGAGTGCAAAGCCGTCATAATTATTATATTCAATCGCCTCAATCACGCCGTCCGGAGCAATAGCCGTCACCATAACTTTGTCTTGGGGGACATCAATCACCATCTCTGAGTGGACCGAGTTCACCATCAAGGTATTGGTATTAGCCGCCGCAAACAACCGCGAGTGTGGCGAAATCCCTATTTTGTGGGCATAACTGTTAGCACTGATGCCACGGTGCTGAGCCTTTACATTAGCCTTGTTTGCCGGCATGGTGTCAACTTTAGCCAAATGCCCGCCGCGAAAAGCAGCCATCATCTGCATTCCGCCGCAAATCCCCAACATCGGGAGCTTATGCTTGCTTGCCCAATCAATAGCCGTTACATAAGCCTGCGTTCTCGGCGGCAAATGGGCTAAGTCTGGTAACTCGGGGTTATCAGGCACAAACCATTCCCGCGGCGACGGAAAAAATCCGCCGACGAGCAGCAGCCCATCCACCCCGTCCAGTTGTTCGGCCACTTTGTCATAATGAATCAGGCGGATGTTCGCACCGCCAGTCGTAACAGCCTCTATGTAAGGCTCATCAATCATATAAGCCTCACCCTCACGGGCCAATAAAACTCCGATAAGCGGTGCATCTTTAGCTGCATTTAAGCCTCTTATCGCCGGCTCAATATCATTATTTTCGCTCCATTGGGGCAAAAAGACTTTATCCTCAATCGCATATGACTTGCAGGACGCATTCGGAAATTGTTGTTTTTTCATATAAATCTTGCGCGTCATATTTTCTCCTTTTGTTTAGAGCAAATCAATCATGGCTCGAGCTTCATCACTTATTTTATCCAACGACCAAGCCGGCTCCCATACGACCTTCACCTCAACTTTGCCGACCCCTTCCACCAAAGCAGTCGCATCAGCCACTTGCTGGGGCAACACTCCTGCCACGGGGCAGGTTGGCGCCGTCAAAGTCATATCAATCTCCACATCGCCGTTGTCTTTCTGGCGAATATCATAAATCAACCCCATATCATAAACATTAATCATAATTTCAGGGTCGCAGACGGTTTTTAGTGCTTCAATAATATCTTCTTTAGATGCGTTTTTCTCATCAGCCGGTTTGGGCTCACCGGCATAAGCCTTAAAGTCTTTGCTCACCGCATCATCTTGCAGAGCCAAGGCCTGCATTAATTGCGCTTCGTTGTGGTCCAATTCCTCGGTCATAGTTTAATCGGCCTCTTTAATTCGTTCAATATTAGCGCCCACGCCTTTGAGCTTTTCTTCCAAATGCTCATAACCGCGGTCAAGGTGGTATACACGGTTGACTATGGTTTCGCCTTCAGCAATTAACCCCGCCAAAATCAAAGCAAATGAAGCTCTAAGGTCGGTAGCCATTACCGGCGCTCCATACAGTTTTTTTACCCCGCGCACAATTGCCGAAGCATGCCCGTGAACATTAATATTTGCACCCATACGCAACAATTCCGGCACATGCATAAAACGGTTT
The DNA here is from genome assembly GCA_944392325.1 of uncultured Alphaproteobacteria bacterium. GTDB lineage: Bacteria > Pseudomonadota > Alphaproteobacteria > RF32 > CAG-239 > HGM16780. Next base: position 3,365 of record CALXWI010000051.1, on the reverse strand, counting down.
TCAAAAATAGTCTCTGTTACCATTGATGCCCCTTCGGCGGTCAGCATCAAGGCCAAAAACTGAGCTTGCAAATCGGTTGGAAAACCAGGGTAAACATCGGTCATAATATCTTTGCCGACTAAGGTTGCTCCTTTGGCATCGACAATGATGGAGTTTTCTTTTTCTTCAACCTTTACCCCCATATCACGCATAATATTCAGCGGCGTCTGTAAGGTTTCGGCCTGCGCATTAATCAGCTCAATCCGCCCGCGCGTAATAGCAGCGGCCACAGCATAAGAACCGGCCTCGATTCTATCCGCAATCACTTTATGTCTGGCTCCGTGTAGCTTGTCCACGCCTTCAATCGTCAGAATGGATGTGCCTTTGCCCTCAATCTTAGCTCCCATGGCATTAAGCAGGTCAATCAGATCCCCGATTTCCGGCTCTTTGGCGGCATTTTCGATTTTGGTAGTCCCTTGCGCCAATACCGCTGCCATTAAAATGTTGCAGGTAGCTCCGACCGATGCAAAGCGGAAAATAATATGAGCCCCTTTGAGCTTCCCGTCCACATCAGCATGAACATAACCGTTTTTGATTTCAATTTTCGCGCCCATCTGCTCTAATGCTGAGAGGTGAATATCCATTGGTCTGGCACCAATAGCGCATCCTCCCGGCAAAGACAATTCAATATGCCCCTCTCGTGCCAACAATGGCCCTAATACATAGTATGAGGCGCGCATTTTTCGCACATAATCATAAGGAGCCACTAAACTGGTCAGCTTAGGCGTCCGGTATGAATAAGTTTTGGTTTTGTGCCCGTCAATAAAGTCATCAAATTCATCAATCTGCGTGCCGAGCTGCTCCAACAAAGCATTCATTGCTTTAATGTCTGATAACATCGGCATATTGGTCAGGGTGACGGTTTCATCAGTCAACAAACTTGCACAAATCAAGGGCAGGGCGGCATTTTTTGCCCCACTGATATAAATTTTGCCTTCCAACACATTTCCGCCGATGATTTTAATTTTATCCATATTACAAGTCGCCTTTTACCACAAGATAGTTAGTCCCAATTTATTTTGAGCGAAGCTCTTTGAGCTTTTCACGCTCTTCTTGTTGTTTTTTCCGTTTCAACAAATTGCGTTGCAAGGCCTTAGCCTCTTTTTCGATTCTGATATCGGAACGTTTTTTGTTGCTTTTTTTAGATTCGCTTAGCGCCATAATCCCTCCTGCTCAAATATAAGGCGGATTATATACTGATATATTTAAAAAAGCGATAAGATTCTTTATTCTTGGGCTAATTATTTAACTAAAATATACGCCGACCACGGCAATACATCCCAAAGCCAGAGCCAAAAGCTTTTGAAAAGTAAATCTGTATCCAATACCGTATCACAAAACGAGTTTGCAACGGTAGCAATAATAGCGGTATATCGATATTTACTCAAAGCCCCCTCTATTTAATTTAATAATCCAACGGGTTGCCGTTCATATCAATTCTGAGCTGATAAGTGTCATATAAAATAGTTTCTTTGGTGATTAAATTTTTTTCATTAAATTCAAACACGTCACAAACTTCAAAAGTCGTATTTCTGCCGTCTTTAACCGCCCAGTGGTAAGTAAAATGTTTAATCATCACCGGCTTGCCTTCGGTACTCAATAGCTCACCCCTTTAGAGAAGGAAACGGCCGCGCCACCCGAATTTGGCTGGATTTAATCTTCAAAAAAGAACTAAAAATGGTGGTTGATTGGAATAAAATTGATAAAGCCGACTATCTGTCCGCCATGGAAAGAAGCCCGATTAAAGATATTGAAATAAAACACCTCTTAAAAAACGCCCTTACCGATAAAATCAATGAACGAGAAATCTTTATGAAAGGCATAGACGTCAGCTATTATTACGAAGGCTATGATGAATACGACATCCACAATCTACTGTAATTTTAAGCGATTATCGGACTGATTTTTACAATGATTTTAAGGCTTTGAGTAATTGATATATTTAAAGAAAAGCATACAACTTAACCATTTTGCTTTTTATTTTGATACATTTTTAATTTAAAAAAATCAGTTTTAGATGAATTATTGTTAGTTTTAGATGCAATTTGTACGTTAAAACAATCTGCTAATTCAGCTATTATTTTATAATTATTATTTAAAACACCAGAATTATCAAGCGTGCTGATAATAATATGGGGATTATTTAAATTTTTTTGAAAAGCTTCATCTTTATTTTTTGAATAAAATTTATCTCTATCCACTATTTTGATAATATTTCGTTTTTTTATATCTTCAATATTATTTTTTTCGCAATACAAATACTGAATTTCTTGGATAGCTGTCCATTCGTGTCCAAATCTTCCATCCAAGCAAACGACGGGAACAAAGTTTTCTTTAGGTACAAAATAAGTATAGCTGGTTTCATTTATCTTTTCCATAATAAACACATTTTTTTCTTCACCATTTATATAGGCCTTTTTTTTCCAATTTATATTTTTTCCCTCTTTATCGTTGACTCTTAAAGCATAGAAATCTCTTTCGCTATCACTTTCGGTTGCAAATATGAAATTTCCTCTTTTTTCACCAAATTGATTAAGATTGCTGCTCGGTACTAATGTATTTCCCATAATTTCAGGGGGAATATTTGAAGTATGAGTTAACAATTCAGGTGCTTTATTTTTAATTTCTTGAGCTTTTTTATCTCTTAAACTAATCAAATTACTCATTAATTCAGCATATAATTCTCTTCCCAAAAAGACTTCCATATCCTTACACAATCTGGTAAATTCCCCATCATTGTGGAATCTATAATTTTTATTCTTAGAGAAAATATGAAAAAATAACTGACTATTTGTAAACCCAACAGCCTTACTGCAAGCCGAAAAGAAATTTTCCCTGTCCTCATAAGTCCTACGCTCAAATTGTAGTTTCATATTTTCTAAAATATTTTCTAGAGAAGTTTCATCTTGATTTTGGGAGTGATTATTTTTTTCTAATAATTTACTCATATCCATCAATATCCATTATTTTTTTCTATTGTTAGCAATAACAAATATATTTAAAATAGTAACATATCCATAAAAAGAAGTAAATACATTCATGCTTGAATATATTTTCAGAGCTTAAAATCAAAACAATTGCAAACAGCAAAACAAAAAAAATCCGACACTTCTTTCAAAATCATTAAATTAAAAATCTCTAAAATCGAACAGTATAAACACTTATTTAAAACAAAAAAAAGCACCTCAAAAGGTGCATTATCAAAAATGGTGCGAGATACTATGCAATTATCGGACTAATTTTTATGATGATTTTAAGACTTTGAGTAGGAAAATTGATATGTTTGAAATGAAAGAATATATTTGAAAATTAAAAGTTATTTTTAT
>CALXWI010000050.1 GCA_944392325.1 uncultured Alphaproteobacteria bacterium | reverse complement strand
AAGGGCATTTTTACCGCCTGCAAAAACTCTTCCGGAAACACCTGCCCGCTATGCGGAGATGTCAATACCAGCGGGTACAAGATTTCATCAGTATTATATTCTTCAAAGATTTTAAGTTTTTTATAATTAACTTTAAAATCAATATGTTTAGCGGCCAATTGGGCTCTCCTTAAAAGCTAATTCTGCATACTTAATATATATTATAAGCACAAAAGATTAACTTTTTGATAATGTAGCTGCACAAACAAGGCCTCCTGAAGTTGGAGGCCTTGTTTGCTTGCAATAAGGAAAAGTATTCGACTTTAATCCGGCGTCAACACCACTTGCTTGCCCTTGCTTGACCATAGGGGAATTTTTCCTCCCAATAGCCATACGGTTTTGTTCTGGTATTTTTTGATGGTCAACAAAGGTATCAGTCCGCACAACTTCCCGCGGCTGACTTCCAACAAGTCTTGTTGCGCCACGGCCCACAGCTCCGGATTATCTCTTTTAACAAAATCCATAATCCGAATGGCGGTCTCTTTCATCTCCACGCTTTGCTTGTGCGATGTATTTCCTTCATGATTGCGGTATAAAAACAACACTTCCGGAATATTGGCAAACTTGGTCTTGTCAATCAGTCGGCACCACAGGGCATAATCCTCAGACGGAGAATAGACTGCCTCGTACTTAATGTTGTTGTCTCGCAGCACTTTTTTCCTAATCATGGTTGAAGAGTGCGCCAAACAACAGCTGGTAAACAGTTGCTTTTTGATGTCGGCATTTTTGACTGGCAGCTTCTGAACTTCATCACTCCCAACCATTTTAAACCAGCAGCCGACCACGCCGATATCCGGATTCTTATCCAGCAGCGTCACTTGTTTTTCAAGCCTTTGGGGCAGGGATACATCATCATGGTCAAACACGGCCAAATATTCACCCAGCGCCAAGTCAATCAGCTTGTTGCGCGATTCTGATATCCCCAGATTACGGTCATTCCGATAATATTTTATGCGCGGATCATGGTAACATTTGACCACGCGCTCCACATTGGCATCCGGCGATGCATCATTAAGGATAATCAATTCAAAATCGGAGAACGATTGGTTCAAAATGCTTTCAATCGCTTCCATCAAAAACTCCTGCGGGGTATTATACACCGGCATCAGCACCGAAACTTTTGGTACGCCGACCGCCGCCGCAGAAATATTAATTTCAGATTTAATCATGCTACAACTCCACATAAAATTAAAGTCGCCGTGATGAAAAGGCGACTGGAAGTTGGCAACTATACTCGAATAGTGCGACATATTGGCTGAAACAGCTTATTTTGTCGCCTTCCAGTCAAATTCTGGAAGCTGCATAATTTCCGTCTGTGCAGTCAGACGTCGAGTAAGAGGTCGCCAAACCTCGAACGGGTCATCACTCCCCATCTAGTGGCAAGCCTACTCAAATTTTGCCTGAAAGTAAAGTTAAAAAATCTGCTTTGTATTACATATAATCACAAGCTTCCATTTATAGCGTGTAATTTATATTCAGTTTACTACGTTAGGTTATCTTCATCCAGTACTTTACGTTAGGAATTAAAGCAAAAAAAATCCCTTCCTTGAGTAAGGAAGGGTAAGATTGGTGGGTATGACAAGACTCGAACTTGTGACCTCTACGATGTCAACGTAGCGCTCTAACCACCTGAGCTACACACCCGACAACGAAAAAGAAACTACCCTACTTTTTTCTAAAAGGCAAGAATTTTTTTTATATATCTTCACAATTCCCCCTCTCTTCAGTGTCTATTAAACTACTTCCCTTGTGCTCGCTTCTTTTTATTAGGTACTCTCCGCTATCATGGGGAGGGGCCAGGCTTTCCTCCCCTTTATTTTTACTTTCCCTCTCAAGGCTGAGCTATAATACAATCGCTGCCGTGTTGGTGAAGAATAATACAAAATAAATGATAATCCCGTATTTGTTGTTCATGGTAACACTCCCCTAATGTGTTCTATTAATGTTCTTGATTGCATTATGCCTGATTTTTTATCAGAGTCAAGCACAAAGTTTCTTATTTTGTTCTTTTTTTTTGTGCGCCGCCGTAACTCAAGCCTTGCGCAAACCAAACTTTTGGCTTAATATGCCGCTAGTAAGGTTGATAAGGATTTTTTTATATGAAAATAGGTGTTTTTGACTCCGGCCTTGGCGGCTTAGTTATTACTCAAGCTTTTATCAAGGCTCTGCCTGACTACGACTACCTTTATTTGGGGGATACCGCCCACCTCCCGTACGGGGAGAAAACCTCCGGCCGTATCTTGAAATATACGCTCGATTCTCTGCGCTATCTCATCGATTCGGATTGCGGTTTAATCATTATCGCTTGCAACACCGCCACCTCTATCGCCTTGCGCTATATTCAGCAAAAATTTATCCCCGCTTATGCCCCTCGGGTCAAAGTCTTGGGCGTGGTTATTCCCACGGTAGAAGCCGCTTTGGCTCAGCCCGTCAGCAGGGTAGGGGTCATTGCCACCCCCGCCACGATTAAGTCACATATCTATGCAACCGAGCTGCATAAAATCCAGCCATCGGTAAAGGTGACCGAAGTCGCCACTCCGCAACTCGTCCCTTTGATTGAGAGCAACAATTTTCAATATATGGATAACCTTGTTGATGACTATCTTTCCAACTTTGACGCCATCGATTCGCTGATTTTGGGCTGCACGCACTACCCGCTGATAAAAGACTACTGCCGCCGCCGTCTGCCTGATGTCAACATCATCTCTCAAGACGAGCTTATGGGTGCCAAACTGGCCGATTACCTGCACCGCCATCCGGAGATAGATTCTCAGCTTAGCCGCCAAGGCACACGGCGCTTTTGCGTCACCCGTACCAGCCCCTCAGCCTTAGCCGTAGCCTCGCGCCTAATTCCCGATATTGAGGTTGCAGAAATCAGTCTGGATTAAAAAATATATAAGTTGATTAAATAGAGCACAATCGCCGCAATAATTCCGGCAAATACATCATCAAGCATCACGCCCCAAGCATTGTGCACTTTGCTGTCAAAAAACTTTACCGGCCCCATTTTGCAAATATCAAAAAACCTAAACAACGCAAAACCGGCCGCCCAGATTCTCCAATCGTTCAAATTGTTCCACACCAAAGCAAAAGCCAACATCTGACCGACCACTTCATCAATCACCACCAAAGAAGGGTCTTTGTTGTCGGTGCCTTTGATAATCAGCTTCGTTGCCCACACCCCGAGTACCAACAGTATGGCTGCCGCGGCCAACATAATACTCAAGCTCCCAAAGCAGGCAATCACCGCCACCAAAGGCAAAGCGCCGAGCGAGCCGAAAGTCCCTGAAGCTTTGGGCGCAAACCCCAAGCCAAACCACGATGCACAAATGTAAGCCAGTTGTTTTTTCATCTCAGCGCTACCAGTCCACAAATTCTTGTTTAACATCACGGGTAAACATATTACGAATAGTCGCCTTAATGTCGGCTTTTTCATATACGGCTTTGTATAAGGCCTGACAAATCGGCATATCGATTCCCTCTTTATCAGCAATCAGCTTTACGGCTTTGAGCGTTGGTACGCCCTCGGCCAATTTGCCGAAATCCTCACCTTTAGCAAATTTCTCCCCAAAGGTGCGGTTGTGGCTGTATTTAGAGAACAGCGTCGCCTCATAATCTCCCAAATGCGCCAATCCGTATGCGGTACGCGGGTTGCCGCCAAAATGTTTGATAAAGCGTCCAACCTCAATCGGGGCGCGCGCCATCAAAGCGCCTTTCAGCCCGTACCACTCCAGTCCGTCCAAAATTCCGGCGGCGATTCCGATAACATTTTTCATTGCGGCGCCGATTTGGTTGCCGATGAGGTCCGCCCCGTAATAAAAGCGGATTAACTCGCTTGAAAACATCTTGATGATTTTATCTTTTGTTGCTTCTTCATCAGAGTCGACCACCACGCAAGACGGTACTCCTTTTACATAATCCTGAACATGCCCCGGACCGGCCAACACCGCCACGTGGATATCTTGTTTAATTTCCTCTTTCATAATTTGGTGCATATATTCGGCGGTGCTTTCTTCCAAACCTTTCATTGCCAACAAAAAAGTTTTGCCGTTTAGGTCATATTGGTTAAGCTCTTTGCACAACCCTCTGAAGTATTGACAACCGATAGATATAATAATGACATCATTTTTCAGTACTTCAGCCACCTTATCAAACAGGTGCATATTATCGCGCAGCGTCAAATAAGGATTTTTTCTGGTATCGCGCAGTTCCACAAAATTCGGCGAAGTCGGGATATCATACATATCCACATCATACCCGCAATAAGCCGAGGCATACCACCCCAAAAAAGTTCCCCAGCGTCCACAGCCGATAAGTCCGATTTTTTTCATCTTTCACCTTAAAACTTTATTTAAACAATAAAACCTTTTTACATTAAAAAATGCAAAAAGGCAACCAACTTTGTTTTTTATGCTTCGGCAGGTTTAAGTTTCTTTAGTCTTTGCCGATTAACAATTGCGCTGATATGGTCAAATTCCTCAAAAGATTGGTAAGCATAATCATAGCTTTTTTTATCGCAATCATAAAACACTTTATGCGCCATATCCGCGATAGCGTCATCAATTTTTTTGAAAGCTTCATTATAATCCGGATTGTACGTATTTTTGGCCTTATGTTGAACAATATCATGGTACGCTGCAATAACTTTAGCAGTCTCGTCAGCTGAATTTGGATAACCTTTATTTTCAAAATCGGCCATAATCTGAGCGGTAGTCTGATAAAATCGTTTATTGGCCAGAATACCTCTCTGGATTCGGTTTGTTCCGTCGATAATCATGTTTCCCAACCGTTAATATCATCGTAACATTGACAGAACTAGCACAAAAAAAGATATTTTGCAAGTTTTTTTATGCGCAAGCTATATCAACGGCTAATCAGCGATATCCGCCTCATAAGCGTTGACGATTTCGGTTTCGTCTTCATTTTCGGTGCGGCTAAGTTCGCATACTAATAATTTGTCGGCATCAGCCAAGCTATCAAAAATATCGTCACTTATTCCGCTGAGCATAATTTCCTCTTCCGGAGAACGCAAGAGTACGGCTGAGCCATCATCGGGGTTGAGGATGATTTGTGGATCTTTGGGCTCGCCTTCGCGCTCATATAATAGCAACATGACCTCGTCTTCGTCATTTACGATAAAGTCAAAAGTCTCAAATTCATCCATCTTTGGCACTCCTGCAAAAATATATTGAGTTGTTAATATTTCTTCTATACTAGGTGCAAAATAATTTATAATTAGTTACTATTTAGCTGAAAGGGTAAAATATTAATGAGAATTTTGGTTGACAGGCTAATTGAATTACTAAAATGGCCGGCTGCAGTTTATATGCTGTTTTCATTTCCGGCTTATATTCAGTCTTTTTATTCATTTCAGTTTATGACCTGGAAGTACGTTGCCTTTGCTCTGGGAATTGCAATGTTTTTCATCTCCCGTAATATGTCAGAAGCCGGCATTCGTACTAATATCCAAATTGTTGCCCATGAGTGCACGCATGCTTTTTTTGCTTTGTTGACTTTGCATAAAGTCACCCATATCCGTGTTGAAGGAGATAACAGCGGCGGTGAAATGGGCTTTAAGGGAAAGGGCAATTGGCTAATAACCATTGCGCCTTATTTCTTTCCTCTTTTTTGTTTTTTGTGTATGGGAGGTATTTCTCTTTATACCAGTTTTGCTCCTATGAACTTGTTCCTGAATGGTGTTCTGGGTTATTTCGCCGGTTATCATATTGATACCGTATTTTCTCAAATCCACGAAAAACAAACCGACCTCCCAAAAGTTGGCTATAAATTTTGTGTCATGTTTCTCCCCGGAGCCAACCTCTGGGCTTTGGGTACGATTTTGGCTTTTAATAGCCGCGGTTGGGATGGCGTTTGGCTCTATCAACGACTTATTAATTATCTTAATCACAAAAATTATAATTTGGTTATTGACTTTTTGTTTTAGATATAAGTGTTTGAATTTTAAAAATAAAAAATCAAAGGTTAATTGTTCGTTAAAGTTATCCACACCACTTAATTAGCTGTTGTCAAAATTACACAAATTGCTAATATCAAATCAATAATTACTTATTATTAGGCAGAAGTTTAGAACAAACTTTTGTCGGTTTAATTTCCACTCTAAGAGGAGAACACAATATGGCAGACATATCCTTGACAGCAAGCATGCGCTCTAACCTGCTATCTTTGCAGAACACACAGTCACTGATGGATATGACACAGGAAAGACTTTCTACCGGAAAGAAAGTAAATTCAGCAATCGACAACCCGTCATCTTATTATACGGCGCAGGGCTTGACCAACCGCGCTTCTGATTTGGAGGCCTTGCTGGACAGTATGGGGCAAGGTATTCAAACCATTAAAGCCGCCAATGAGGGTATTGAGTCTATTACCGCATTTGTTCAGCAAGCTAAAGCGGTAGCCAACACCGCACGTGATACTACTGTAAAGAGTAGCTTGACGGCAGGCAGTGATTATGTTGACTTGCCGGATGGAGAGACCAAAACAGTTACAATCAAAGTCGGTGATCAAAAAACAACGGCTACAATTAAGGCCACCGGTGACGATGTCGAAATCGGTGATGCAGTTAATGAGCTTAATACTGCCTTGGGTACATTAGCTTTACCGGAAGGAGTCGGAGCTGCCGGTGATACCAATTGGGATGATATCTTAGTGTTCGCAGAAGGAACAGGAGAAAATGCCGGCAAGATTGTTCTCAACTTTGCAACTGATAAAGATGTTGATTTTGGTTCGGTTAATATCAATATCACCGGTTGGGGTTCGGTTAATATGAGCGGTAAACTCAACCCCAATGACCGCGTAAGCTCCATAGCTCAGTATAACGAAATCTTGAACCAGATTGACCAAATCGCCTCTGATGCTACCTATAAAGGTGTTAACCTCTTGAAGGATGATGATTTGAAAGTAATCTTCAATGAAGATCGTTCTTCTTACTTGGATGTTAAAGGTGATAATGCCACCTCAGCTGGTTTAGGGCTTACTCCGGTTGAAGATTGGAGCACCACAACTCTGATTGATGAAACTATTTCCGATATCGAAGCCGCTATTTCTGATTTGCGTAATATGGCTTCAACTTTCGGTAATAACTATTCAATCGTACAGACTCGTCAAGATTTTACTGAAAACTTGATTAACGTACTTGAAGAAGGTTCAGACAACTTAATCCTTGCCGATATGAACGAGGAGTCGGCCAATATGCTTGCTCTGCAGACCAGACAGCAGCTTGGTATCAACTCTTTGAGTTTGGCTTCTCAGGCAGCACAAGGCGTTTTGAGCTTGTTCTAGTCTTATATCCGAATCTTTTAAGGACGGTATTTGCCGTCCTTTTTTTTATTGCTAAAATCAATGAGTTACAAAATATCCTTGCAATTAATAATTTTTTTTGCTAACATCAAATATATCTATCAGAACGATAGATTTTATGCATATCAACCACAGTAATTGGGAGAAAAACAATGTCAGATATATCTTTGACCGCCAGCATGCGATCCAACCTGTTGTCATTACAGAACACTCAGTCTTTGATGGATATGACTCAGGAAAGACTTTCTACAGGTAAGAAAGTAAACTCAGCAATTGATAACCCGTCATCTTACTATACTGCCCAAAGCTTGACCAACCGCGCCTCGGACTTGGAAGGCTTGTTGGATAGTATGGGACAGGGTATTCAGACCATTCAGGCCGCCAACGAAGGTATTGAGGCCATTACCTCATTCGTACAACAGGCCAAAGCGGTAGCTAACACCGCGCGTGATACCGCCTTAAAAACCGAATTAAAAACTGAAAAAACTTTTGCACAAGATGCTTCTAGTGCTCATACTGTTACCATTAAAGTAGGCGATAAAGAATACACCGCCAGCATTAACCAAAATGCCACTTTAGATGCAGTCGTTACCGCCTTAAATGAAGCTGTTGATGCCGATGCTCAAAAGCTTGAAGATGCTAACGTCATTACTTTTGCTAAAGATGGCACTACTGGTGTTAAAGCCACTTTAGCTACAGGAGCTACCGTTGAAAAAGCTAATGTCAGCGTTACCGGCTGGGATATGGTTGCTATGAGCGGTACCATCAACCCGAACGATCGTGATAGTTCTATCACTCAGTTTAATGAGATTTTAGGACAGATTGACCAAATCGCCTCCGACTCAAGCTATAAAGGCGTTAACTTGTTGAAGGGTGATGACTTGAAGGTAGTCTTCAACGAAGACCGTTCATCTTACCTTGATGTTGAAGGCCGCGATGCTACTTCTGCAGGCTTAAAGCTTTCTGCAGTTACCGCATGGGATACCAACGACGCTGTTGATGCTTCTATTTCAGAAGTTGAGGCCGCAATTAACACCTTGCGTGATATGGCTTCTGAGTTTGGTAACAACTATTCTATCGTCCAAACCCGTCAGGACTTTACTGAGAACTTGATTAACGTTCTTGAAGAAGGTGCCGATAACTTGACCTTGGCCGATATGAACGAAGAGTCCGCTAATATGCTTGCTCTGCAGACCAGACAGCAATTGGCGATTAACTCCTTGAGCTTGGCATCACAGGCAGCTCAGTCTGTATTGTCCTTGTTCTAAGGCTAACGCAACTAATCAAAAAAAACGGTGGAATTTTCCACCGTTTTTTTTGATTTTAACAAATTTTTTATCATTTTTCCCGTACATATTATGATAGCGAAATAGTATTGCATTAATGCAAAATTTGTGCTAATATAACTATATGCCGTTCAGAATGAAGGCATTATAGTATTTAACCATAGTAATTGGGAGAAAAACAATGTCAGATATATCTTTGACCGCCAGCATGCGCTCCAACCTGTTGTCATTACAGAACACTCAATCTTTGATGGATATGACTCAGGAAAGACTTTCTACAGGTAAGAAAGTAAACTCAGCAATTGATAACCCGTCATCTTACTATACTGCCCAAAGCTTGACCAACCGCGCCTCGGACTTGGAAGGCTTGTTGGATAGTATGGGACAGGGTATTCAGACCATTCAGGC
>CALXWI010000049.1 GCA_944392325.1 uncultured Alphaproteobacteria bacterium | reverse complement strand
ATCTTAGCGAATAAAGGCACGACAGTGCCGACTATGAGCTCTAGATGAATTGCAAGCTCTGCCCGACGAGAACAAGCTTTGCGCCGTTCGAGGCGTATCTCCGCCATAAAAAAAAGATGTCTTCAACAAAGGACATCTTCTCTATTGGCGGAGAGGCAGAGATTCGAACTCTGGGAGGGCTCGCACCCTCGACGGTTTTCAAGACCGCTGCATTAAACCACTCTGCCACCTCTCCATCATGTGGTTTACAAAATGCTTTTACATAAATATAACAAAAAGGTCAAGAACTTTTTTTACTTTTTTTGCAAAAAAATAAAAGACGCTTCAAAAAAATAAAGCGTCTTCTTTAGTTCCTTAATACAAACTAAGCTTTTTGCAGATTACCGGCAGAAGTTTTACCTTTTTCGTTAATCAGTTCATAAGTAATTTTTTCATTTTCATTAAGGGTTTTAAATCCGGCTTTTTGAACGGCTGAAATGTGAACAAACACATCCGCACCACCGGTTTCAGGCTGAATAAAACCATAACCTTTTTTGTTGTTAAACCACTTAACTGTTCCTGTTGCCATAATATTAATCCTCTTAAAACAGGTTCTAAACGACACATCTTAAAGTAAAAGATTAAGATGCATAATAACTTTTCTCAATGTTTGAATTCATCCAACCTTAGAACTTAGATGTAAACATCTGCCACAAAGTAAGAATAACACATAAACCACCGAGTACGCTATTCATATAAGATAGTAACGCAAGAAAAATAAATAGCAATCACAAACCATTTTATCCCCTAAATTATCTGGATTGCAACTAAAGATAACTTTTTATCGTTCAAACAACTTAGCAATTTGAGCTAACTTTAGCTCCACATAAGTCGGACGTCCGTGGTTACACTGCCCTGAGCGCTCCGTATGCTCCATCTCCCGCAACAGATGATTCATCTCCTCCACATTCAGTCGGCGCCCTGCTCTGACTGAACCATGGCAAGCAATTGTCGCACAAATCAAATGCAGCTTCTCAGTCAAAGAATATTCTTTTCCCCACTCGGCCATTTCCTCCGCCAGATTGTGTATCATCTCCTGCACATTAACCTTATCACCCAAGAGCGCCGGAATCTCACGCACTATCACTGCAGTAGAGCCAAATTCCTCCACCACCAATCCCAGAGATTTAAGGCTGTCTGCTGCCTCCAAAAGCCTTACTTTATCTGACAGCGACAAATCCACCACTTCCGGAATCAGCAAAATCTGCGTTGCAGCTTGGCGTCCTTCGGTTAACGAGCGCTTTAACTTTTCCATCACAATCCGCTCATGGGCGGCATGCTGATCAACAATTACAATACTGTCTTCTGACTGAGCAATAATATAAGTATCATGAAACTGCGCCTTAGCCAAACCCAAATGGCCGATATTGCCTTCCGTATCCGCATTTTGACACATTACTGTCGGGTTTTCTACTTTTACCGAATAGGCTCGTTCCAAAGCCGGAAGCTCGGCTTGCCGGCGCGGTGCCGTATGCGGAATAGGCATTATCGACTGGTAAAAACTCCGTACCGGCTGTTGAGTATGCTCTTGTAATACTGCAGTATCCGGCAACACCGTCTGCCCAAAACTCGGAATACTATCCAGCACAAAAGCCTCAACATCAAGTGTATTAGCGGCTCTTTCGGCTCCCTGACTCAACGCATTGCGAATAGAACTAACCAGCAATCCACGCACCAAAGCATTGTCATAAAAGCGCACCTCTGCCTTGGCCGGATGCACATTTACATCCACAAAAGCCGGATCCACATCAAAAAACAACGCACACATTGGATATCTATTTGATGCTAACACATCTTGATACGCCCCTTTTATGGCTCCCAGCAATAATTTATCCCTAACCGGACGGTCATTAACAAACAAATATTGCGATAACGAGTTGGCCTTATTCAGTGTTGGCAAAGACACAAAGCCCGAAATCCGCACATTTTCTCGCTCAGCATTAATCAGCAGAGAGTTCTCGCCAAACTCGCGCCCCATAACCTCCGCCAAGCGCGACAATCTAGCATCAAACAACTCCCCCTGGCAAGCATTAAGGGATATTTTTTTCTTATTATCCGCCGTCAAATAAAAAGATATATGTGGGTTCGCCATAGCAATACGGTTCAGCATATCCACACATTGCGCGGTTTCTGATGTACTTGCCTTTAAGAACTTCAACCGCGCCGGAGTTGCATAAAACAAATCCCGGACTTCGATTCTTGTCCCTTTTGGGTGCGCCGCCGGCATAACCTCTGATTTCTGGCCACCATTAACCTCAATTTTCCAAGCATTTTCAGCATCTTTAGTCCGCGACACGATACTCATTCTCGCCACTGATGCTATTGAAGGCAAAGCCTCCCCTCGGAATCCCAAGAACTGAATATTAAACAAGTCATCATCCGGCAATTTGGATGTCGCATGTCGTTCAACTGCCAAAGGCAGCTCATCAGGCCCCATTCCTTTGCCGTTATCGGCTATTACGATCAAACTTTTTCCGCCATCAACCAAAGTCACCTCAATTGATGATGCTCCGGCGTCAATAGCATTTTCGACCAATTCTTTGACTACTGACGACGGCCGCTCAATCACCTCACCGGCGGCAATTTGGTTAACTAAGGTTGATGGTAGAACACGAATTGGCATCAGCTTACTTTCTAAAAGCTTTAACCATCTTAATCAAAGCATTAGTAGAACTATCATGCTTCAAATCATGAACATTATTCTGCAGCTCCGGCAAAATATTCAGCGCCAGTTTCTTGCCGAGCTCAACCCCCATCTGGTCATAAGAGTCGATATTCCAAATAATACCCTGAACAAATACCTTATGCTCATACAAGGCAACCAACGCACCTAAGGTATACGGGTCTACTTTTTTGAGCAACAAAGTATTAGACGGACGATTGCCGCTAAAGCTCTTAAACTTCTTCAAAAAGTCGATTTCTTCCTTAGATTTTCCGGCAGCTTTCAGCTCTTCGGCAGCTTCTTTTTGCGTTTTACCCCGCATTAAGGCCTCACCTTGAGCCAAAACATTAGCCAACAAAATCTCGTGATGGTCACCGATTTCATTATGCGATATCGCCGGAATAACAAAGTCACACGGCACCATCTCTGTTCCTTGGTGAATCAGCTGGAAGAACGAGTGCTGCACATCTGTTCCGGCGCCGCCAAAGAGTACCGGACCTGTTGCATATTTAACAAACTCGCCGTTTACATCAACCGACTTTCCGTTTGACTCCATATCCAGTTGCTGCAAATATGCCGGCAAATACTTCAAATACTGGTCATAAGGGATTACCGCATAACGATGGCAGCCCATAAAGTTATTATACCAAACCCCAATCATAGCCATAATTACCGGAATATTGTGCTCCAACGGCGTCTCGGTAAAATGCTTATCCATGGCAAAAGCACCTTCCAGCATTTTTTCAAAATTATCCATACCGACGGCAATCGCCAAAGACAACCCGATAGCCGACCACATTGAATAACGTCCGCCGACAAAATCCCAAAACTCAAACATATTATCCGGATTAATTCCAAACTTTTTAACTTCTTCGGTATTGGTTGACAGCGCCACAAAATGCTTAGCTACTGCCGGCTCACCCAAAGCATCAACCAGCCACTTGCGGCAAGTACGGGCATTGGTCAGGGTTTCAATTGTCGTAAACGTCTTTGATGCCACAATAAACAATGTCTCTTCCGGATTAATTTTATCCAACACCTCAGCACAAGCCGTCCCGTCGATATTGGAAATAAAATAACAGTTAATCCCCTTCAGCCAATATTTTTTGAGTGCCTCGGTTGCCATAACCGGTCCCAAATCCGAGCCACCGATACCAATATTTACGATATTTACCAACTTTTTACCGGTATGACCCTTGAATTTGCCATAGCGTACATCATCTGAAAACTTGCGCATTTTGGCAAATACGGCATTAATATCAACCATAACATCGCGTCCGTTAACCATTACCGGAGTATTATCACGATTGCGTAGCGCCGTATGCAGCACAGCTCTGTTTTCAGTAATGTTAATACGGTCGCCTCTGAACATGGATTTAATTTTGTCTTCAACTCGACGTTCTCTGGCCAGATTCATCAAATATCCCATTGTTTTTTCAGATATTCTGTTTTTAGAATAATCAAGAACCAACGTGTCACCCAACTTTTCAGTAAATTTAGCCGCTCTTTCCGGGTCTTTGGCAAACAAATCCCGCATTTCCACTTTTCTGAAAGCTTTATAATGGCTTTCCAATTTTTTCCAAGCTTTTGATTTACTTACACTTCTGTCAAACATTACTTCATACTCCCTGTGTTGGCAAATTTACCTAAATTAACCCAAACCGGCCCCTCCGCCGTAAAATAACGTGCGGCAGCCGCATTAACCTCATCCAGCGTCACGGCGCTGACATATTCATTTCGCTTGTCCAAGAAATCAAGCCCGAGTTTTTCTTCCTGCATGGCAACCAAAATTGCACTGATGGTATCCAAATCGGCAAACCGCAAATTATACGATGCAATCAAATAATTTTTGGCCCGTTCCAGCTCCTCTTCACTAACACCTTCAGCACCCATTTTGCGCCATTCGGCATTAACAATGTCTTGTACTTTGGCAAAATTTCCTTCCGTCGCCGAAAATCCGCCTTTTATCATATTGGCTTTATCTTTCAGCAACAAATAAGAATACACGCCATAAGTCAACCCTTTGTCTTCTCGAGCCGCTTTGGAAACTCTGGATGTCAACCCCTGACCGGCAAAAATCTGGTTAGCAATATATAGCGGATAAAAATCAACATTACTACGCTCCACGCCCTGCGCCGCAAAAATAGCCACATTCTGCGCTCCTTCGGCATAGTTTTTATTTACTTCGCGCGCCTTATAATCCGGCTTAGCCTCGCTCACAAACACTTGCCCGCCTTTTTCCGGCAATGAGCCAAACACGGCATCCAACATTTTGCTGACTTCCTCATGCGTAATATCACCGGCCACTCCGACAATCAAATCCTCACGGTTAAAATGCTCTTTTACAAAGGCTTGCAAATCATCATCACTTATAGCATTAATATCCGCCGCTCTTCCGATTGGGTTTCGGCCGTACGGATGCGTACCAAACATCTCCTCGCTCCACGCCAAGTCGATTATGCTTTCCGGATACTCTTGCTGCTGTTTCAGCGCCATCAACATTTGTTTTTTAACTTTGTTCATTTCTGCACGGTCAAATCTTGGCTCGGTCAGCGCCGCCTTTAGCAACTTAAACGCCAAGCGCTGGTTAGCTTTTACCGTTTTCAAATGGCCTGAAAAATTGTCATCATCGGCACTAAACGACATCACAATTGCATTTTCATCAAGCTTATCCTTAAACGCGCGACTGTCCCAGTCACCGGCGCCCTCAGTCAGCAGTGCCGCCGTCATATTAGCCAAGCCCAGCTTCCATCGCTCATCAAACGCCCGACCTGAGTTTTTGAACAAAAAGCTAATACTGATAATCGGATTACTGTGATCCTCAAAATAATAAGCTTTAATCCCCTCGCGTGAAACCACCTCTTCCACATTAGCGCTAAAGCCCTGATTCTGCAGCATAGAATCCTCGACCAACTTGTCAGGATTAAATCCAAATTTTATATTGGATACCCCCCACCATACTGCACATGCCGCAACGACCACGGCTAATACTTTGCCCATTCCGCTCAACGGAGATGCTTTTTTGTGATAAATTCTTCTCGCCATTAGTTGTTCCTCCGCATTGGAGCCAAAATCCCCTGTACACTGGTCGAGTTTAACAAAACTCTTGCCGCCTGTTTCAAATCCATCAGCGTCACGGCTTCCACCCCTTGGTCATAATTGGCAATCTCTTGGGCTTCCAAACCGGCAGTAGCCAAAGCCCCGACAATGTTTGCCGCATCAGCGGGATTATCATTCAAATACACCAATCCGGCCAGCATCTTGCGTTTAACCTTCTGCAGTTCCGGCAAAGATATCTCGGCAATAGCTTCTTGCAAGGCCTCATTAACCGCGGTTTCAAGCTCTTCATTGCTAATTCCGTCTTTGGGCAATACCGCAATACTAAACTCACCGTAACTCCGGTTAGCAAAATCATAAGAAGTTGATACCCCCAAGGCAATCTCATCATCTTCCACCAGCTTACGATAAAGCTTAGACGTATCCCCCTCACCCAAATAAGCTGATAACACCATCATCGCAAAAGCCTGATGCTTGTTTTCGGCATAAGGCGCCACCAAAAAAGACTTTTCATAGCGTTTGACATTTACTTGCGGCAGCTTCATCTCCATCTTGGTGGTTGAGAATTTATCCAATTTCGGGAACACCGCCTCATCCTTCACTTCTGCCGGTTCCAAATCACCAAAATACTTTTCTGCCAAAGTCTTAGCCTGCGGTAGGCTTATATCTCCTGATAATACCAATACGGCATTATTCGGAGCATAAAAATTCTCATAAAACTTTTGCGCATCTTCCAACTGCAAACCCAAAATTTCCTCGGGCATACCGGTCACCGGCCGTGCATATTGATGCTCTTGCCACAAAGCTCTTCGCATCGCCTCACCAAAATAAGCCGTCGGATTATTTTCCACCACTTGCTTGCGCTCCTGATACACAATATCACGCTCAGTTGCAAAGGCCTCCGGCGTAATATTCAGATTTTTCATCCGGTCAGCTTCCAAAAACATTGCCAACTCCAAACGGCTGACATCCACAAACTCATGATACGCCGTAAAATCACGTGATGTAAAAGCGTTCATATCTCCGCCGTTATTAGTCACAATGGCATTAAACTCGGCATCTTTAACCTTATCGGTGCCCCTAAACATCAAATGCTCCAACAAATGCGCCAACCCGCCTTTGCCCTGCGGTTCATCAACACTTCCCACTCGGTACCAAACCATTTGCTTAACAATCGGGGCTTTGTTGTTCTGCACCACAATCACCCGCAACCCGTTATCCAAATAAAACTCATCCAGATTAAACAGCTTTGCTTCAGCCGATGATAGTGAGCAACCCCAAATCAACACGCCGACAAGCCATTGTTTTATAATCTTATTCATCAGCACCATTTCCCCTTTTGGTTGCTATTTTTACTTACTTGCGCTTTGTATCCGCATATACTGCATCCAAAAACTTACGCTCACCTTGGCTCAAATTACTGTATTTTTTATCAAAAGGATTGTTTTTATGCATATCTGTAGTTACCGGACGATTATTATAATCAGGTGGCAAAGACAATGGAGCTCTCGACATTACCATAAACTCATCTGGTGACTGCTTAGCCAGCCCGAGTTTGTCCTTAACGCCTGTACAACCACCAAGCACCAATAGTGTTATTACCGCCAACCACAACTTATTCTTCATATTATTATCTCCTTATGCTTTTACGGACTTTGCTCTAGCCCACAAGCTATGCAAAATAATCAGCACCGCACCTATACAAATAAATGAATCTGCCACATTAAACGCTGGCCAATGATGCGTCCCGATATGAAAATCCAAAAAATCGAACACCGCACCTAAGCGAACCCTGTCTATCACATTGCCCAAGGCCCCGCCGACAATAAACCCCAGCGTCACACATAAAAACTTGTCTTGCTCATGGCTCATCCAATACAACAAATAACCAACGATTCCTATTGCTAATACTGATAAGCCAATAACACCCCATAAGCCATAATCATTAAACATCGAAAAACTAACACCGGTATTCCACGCGCTTACAATATTAAAATAATCATTAACCATAATGATTCCGCGTTCACCCAACAGATCAGCCCGTACCCATAGCTTGCTGAGTTGGTCTGCCACTAATACCACAAATGCTGTCAAAAGCCCTAAACGCAATCTTCTACTCCTAGCTAAATAAACCTTTTGCCAAGAGCATTATAAGCACGTAAAGAATAAATGTAAAAGAGTAAATTCAAACTATGCAGATATTTTATTTAAGGAAACAAAAATACCTTAGCCAATCCCAAAAAGATAAAATACCCGCCGCAGTCAGTCATTGCAATCAAAAATACTCCCGAAGACACCGCCGGATCCACCTTTAGCTTGCTCAAAGTTATCGGAATCAATATCCCCGCCAAGCTGGCAATGCACAAATTGCACAACATTGCAATGGCAATAACCATACTTATCTGCTGAAAATCAGGGAACATCAACCACGTAATTGCCCCAATCATCCCCGCAAACAAAATTCCGTTCATCAAACCGACCAAAAACTCTTTTAGAATCATTCTAAGTGTATTGCGTGATGTCAACTCTTTAGTCGCCAAAGCCCGCACCACCACCGCCAAGGTCTGGTTTCCGGTTGTTCCGCCCATTGATGCCACAATCGGCATCAATACCGCCAAAACTGAAATCTGCGCAATAATACTTTCAAAACCGCGAACCACGGTTGAGGCCAAAATCGTTGCCACCAAATTGGTTATCAGCCACGGCACGCGGGAACGAAAGATGCTCGGCACCGACTTATAAACATCGCCCTCTTCCGCACCGGACAAATGCATAATATCTTCAGATGCTTCCTCATGCACAATGTGTACCACATCGTCAATATTAATCACCCCGACCAAATGCCCTTTATTATCAACGACTACGGCTGATTTCCAACCATACTCGCGGAACATATGCGCCACTTCCTCTTGGTCGGTATAAGCATCAATCGGCACAATCTCTCCATCCATAATGGCACTCAGGCTTTCTGATGCTTTGGCTCGCAACAACTTGTCCAGAGTAATCTCTCCGGTCGGGCGCATTTTTTCATCAGTCAAAAATATGGTATAGAACTCATCAGGCAAATCATCATCTGTCAGCAAAAACTTTTTGGCCTCTTTAACCGTCCAAGTGTCCGGAATACTCACAAACTCACGCGACATAATACGTCCGGCTGAATCTTCCGGATAATGCAAAGATGACTTAACCTGATATTTCAACTCCGGTGACAAACGGCTGATGATGTTCTTTTGCTCATCATCATCCATATGTTCCAAAATCTCGACGGCTTCATCCGAGTCCAATTCATTAACGATATTGACAATCTGGTTTTCATCCAGAGTTTCAATAATCTGCTCTTGTACAACCTCGTTTAATTCAGGGAATACGCTTGGGTCAATATGGTCGCCCAAAATCTCAACCAATTGCCGTCTTTCATCCAAATCGAGGGCTTCCAACAAGCGCGCCAAGTCATACTCATCCAAGCCCTCAACCATTTTGCGAACATGAGAGGAGTCGTTTTCCTGCAACCCGATTTGAATAGAATTAATAATTTTCGGCCCCAAACCCAACAACTGCTGAGTATGAGCCTCAACTTTAGGCAAAGCTTTAGTCTTTTTACTTTTATATGCAGAATTAGGTTTATGTTTTTTCAGATTTTTTTTCATTTTCCCTCCTCTGCATCACTAATCACATCAAAAACTACCCTCCTTTTACCTTTTTTCTACTAACACCTCAAAGCTAAAAAGCAAAATATACACAAAAACCGCAT
>CALXWI010000048.1 GCA_944392325.1 uncultured Alphaproteobacteria bacterium | reverse complement strand
GCGCGCCGGACAAGTCTGGCGGATATAGGCTACCTCTATTTCATCAATATAAGGGCCTTGGAATGCTCTGATACCATAGGACAAGCCCCATTTGAGCGCCTCTTGGCCATCAACTTTAGCCAGAATGACGTTATCTTTTTGGAGCAGAGAAATGGCTTGTTTAAGAGCCTCGTTTTGGGTATCATAACTCAACAACGGCTCCCAAAAAACTTTAACCATATCGGGGGCTAATTTTTCAATATTCAGCATACTTAATGAGGCCGGACTTAATGAATCTATCAGTATCTTATGGCCGCCTTTATGCAGAATGTCTTTGGCCTCAAGATAAAGGTTCATATTGTTCAAAACATCCATCATCTCGACCTCGACTATCACCTTTTGGGCCGGTTTGAGCGAGCTTTTGGCAAAGGCAACAAACTCTTTGGAAAAAACCGACGACAGGTTGAGGTTGAGGCTGATGTCGGACGGCCACTCGGTTAGCTCTGCGCGGGGAAATGCTTGCAATGTTTTTTTATCAAGAAACATCGTCATATATTGAAACAGCCAGCGGTTGGCCAATAAGTCTATTTTATCATAAAAATATTTGCTTAAATCTTTGACCGCCACAAAAAACTCTTGCATCACGGTTGAAAAATGACCGGCATCATCAATCTTCAGTACACTTTGCTTTTTGACGATTTCTGCGATATCGGCAGCATCCAAAACTGATAAAATATAGTCAACCTGACCAGCCGTAACCACTTGCCGCTGTGGCGGCATTTGGGATTGGAGCTCTGCGGTTTGCTGTTCCATTTGCGAGATTTTATCATAAAAAAACATAAAATCTTTAGGAAAACGGTAGACGTGGGTAAAGTCAGAATCTTCTGCGGCCAAGACAGGATCAGCCGACAAACCTTGGCGAAGTTTGGCAACGGCTTGAGAAATGGATTCAGGGGTAATGTGCTTGCTTAAAATGGCAATATCACCGTTCGATAAAATGAACATGATGCCGCTGACGCTTCCAACAACGCTGTCAAAGGACTTGGCTACAACCTTAATAAATTGCGGGTGGCGGTTTTTGGGCTTTAATTTAGACATACTGACATAGAGCACAGAATAACCCATAGCGTTTTTGGCTACTCTATCCAGTGTCTCCAGCAATTGTGTTTCAGGTGATATGTTTTTTGCCTTTACCATTAGAATCTAGACTTTCCCTTTTGGGATGGAGTGTAGCATTAAATCGCTAATTTTTTCCTAACAAGGAAGTAACTTTATCTAAAACATCTGCGGAATGGTACGGTTTGTGAAGGAAAGACAGCTTATCATCTGTGGAGAGGAAACGGCGTAAGGTATCATCCGGTTGATTGCCGCTCGTCAAAATGATTTTGAGTTGCGGAGATAATCGACGCAAGCTTTGATAAATTTCTATACCATCAGGTGGAGGCATTAGGATATCGAGCATTATAACATCGAAGGCGGATAAATCAGTCTGCAATAATTTTAGGGCTGAGGCTCCGTCGGTACAGAGCGTAACTTGAGCTCCGAACTGCTCTAATATAGATTGAAGGATAGCAGATAAAATCACATCATCATCAACTAACAAAAAGCGTTGTTGTAGATGCTTTGTAGTATCGGACGGTGGCAGAGTTCCTTTTTTAGCCAGCGGAAAATAAATATGAAACGTAGTGCCTTGAGATGAAGTTTCAACTCCCAATCCACCGTGGTTGGAGCGAATAGCATTATAAACCGAGGCAAGCCCTAAGCCGGTTCCGAATCCGGATTGATTGGTAGTGAAAAATGGCGTAAAGATATATGGCAAATCAGCAGGAGAAATGCCGCTCCCGTGGTCTTGGATACTCAAGTGCCAATAATCTCCGGCGGGGGCGGAGATGAGCATATTGGGCACTGTCGAAGCCGGCAAGATAACATTATCTTCCATGATGGCAATCTCCCCTCCTTGCGGCATGGCATTTTGGGCGTTAAGCACCAGATTGATGACCAGATTGTAGACGGTATCGAGATTAGCGGCAATAATATGCCTTGATGACGAGTTTTGCAGAGTGAGGGTGATATCATTCCGCAGCCTGAATTTTAAGATATTAATAGCATCGTTGACTTCAATTAGGGCATCGGTTGTTGGCTGATTTGCCTCTGAAAGCGAAGGATGCAAGATGCGCTCAGCCAGACGAGAAGCACGTCCGCAAGAGCCAATGATAAGCTCGACATAGCGATTAAGCTCGCTGTCAGCGGAAAGCTTGGCGCGGATATATTCGGCAGCAGCAGAAATACCGCCCAGCATATTATTCAAATCGTGAACGGCGTTGGCTGACAAAAGCCCCTGCTCGGCTTGATGCCGTGCTTTGGCTTGTTTTTGGCGCAAGCGGCGGTATTGATAAAGGCCCAATATAACAGCGAGGCTTGCGGCAATGGCGATAATGATTATCCACATAGGATTACCCTTTGTTTTATTAAACTTGGTGACAGTATAAAATATTTATATGGCTTGTGCAAGCGAGCTAAGGGTTGTTAACATTACCATCAATTGTATAGCAATGTTTGAAATATCTGAAAAAATGTTTGATTTTTTGGAAGTTCAACATATAATACGCTTAATTTTTTTTGATATTTAACTTTAACCAATAGGGGTAAACCGATATGTTACCACAGAAAAATAACGTGGCTCCAATCAGAAACCAGATTATTGTCAAAGTCGCAGAAAGCTTTATTAAAGACCGTTTTGCCAATGCTGATAAAATTCCGGAAATGATTTCTCCGGACGGGTCTATTGTTTATCACGCAAGTCGCGAAATTGATCGCGATATCATCAAAAAAATCGCTATGGCCGTTATGGGCTTTGTTCCGGCTGATGAACAAGGGGTTGAAAAGTCTTTGAATGAATATGGCAAAGAGGCGTTGAAAAGAGAAAAACTCTTGCCTAGCAAGCTCTCGGTTATTAATGAAGCTTGTGCGGCTTGTATGAAGCAGCAGCACGTGGTAACCAACTTCTGTCGCGGTTGTATTGCCCGCCCCTGCCAGATGAACTGCCCGAAAGGAGCAATTTCATTTACTGAAGCGAATCGGGCTCAAATCAACCCAGAATTATGCATAAACTGCGGAATTTGTATGAACAGCTGCCCTTATAATGCAATTATTAAAGTACCGGTTCCGTGTGAGGATTCTTGCCCGGTGGGTGCGATATCTAAAGACAGCGAAGGGAAAGAGCATATTGATAACGCAAAATGTATTTCTTGCGGAAAATGTTTGCGCTCTTGCCCGTTTGGCGCAATCGTTGAGCCATACCAGATGGTTGATGTATTGAAGCTGATGAAAGACAGCGGCAAAAAAGTGGCCGCAATGCTGGCTCCGGCCGTATTGGGTCAGTTTGGAGGGACTATCAACAACCTTATCGGCGCCATGAAAAAGCTTGGCTTTGCCGATGTATTTGAAGTTGCCGTTGGTGCTGATATTACTACACAGAAAGAAGCCGCCGAATTTTTAGAAAGGATGGAAAAAGGCGAAAAGTTTATGACGACTTCTTGCTGTCCGGCTTATTTCAGAGCAGCTAAAACCAGCGTGCCGGAGATTGCTCCGTTTGTATCAGAAACGCATACCCCGATGTATTATGCCGCGGAGTTGGTCAAAAAAGAACATCCGGATTATGTGACCGTGTTTGTTGGGCCGTGTTATGCCAAGCGTGTGGAAGCCGAAGAAGATCCGTTTGTGGACTATGTGATTACGTTTGAAGAGCTCGGCGCCATGTTTGAGGCTGACGGAATTAAAGTTGAAGAATGTGAAGCTTTGGAGTTTTCACAGGTATCTTATTATCAGGGAAGACAATTCCCGGTTACCGGAGGCGTGGCCGGTGCGGTCAAGTCTTTGGTTGATGGCAAATATGAAATGCGCCCTGAAACAATTGACGGCTTGACTAAAGAAAGCCTGAAAACTTTGAAGCGTTATGCCTTGAAAGGCTGTGACAACAATATGATTGAAGTTATGTGCTGCGAAGGCGGATGCGTGGCCGGACCTGGATGCTTGGCAATGGCACGTAAATCAGCCTTGGCAGTTGATAAGTACGTTAAGACCGGAGCCGACTTAAGACAAAAGTTGGAAGAAGGTAAATAAACTTAACCATAAAACCGTCTGCAATATGGCGGTTTTATTATAACACTAAATAAAATAACGGAGTGACTATGAAAATAGGAATTATCGGAACAGGATATGTAGGGTTACCTACCGGTGTGGGTTTGGCCGAGCTAGGCAACGAGGTAGTGTGTATCGACCGCGAGATATCTAAAATTGAAGCCTTGCGTAACGGAAAGCTGACGATTTATGAAGATGGGCTGGAAGAGCTGTTTCGTAAAAATGTAGCGAATGGAAGAATCAAATTTACGACTTCTATGCAAGAAGGCGTAGCTGGTGCTGATTTGGTAATTATTGCCGTAGGCACTCCTCCTCATCCGGTTACTAAAGAAGCCGATATGAAATATATTCACGCTGCGGCTACCGAACTGGCTGAATATTTGACCGGATATACGGTAATTGCTAATAAATCTACCGTTCCGGTCGGAACCGGCGACGATGTGGAATCACTTATCCGCAAAAAGAATCCGAACGCAGAGTTTGATGTGGTATCATTACCGGAGTTTTTGCGTGAGGGATTTGCCATCCACGACTTTTTTAATCCGGACAGAATCGTCATCGGCGCGAACTCTGAGCGCGCTTGCAAGCTGCTGAGAGAATTGTACAAGCCATTTGAACATAAAGCTAAGATTTTGTGCGTAGGCAGACGCTCCAGCGAAACCATTAAATATGCCTCCAATGCTTTTTTGGCGATGAAAATTCATTACATTAATGAAATGGCGGATTTTTGTGAGAAAGCCGGTGCCGATATTTATGAAGTAGCTAACGGAATGGGCTTGGACAGCCGTATCGGAGCAAAATTTTTGAATCCGGGGCCGGGGTATGGCGGAAGTTGCTTCCCTAAAGACACTAACGCGATGGCTTATATGGGACGGCAAAACGGCGTCAACTTATCGTTGATTGAAACAGCCATCAAAGGAAACGAGATGCGCCAGAAACAAATGGCGGAGAGAATCTTGTCGAAGTTGCCGGATGATGAGTGTCTGCCAAAGATTGCCGTGTTAGGTTTGGCGTTTAAGGGCGGGACTGATGACTGTCGTGTTTCTCCGGCGATGGCAATTGTTGAGAATTTGCTAAACAATCGGGAAGCACAGATTGTGGCCTTTGACCCCAAGGCAATGAACAATGCAAAAAAGGTTTTGGGCGACAAAATTACTTATGCCGAAGATGCTTATGCCGCGGCCAAAGACGCCGATGTGCTGGCAATTTTGACTGAATGGGAGGACTTTAAGCACCTTAACCTTAAAGAGCTGAAGATGCTTATGCGCAAGCCGGTGATTGTGGATTTGCGCAACTTGCTTAACCCGCAGGCTGTCAGAGCCGAAGGTTTTGACTACTCTCGCATTGGGCAAGCTTAAAGGATATATACCACAAGAAAAAGGCTCATTAATGAGCCTTTTTTTATGCTTAGAACAGAGAGGCGTGCTGCATATTTTCAAAATAGTCATCAACGGCACGCTTGGTGGCATTGGCTAATTTGCGGCGATAACTTTGCTGTTTGAGCAAGCGCTCTTCAGTGCGATTGGAAAGATACCCCATCTCAAGCAAGACGGAGGGAACATCCGGAGCTTTGAGCACTGCGAATCCGGCAAAACGATGGGTATTATCAACCAGTTTTACCGAGCTACGCATTTCTTTGACCATAAAGGTAGCAAATTCAGATGAGCGGTTCATGGTTTCGCGCTGAGCAAGATTGATAAGGATGTCGGAGACTTCTTTGGAGTGTTCAACCAAATTGAGTCCGGCCACGACATCGGCTTTATTTTCACGTTCAGCCAGGGCGGCGGCCTCTTTGTCGGAGGCGGTTTCAGACAAGGTGTAGACAGACAAGCCCGTAGCACTGCGGTTTTTGGCGCTATCGGCGTGGATGGACAAGAACAAATCGGCCTTATATTTGCGGGCGATTTTAACGCGGTCGCGCAAAGGAATAAAGATATCTGTACTGCGGGTCAAATAGACTTTATAATCGCCATCTTGTTCTAAAATCTTTTTCAATTCTTTACCCATGGCGAGGGTGATATTTTTTTCATACACGCCGGAATAGCCGATGGCACCAGGGTCTTTGCCACCGTGTCCTGGGTCTAAGACAATGATTTTTTTGGTATTAGAATTCTTTTTGGCCTTATTGGCTGAAGATGGGCTCTTTTTGACAAATGATTGCGGATTGTCGCTACTGGTATAAGCGTAGCTGGTGCCGACTTTGCTTTTGAACTCGCGCTCGGAAGCAATGGTTACATCGACCACAAAACGCCAACCAAAATTGCTCTGCGGGGCTAGCATAAAGGCTTTTTTGATAACGGCTGGTTTAGCCAAATCAAAGACGATACGTTTGGCATTTGAATCGACATTACCGACGCGGGTGCCTGAAATAATGTTATTTTTAGCAATTTGATGTTCAATTTTGGGGTCAACATCAATATTGTATACATCAACCACCAAGCGCGACGGAGAGCTAAGCAAAAAGGCCTTATATTCAAAAGAAGAATCGGCATCAAAAACAATGCGGACATTACCGACGCCCTGCCCTATGCGCATAGATTTGATTTCTTTGGCATCTGCAGAAACACTAAAAATACAGAACAGCAATAACGTCAGACTCCAAAGCCCGCGTTTGAAATAGTTCAATATATTTTTTGCCACATTAATCATATGTTTTTGTTCTCTGCCTTATAAAGATTTATAACAGATTAGTTATTACCATTGCGTTAATAAAAAAAATATACAACTTTTTTAAAATGTTATTGTGTTTTAAATCAAATTGTATATGCTAAGGGGGTGATATGAGGTTTTGCCCGTTGTTAAGGCCTTTTATTTAAACGAGATCTGATTTTTTTGCAAGGCTTAAAATAGTTTGGGAAATAAAAACCTTAACATATCGCAAAAGGAAAGTTTTTAAGGATTTGGCGTTGAAGGTCTGATAAGCAAGCAATAATAAATAAACGACCATCAACGAAGCTATAAGATGTTTGCGGGGACGGAGAATTAGGATATTGTGAGTTTTGCTCCGAAAACCGCCGAAGCGCCCTCTGATAATGAGAATGGCGAATTGTCGTGAGTCTTAGCGAAGAATCCTTGTATTTAAAATAAATTTGACGGCTGAAAAGCTGTGGCAAGGAGTTTTTATTATGATTAAAAGAATGCTGATTGATGATACTCAACCCGAAGAAACGCGCGTGGTTATTGTCAACGGAAATAAAATTGAAGATGTAGAGTTTGAATCTACAAGCAGAAAACAAATCAAAGGCAATATTTATTTGGCTAAAGTAATGAGGGTTGAACCTTCTTTACAGGCTGCTTTTGTGGATTATGGCGGGAATCGTCACGGATTTTTAGCCTTTGGAGAAATTCATCCCGATTATTATCATATCTCTGAAGAAGTATTGGCGGAGGTTGATAAAGAAGTTGATGATATTATTGAGGCAAAAAAGACGGCTCTGCGTGAAAGAGAAGCTGAAAGAGAGCGAATCCGTGCCGAAAAGGCTCGCCGCAGAGAAGAAAGACTAAAGGCTATGGCTGAAGCTGAGGCCAAAGCTCAAGCTGAGGCTGAGGCCAAGGCGGCTGCCGAAAATCAAACAGCAGAAAATCCGACTGCTGAGAATCAAGTTGAGCTCGAGAAGCAAGCTGTTTTGGAGGAGAATGCTGAAGTTAAGGTTGAGGAACAGGCTCATCTTATGCCGTCAGTAGGTGACTTGTTGCCGGAAGCAAAGGAAATGCCAATCCCGAATATGCCTTTTTTGGCACCGAAGAAAACACCGGAGCGAGCTATTACCAGTGCTGTGGAAACGGTTATTTCCGAATCTGCCCCTGAGGCCGTTGAAAATAAGGCTGAAATTCCTTATAATGTAATGGCGGATACCAAGAGTACCGATACCAAAGCGCAAGAGATCAACAGCGAAGCAGCTGCAGCAGAAACCGAAAGCACTGCAACTGAGGAGCAAAATGCAACCGAAGAAAAAGCAGAAAAATCTGCTCCGCGCCGGAGAGTACGCCGCAAGAGATTTAATGCCAAAGATGAAACGCTCAAAGTTTTGGCCGAAGATAGCGAAGCTGATGAAGTTGTAAAAGCTGATGCCGGCGAAGAAGATGATGATACTACTGATGAGGCGGCAAATAAAGAAACAGTTGAAGCGACAGCTCCGCAATTTGAAATCAATAATAATGACGAGGAATTGCCATCAAACGCCGATGCTGATGACGATGATGATGATCTTGAAAATGATTTCGAGTTGCAGCGCAAATTGCTTAAGGCCCGCAAGCTTTATCATCGCAGTACCATTCAAGACGTGATTAAAGAAGGGCAAGTATTACTGGTACAAGTCGTAAAAGAAGAACGCGGTAACAAAGGTGCCGCTATGACAACTTATTTGTCTTTGGCCGGACGCTACTGCGTGTTGATGCCAAACCGCATTAAAAGCGGCGGTGTTTCAAGAAAAATCACTAATGCATCTGACCGCAAGCGCTTAAAAGCTATTGTTAAAGAATTACCATTGACTATGGATATGTCGATGATTGTACGTACCGCCGGCGAGGATAAGACCAAAGCTGATATCGTACGTGATTACAACTATCTTATCAGGACGTGGAACAACATCAGATTAGCTGCTTTGAAAAATAAAGCTCCGGCGCTTATCCATGAAGAAGGTAACTTGATTAAACGAGCATTGCGAGATATGTTCAGCAAAGACACCTCTGAAGTGATTGTGGATGGAGAAAGTTCGTATCGGGCGGCCAGAGATTTTATCAAGATGCTTGCCCCGCAAAACCTTAAGAAAATTAAACTTAATCGTAAGGGTGAGTTGCCTCTGTTTCAGCGTTTTCAAGTTGAGGCACAATTGGACAAGTTGCATGACACCAATGTTCAATTGGAATCCGGCGGATATTTGGTTATTAATCCAACTGAGGCCTTAGTATCAATTGATGTTAACTCAGGAAAAGCGACCAAAGAAAAAGACCTGGAAGAAACTGCTCTGAAAACTAATTTGGAAGCAGCGGATGAGATTGCTCGTCAGCTCAGAATGCGTAACCTGGCCGGTTTGGTGGTGGTTGACTTTATTGATATGGAAGACCCCAAAAATAATTTGGCAATTGAAAAACGAATGAAAGAAGCAATGAAAGATGACCGCGCTCGCGTGCAGATTGCCAAGATGAGCTGTTTTGGATTGTTGGAGATTTCTCGCCAGAGAATGCACTCTTCTTTCTTTGAGAGTAACTATAAAGTTTGCCCATTCTGCCATGGCAAAGGTTTGGTGCGTACCATTGAGTCCAGCTGCACTTTGATTTTGCGCAGTATTGAAGAAGAAGGATTAAAAAACCGTTCTTCGGTAGTTAATGTGTTTGTGCCGGCAGACGTGGCTTTGTATTTGCTGAACCAAAAGCGTGAGGCCTTAATGAATTTGGAAAAGCGTTATGGTATTAGTGTGATTATCAGTGCTGATAATGAGATTAAAAATGTTGATGATTTCAGAATTGAGCGCACCAAAGCAATCAGACAGCAAACGGCTTTGAAAGAAGAGCGAGTAAAAGAGCTGCTGGAAGAGACGACCGAAGAAGAGACTTCAGAGCCTGAAAACAAGACGGAAACTGAAGAAAATTCTCAGTCTGAAGAAGATATGA
>CALXWI010000047.1 GCA_944392325.1 uncultured Alphaproteobacteria bacterium | reverse complement strand
TTATTTTCTGAGGAAGTCAACGTGAATAGCCTTATCACTAACCGGATGGAATTGTACATCCTGACATTTAACGGCATATTTTTTGCCTTCAACATCAACTTCGATAGCGAATTTATACAAGCCGGCCATATCCAAAGCTTTTTCAACTTCAACCGGATCCAAACTAATCATCACCGGTTCTTGTTTTCCACCATAGATAACGGCAGGGATACGTCCTTCACGACGACATGCGCGCGCTGCCCCCTTACCTGCTGTTTCACGCTTTTTAGCATTTAAAATCAAATCAGCCATTTTATTATTCCTTTTATCAAATAACTATTATTTAGGCAAAAACCTCCAGGGGTGTTTTCACCATTCAAGATGACTTATACAACATTTTTTTTAAATTACAAGTATTTTATACAAAAAAAATCAGGAGAGGTCACCCATCTCCTGTTTTTTATTATTGGTTATTCTTCTTCGCTGGGTTGTTTTTGCCTTTCCGCTTGCAAATCAAACAATCGGCAAGCCAAAGCACCAAATACAACACTCACCAATAGCAATACGCACCACATAATCCCCCACTCGGAGGCCAAAATCGCATCTTTCAGCAACCACGACACCACCAAGGTTATTACCAAAACAAGCTCACTAAAATAGAAGCCCAGCTCAGCCTTACGCGGCTCAAGTTGTTTGGCCTTATCACAATCCAGAGCATATATAAACAACGCCCAATCCGCAATCGCGGCCAACACCAACAAAATCGTCACAATAATCTGTTCCATACCTAATTATTTTTTAAGATTAATAATACATTTTCGCCCTTATTATTGCTTTATTTGACAAAATGTCAACAAAAAAAGGATTATCTTCACGCCAGATAACCCTTTTTTCATCATTTAATGGAGCAAACTTCTGGTCTTAGCGATATCTTTTCGGCGTTTTTCACGAGCCCAATTCAGCATCGCCAACCACGCCACATCAAAAACCACCAAAATTCCGACCAAAATCAGCGACTGTACTAAATTCAAACAATTGAAAGCATACAGTACCACACTCAACACAAAACAAACCACGGCAAACACTCCTGCTCTTACAGCCACGGTTTTAAACCTTCGCCGTGATATTGACTTTCGGCACATTCCCATAATGATAGCAATGCCAATCAGCACCACCACCAACATAACCGCAAAAACAACACTCTCCATAAGCTTAAAATTTTATACCGGTACAACTTCAAACTGGTTATCATTAAGCATATTCACCACCCGCACATTAACAATTTCATTAACGGCGCGTTTTCGAGTTTGCGTTACAGGTTCTTTGAGCCTCACCACATAGTGCAATTTTTTAACACAAATTTCGCCCCACACTCCGAAGTCATCAACTTTAACCACCTTCATCACATACAGATTATTAAAAATGACCTCAAAGAAAGTCCGGTTCAAAATCATCACCACGCCGGCCGCCATCAAAATTCCGGAGAAGACCAAAGCCAATATCTCCACCATGTGCATTATAGAGTATCCAAACCCTTTGCCCATAGCCCATATTGGTACTAATACCTCCACCAACAAAAGCAGCACAGCTAAAAAACTCCACAACTGTCGTTTTGACTTCTGCCAAAAAGGTTTGACCGAATGTACCACAGCAAACACCGCCAGATTAAACACAATCAGCCCCACCATCAAAGACGTAATAATAACATGTGTATCCATAACAAAAAAATATAAAATTAAACAATAATACTTAAAACAAAGCCAACATAATCTTTTGTTTGACAAAAGTCAACAAAAAAAAGGTCCTGATTTTCACCAGAACCTTTAACAACTTGTGTTATATGGTCAAGATTTTTATTTCTTTTCCAAATCTTCACCGGTTTCCTGATTAACCCGCTTAGCTGACAATTTAATCTTGCCGCGGTTATCAGTACCCAAGCATTTAACCCACATTTCATCACCTTCTTTATAGAAGTCTGAAACTGAGG
Source organism: uncultured Alphaproteobacteria bacterium (assembly GCA_944392325.1). Classification (GTDB taxonomy): domain Bacteria; phylum Pseudomonadota; class Alphaproteobacteria; order RF32; family CAG-239; genus HGM16780. The sequence goes on along the minus strand of CALXWI010000047.1, from coordinate 8,233 downwards.
CAATACGCTCGTTTTTGATTTCTGAGATATGGACCAAGCCTTCCGTCTGTCCCAAGAAACGAACAAACGCACCAAAATCCATAATCTTGGTAATCACACCGTGATAAATTTTGCCGGCTTCCGGCTCGGCCACAATGCCCATAATCCAATCCAGAGCAGCATCGCCGTCTTCTTTTTTCATCGAGGCAATTTTAATCACGCCGTCATCGGCAATATCAATTTTGGTGTGGGTCTTTTCGGTAATTTCACGAATAACCTTACCGCCTGATCCAATAACCTCACGGATTTTATCAACCGGAATCTTAATAGCCACAATCCGCGGAGCTTTATCCGATACATGCGGACGCGGCTCGCTGATAGCTTTTGCCATTTCACCCAAAATGTGAATACGTCCCTCATGCGCCTGTGCCAAAGCCGTCTGCATAATCTCTTTGGTAATGGACGTAATTTTAATATCCATCTGCAAAGCGGTAACACCGTCTTTAGTACCGGCAACCTTAAAGTCCATATCGCCGAGGTGGTCTTCATCACCCAAAATATCAGTCAACACCGCCACACGGCCGTCATCTTCTTTAATCAAGCCCATGGCAATACCGGCCACCGGCTTAGCCATCGGCACACCGGCTGCCATCAAAGACAGTGTTGTACCGCACACGGTAGCCATTGATGAAGAACCGTTAGATTCCAAAATCTCAGATACTACGCGTACCGTATAAGGGAAAGTATCCTTATTTTTCGGCATCATCGGGTGGATTGCACGCCAAGCCAGTTTTCCATGGCCGATTTCACGACGCCCCGGACTGCCGATACGACCGCATTCACCAACTGAGAACGGCGGGAAGTTATAATTCAGCATAAAGTCTTCTTTATACTCATCCATCAAACCGTCAACAATCTGAGCATCATCACCGGTACCCAAGGTAGTAACCACCAAGGCCTGAGTTTCACCACGGGTAAATATAGCCGACCCATGAGCCATCGGCAACACATCAACCTCGCACCAAATCGGGCGGACGGTTTTGGTATCACGTCCGTCAATACGATGTCCTGTGGTCAAGACCTTCTCGCGTACGATTTTGTGCATCAACTTTTCAATAGCATCCTGAGCAAACTTTTGCTCCAACTCGTTTTCGGGGTCCAAGGTTGCCTTAAACTCCTCAGATGCGGCCGCCACCAAATCACCACGTTTAAGTTTATCGGTTTCTTTGAAAGCCTCTTCAAACTTAGCGCTAAAGCCTTTCTCCAACTTAGCATAGAGTTCGTCGAACTCCGGCGGAAACTTCGGAGCTTCCCAACGCGGTTTTCCGGCTTCTTTGACCATTTCATTAATCAGCTTAATCACCGGCTGGAAGTTTTCAAAACCAAACATAACCGCACCGAGCATAACCTCTTCTGACAGCTCCTGCGCTTCTGATTCCACCATCAGCACACCGTCAGTCGTACCGGCGACCGCCAATTCCAACTGCGATTCTTTTTGCTGTTCGGTAGTCGGATTCAAAATATATTCACCGTCTTTATATCCGATTTTAGCCGCACCGATAGGCCCCAAGAACGGGATTCCCGATACTGCCAAAGCCGCAGACGCTGCCAACATCGCTACGACATCGGAGTCGGTTTGTTGGTCATGCGACAACACCGTACAAATAACCTGCACTTCATTTTTGAAAGCATCCGGAAACAGCGGGCGGATAGGTCTGTCAATCAAGCGAGAGATTAACACTTCACGCTCTGAAGGTTTACCTTCACGTTTCATAAACCCGCCGGGGATTTTGCCGGTAGCATAATATTTTTCTTGATAATTAACAGTCAAAGGGAAGAAATCCTGATCGGGGGCTGCCTCTTTTGCAGCACAAACAGTCGCCAAGACGGCCGTTCCTCCATAAGTTACTTCAACGGCACCCAAAGCCTGCTTGGCAATTTTACCTGTTTCAAACACTAGTTTTCTGCCGCCCCATTCCATTTCTTTGCGGCAAATATTCAATTCGACCATATTTCTAATACCTTTCATTTCATCTTTAACATCTTTATAAAAACCTCACCTAAGCTGGTCTTAAGAGCCTAGGACTTTATATAAAGCATAATAATTAACTCTAAAAAGCCCCAAAGGGCAAAAAAGCGCTTGGAAGAAAGTGCTTTGGGATCAACAACTATTCCATGCCTGCCAGCCGACGACGGCTGCCTCTCTTCCAAACGCCTGAAGTTTATATTACTTACGCAAATCCAACTTCTTAATGATTTCCTGATATCTGTCACTATTCTTGTTTTTCAGATAATCCAACAGGTGACGACGACGGCTAACCATCTTCATCAAACCCAAACGAGAGTGCAAATCTTTGTTGTGGGTATTGAAGTGCTCAATCAACTTGTTGATACGAGCGGTCCAAATAGCAATCTGAACTTCCGGAGAACCGGTATCATTCGGATTCAAACCAAATTTGCTTACAATTTCTTTTTTCTCTTCATTAGTAATCGACATCTATATTTTCCTTTATTTTATAAATTACAAATTAAACACGCGAACCGGAGCAATTCTTCGATTGTCGATTCGCACCACCGCAATCAACTTACCCTGACACACGGCCACTCCGTCTTCCGACACACTTTTTTGTATGTCAAAAGCCTTGGGGGACAAGGCCTGTCCCATTTTAAGCTTAGCGGCATCTGCTTCCGATACAGCAATAACCGTGATGTCGCACAGAAATGTTTCCATCGGCAGCAAAAATTCTTTTAGGTTCTCACCATACACTACTTTTTCTAAATTTTCCAGTAAAATCTTTTGTTTCAAGTCAAAATTACCGCATTTTATTCTCCGCAACTCTTGCAAGTAGCCTTTTGAGCCGGTTTTTAGGGCAATATCTTTGCCCAGCGTCCGCACATAAGTCCCTTTTGAGCAGCACACTTTTAGCCTTGCCCGATTCTCCGGCAGCATTTCCAGCAGTTTCAAGTCATAAATTTCGACCTCGCGGGGCGGAATTTCAACCTCTATCCCTTTACGCGCCAAATCATAAGCTCTCTGCCCGTTGATTTTTATGGCTGAATAGGCAGGCGGCACCTGAACAATTTTGCCCTTAAAACAGGGTATCACCTTTTCAATTTCGCTTTGGTTTGGTACTTTGTCCGTCTGTGATATTATTTGACCGTCAGCATCATCAGTATCTGTTTCAGCGCCGAATTGCAAAATAAACTCATATTCTTTTGCTCCGTCGGTCACAAACGGCAGCAGTTTTGTAGCCTCGCCCAACGCCACGGGCAGCACACCGGTTGCAAACGGGTCCAATGTTCCGGCATGGCCGATTTTCTTGGGCTTAAGGAAAAACTTCAGCTTTCGCACCACATCGGTTGAGCCCATACCCCGCGGCTTGTCCACCACCACCCATCCGTTTATATCATTACCTTTATTATGTTTCATCTTCTGCCCAATATTTTTCACCCTCTTTTTTGGTGATAAATGATAAACCCTCCCCTGTCAACCAATTTAAACTTAAAAAAGCCCTGCCATGATCTGTACCCCGAAAGTTGGACAGATCAAAGCAGAGCTTTATTTTTTTTTAAGCTTCACACTCAAGCTCAAACGGACAATACGGAAACAAATCTTTCGTACCGTCTTTTCTGGTCAGTACAAATCCTTCCTCCTCAGCCCGAAAGCTTTTGCACTCCTCTCGAACCAAAAAATACATCGGAAAATAGCGTCCCAACATCGTAAATATCTTGCCGTTCCAAAAAGCGTGAACATTTTCCGGAGCTTTAACTTTCTCCCCGCACAAAACCCTTTCTTGGCGTAACTTTGCTTACCACATCCAGTTTATACCTTGTCGCAATTTGATATACATATTATCAAATCCGGCAGCCAGATACTCTTTGACATCATACAAATACTCTCCCCAACTTCTCGGTGCCAAAAACTCTCCATATTTTTTAGCATTCTTTACCAAAAAGTTTTCATTAGCAAAAATTTTATTGCACCTTCTCCGCATACTTGGACGCTTCAGTTCAATCTTTTCAAAATGCCCTTGATTAGGATTAAAATGCAACACAAACTCTCGCCCTTTAACCCGACAATAAATCAAACTTGCCTGACTAAAGTCCCAATACTTGCGTTTTTCATCAACCATTCGTAGGACCGTATAAACATCACCATCCAATTCCTTACAAATCAGCTGATGACCATTCAGCTCATTCAAATCTGCAGTTTCGCACCACAAAAAAGCTAACTCCGACTTTCCGTTAACCTCATTTTTTTTACGATAAGTCAACGTAAACTTAGCAAAGAAACAAGCTCCATCAGCACATTCCCTCCCCAAGTTGTCTTTTTCCAAATTATGTTTAAGCAAATAAAAATCCTGTTTTTTATCAGCAAACAAAACTTGTCCGTCACTAAGGAGTTCAACCTTTGTCACGTCTTCTTCCAACGTACATCGGTTGTCCCAATCAATCAGATTTTTTTTCTGTGTAAGCTCATTAATAAACAGTCCGACATTTTTGTTCAGAATTTTGAAACTACCTTTTTCTACAGCCACAATTGATGTTTCTTCCTCACCATTGTCAGCCAAAACCAACTTAGCCTCACCATTCTGCAAAGTTACTCTTTTTTCCATATAATAATAATTAAATAATTAAACATAAAAACCATTAATCCCCGCCACTCTACACCATAGCTAGACAAAAAGCAACTATTTTTTCACAAAAATCTTGACTTTTTAACCTTTTTCATACATAATCAACCTTACTAAATTATAATTTTTAATATTATGAAGAAAATAAACTTTTGGCTCTTAGTGCTGATAAGTACTATCGCCATATCTTCGTGCAAAAGCAGCCGTTTAAATTCCGGCCTGCGGAGTGATTACTTCTTACTGACGCCTCTTGAAACCAAAGAATTCGTTGAAAAAAGCGGTTTCACGGTCAAAAAAGTCCAATTGACCATTTATGAAAACCGCCCTATGTGGTTTGTTGAAGCTGAAGAAGATAATATCTTGATGGAAATTTACGGTTTCAGTTTTTTTGTACCTCAAGACTGTACCCGCTTAATTATCCCCTCAACAGACGATATCATTATGTATCACGGTGAGGTTTTGCACATCCGCGACAACCACGGCCTCTATCTTGAACGTGAAGACTAAAAAAAATAACGCGCTGTTCCCTTAGAACAACGCGTTTTTTAATATTTTCCGGTTACACATCAAAGTCATACCATAAGTTACGCCCTTTTTGCAGTTTAAACTCCTTACCGCCCAAGACCAAAGTTTTATCCCTCTTGGTTTCCAGTTTTTCACCTTCCGCCAAAAGCTTCAATCCCTCCGACGTAACTCCGTATAACTTCACTAAGCCGTCTTTATAATCCATAACCAGATTAAGCGCCGGCATCCAGTCTTTTCCCTCATATAGTTTTCGGAATCCTTGCTCTTTTTCATCCCAAGCAAACACCATACCATACCCTATTTCGGCAACAACAGTTTTCAAGATGCAAAACTTCCGCGGCACAAACAAACGTCCCACCCCCGTCAAAACATCATACAAACCGTCTCTCCGCTGGGCAAACACAAACATTCCTTTGTGCTTAAACACTCCGTACAAATTCACATTCACCCAATCAAAATGGTACAATTTTTTCCATCCCGCTAACAGGTACTGAAACAACACATAGCTGGTATCCCGAAACAATAATCCGCTAAAAAAATTTTCGTACTCGCATGGTTTTCCCAACATCTCATACATTGCCGGAGTTCCAAACGACTGATACTGCCATTTTTTAAGCCCCAAGAACACAAAGCCAATTTTGCAAGGAATAAATTCCTTAACCCCAACTGGCCCTTTCTCAAAACAGTGACTTTCGGAATTATAACGATACAAAGTCAACCCATCTTTTTCTTTGGCAACCAATAAATCATTTGCCTCCGGATGATACTTTTTTCCGCTACAATCAATGCTCTCCGCCTTTCCTGACGAATTCAAACGTTGCAAAGCTTCAAACTTCCCCGGCAAGCGCTGAGCTATTTTCCGTCCCGAAAAATACATATTAACCGAAAAAAATTCCTTTCTTTCTTCCATAATAATAAAACTTAAAAAAAATTAAACATAACAATAACTAACAATGTCTTTGTTTTAGCATCATTTAGACACAAGTCAATAAAAAACCGCCTCTTTACTCGAGGCGGCTAACTTTATCTGAAGTCGGCAGCATTACTCTTCAGTCTTTGCAGCTTGCAAATCTCGTGCTACTTTCGGGTCACGCAAAAGTTTTTCGATTTTATCAACTTCTTCAAAACTCTTATCGATTTTGAAGTTAAGCTCCGGCACATAACGCAGTTCCGTCTTGGCCATAATCACCTTACGCAAATAGTTTGACGCCAACTGCAAACCGCCGATAACTTCCAACTCTTTGTTTTTGTCTGAAGTAATCACATACACGGTAGCATATTTCAAATCCGGAGACACTCTGACTTCCATAACCGTAACCAAAGTCCCCACATTTTGCAAATTGCGAATTTCATCACGTTCAATCTGCTTAGCAATAATTTTTTTAATTTCTTGTCCCACTCTAAGCTGACGTTGGGACGGCTCCTTCTCTGCCATAATTTTAATCTCCTTGATTATCTATTGCGCATAAGATATCACTTTTTTCGCAAAAAAGCAATCAAAAAAGGCTCCAACCTTTTACGGTGGAACCTCTCAAAATTTTGTTACGGTTTGATGTCTACAGTTTTAACTTTACGCGGACGAGTACAAAATCGAATCAACCCCAAAATAAGGACCGCATTCAACAAGGCCAAAACCAACCAGTGATACCCCCAGCCGCTAAAAGTCGCCAAACATCCTAAACCAACAAAAGCTGCTGCTTCAAAAAACAAAACAGCCAATAGCACTTTTTTCTTCATACCTAAAAATATTTTAATAATACATAACTATTTAGACATATACCTCAAAATCCTCCCATCGTCAAGCCCACAAAAAAAGACCTCAAACATAATGTTCGAGGTCTTCTCAATAAAGCTCTGCTTTATATTATTCAGCAGAATAAGCTTTAGCTTGCTTTTTAGCTTCATCCTCAGTTCTGGCTACATTAACCAGAATGGTCTGATTAACTTCCGGATGCAAGTCCAAACGAACTTCATATACACCCAAATCCTTAATCGGCTTATCGAGGAATACACAACGGCGTTCAACCGCAAAACCGGCTTCTTTAATAGCAGCGGCAATGTCACGAATAGTAACAGAACCATACAATTGACCGGTTTCAGCAGCTTGACGAATCAAAATAGCACTAAAGCCCTTCAAAGCTTCAGCGGTTTTGGTAGCTTCATCAAACAAAGCCTTGTTATGAGCCTCAAGCTCAGCTTTTTTCTTTTCATACAAAGCAACATTAGCCTCAGTTGCACGCAAAGCCTTTTTAGCCGGCAACAAATAGTTACGAGCATAACCATTTTTAACTGTTACTTTGTCACCCATTTTACCGAGTTTATCAACATGTTCCAGAAGAATAATTTCCATATTTAACACTCCTTCCGATTAATCAGCCACAAACGGAAGCAAGCCGATGTAACGAGCACGTTTAATAGCTCTGGCCAGCTCTCTTTGTTTTTTAACAGAAACCGAGGTAATACGGCTCGGGATGATTTTTCCTTTTTCAGAAATATATCTTGAAAGGAGTTTAACATCTTTGTAGTCAATTTTCAAAGCATCTTCGCCAGAAAACGGACAAGCTTTTTTTCTTCTGAAGAAAACCTGTTTAGCCATAATCCACACTCCTTATTCTTCAACGGCAGCAGCATTTTTATCGCTGTCAGCCTCGTTAGCATTGCTGAACTCTTCGACTTTAACCGTCATATAACGGATAATATCTTCATTAACGCGCATAACACGTTCAAATTCGGCAATAGCGGTAGCAGGAGCAGAAATGTTCATCAAAACATAGTGACCCTTACGGTTTTTCTTAATACGATAAGCCAGGTTTTTCAAACCCCAGTTATCAACTCTAACGACTTCGCCGCCTTCTTTTTTAATAACATTGGAGAGGTCTTCAACAATGCTGTTTACTTGAGAAGCGCCCAAGTCCTGACGTGCAATGAGCACGCTTTCATAATTAGTCATACAAAATCTCCTTATGGATTCTCAACAAAGTTCTGGGTTTTAGCCCAGAGATTATAACCTATGTATAGCCCAAACCTCATAGATTTGAGCAAGGAACGATTGCACTATACACAAATTTATTTATTTTGCAAGCATTTTTTGTCAA
>CALXWI010000046.1 GCA_944392325.1 uncultured Alphaproteobacteria bacterium | reverse complement strand
GTCGGGAAGCCGCAGATAAAGTCGGCGCCGAAAGTGGCCTCGGGGCGCTTTTGGCGAATCCGCTGGCAGAGAGAGATTACATCCTCGCGGGTGTGGCGGCGGCGCATGCGCTTGAGAATCAGATTGTCGCCGGATTGTACCGAAAGGTGAAAATGCGGGTGGATAGCCGGATATTGCCCGACAAGATTGATGAAGTCATCATCAAGAGCGGCAGGGTCTAAAGAGCCAAATTGGAGCGAGGGAAGCTCCGGAATTTGGGTCAAAATGGTGTGTACCAAGCCGCTGAAAGAAGGTTGGTAGGAGCAGGCATCAACACCGGTTAAGCAGATTTCTTGAAAGCCTTGTTGTAAAAGCTCACGGATTTGGGTCAAGATTTGTTCAGTCGGGACGGAGCGGTTGTTGCCGCGGGCATAAGGTACAATGCAATAGGTGCAGCGGTGGTTGCAGCCTTGCTGGATTTGAACAAAGGCTTTGTGGCGGCCTTCAAAGCCGGTGATGAGATAATGGTCGTATTGATCATAGTCAAAAATATTGCCGACGTAAGATTTTTCGGTCAGCGGAGAATCGATAAATTGCTCGATATCGACTTTTTCTTTATTGCCGAGGACGAGGTCGACCTCATCCATGGCGGCAAATTTTTGCGGGGCAATTTGGGCGGCGCAGCCGGTGACGATGATTTTGGCATCGGGGTTTTCTTTGCGCAATTTGCGTATGGTTTGGCGGCATTGGCGTTCGGCTTCGCCGGTAACGGCGCAAGTATTGACGACTATCAGGTTGTCAATATGGCGGAGTTTTTCTTTCAGAATCTCTGATTCATAACTGTTAAGGCGGCAGCCGAGCGTGACGATTTGTACCATTGTTTTACCTAAAAAAATCCCTTTCTGTGGCAATATATGCCAAAAGAAAGGGATTTGCAAATGTTTTTAAGCCTTAATGATTATTTTGCGGCAATAAGCGCCAAAGCTTGGTCAGAATATTCTTTCATAACTTCAGCACTGTCGTGTAAGGCTTTGCTTTCTGAGGCATCAAGCGACGGGTAGATAACCTTGTGAACACCGCGCTTGCCCAAAACAGTCGGCAATGACAAGCATACGCCTTTGACGCCTTCAACATCATCATGGTGTGAGGATACGGTCAAAATGGCGTATTCGTTGTTGGTGATGGCGCTGCAAATGCGGCACAAAGCTCCGGCAATGCCATAGAAAGTGGCGCCTTTGCCGTCAATGATTTTGTAAGCGGCATTGCGGACGCCGTCATCAATTTGAGCTTTGACTTCAGCGGTAAAGGGCTTGCCCATGTCTTGAGCAATCTTGTCTAAAGATACGGTGCCGGCATCACTGGCTGACCAGACCAAAACCTCGCTGTCGCCATGTTCACCCAAAACATTGGCGTGGATAGATTGTGGCGAAATGCCAAGATAATAACCAAGCAGAGTACGGAAACGTGAAGTATCCAAAACAGTACCAGAACCAATAACGCGCTCTTTGGGGAATCCGGAGAGCTTCAAGGCTACTTCGGTCATAATATCGGCCGGATTAGCGGTAATCAACAATGTGGTTTCAGGTGCGGCTTTGGCAATTTGCGGAATGATGCTTTCAAAGATTTTGACATTGCGGCCGAGTAAGTCGATACGGGTTTCTCCAGGGCGTTGGTTGGCACCGGCAGTAACAATTACAATCTCGCAGCCTTTGAGATCATCATAAGTGCCGGCTTTGATTTTGTTGGCGTAGGCAAAAGGTGCCGCGTGGGCGATATCCATAGCCTCAGCTTGGGCTTTGGTTTCATTAGCGTCAATCAAAACTACTTTGCGAGCAACCCCTTTCATTACTAAGGCAAAGGCAGTTGCGCTGCCGACGGAGCCGGCTCCGATAATACCTACTTTCATTGCAGAATCCCTTTCATTAAAATTATTTATTGTTGTCGATATTATATATAGTGTTTTTTAGTAATTTAGCAAGCAAAAAAGGCCGAACGAATCCGGCCTTTTGATAACAATTTTTTGCAATTTGTTACTCAGAGATAACAGTCTCTTGTTCATCAGAAGTTGCAGAAGGATCTTCTTCTTCAATATCTTCAACAACCTCTCCATCAACAACCATATTACCGTCTTCATCTTCGGTAACTACGGCGCTCTCTTCAACTACGGCTTGAGTCGGAGTGGCCGGTGCATTTTGAGCAGAGGCGGGAATGTTGTTCTTTAAAAACTGACCGATAACCATTAAAATAACAATAACCAGTACAATGTAAAAAATTTTTTTCATCTGAATATCCTCCTGATATGTTGTATAGACGTGTTATGTTTAACTTATATTAGTTGCGTTTATTTTTCAACAACTGTTTTGGGGTGTTTGGGATATTTTTTTGAGGTGAAAAGAGCGAATAAAATGTAAAAAAATATTTTTATCCACTTTTGTGAAAAGAAAAAATCCTAGGAAAACCGCCACTTTTGCAATGATAAAATGCGAAAATGAAAAAAATGCTTGTCAAATGATATATTTTTGTGATAACTAAGTTTTCACAGGCCGTTGCGGTCTGAAAATTTTGTTTTAATTTTATGAGGTTTATCATATGACTGATGTAGCTAATCGCGTTAAGAAAATCGTTGCAGAGCACCTTGGCGTTGAAGAATCAAAAGTTACCGAAAACGCAAGTTTCATTGACGATTTGGGCGCTGACAGTTTGGATACTGTTGAATTGGTTATGGCATTTGAAGAAGAATTTGGTTGCGAAATCCCTGATGAAGCTGCTGAAAAAATTCTTACCGTTAAAGATGCTATCGATTATCTTGCTAAAAATGCGTAAGTCTTTTGGGGCTTTAGATTGATTGATGAAACTCGCTCTAGGAGATTAGGCGAGTTTTATCTTTTTTCAGAATTAGCGGCCCTTGTAGTCCTAGTAGTATGATGAATGAGGTATGTATATGAGAAGAGTTGTTGTGACCGGTTTGGGTATTGTGTCTCCTTTGGGCAGAGGCGTCGCGCATAACTGGAAAAGTTTGTTGGAAGGAAAATCCGGAATCCGTAAAATTGAAGGTGTGGATTTGAAGGATATTCCTGTGACTATTGCCGGACAAGTGCCTTGGGGTGACGGTGAATTTGATTTTAATCCCGATACGGTGATGGCGCCTAAAGATCAGAAGAAAAATGATCGCTTTATTTTGTATGGTTTGGCTGCAGGAACCGATGCGCTTAATGATGCCGGATGGGATGTGGAAAAAGCTACCGAAGAAGAAAAATGTCGCTTCGGGGTGATGATGGGATCAGGAATCGGCGGTTTGGATGTGATTTATGAAAATTCAATTTCTTTTCATGAAAATGGTATGAAGAGAATTTCTCCGTTCTTTATTCCGTCTTGTTTGATTAATTTGGTATCAGGAAACTTGTCAATCAAGTTTGGGTTAAAAGGTCCGAATCATGCTTGCGTTACCGCTTGTTCTACCGGTACTCATGCGATTGGCGATGCGGCTTCAATTATTGCCAGAGGCGATGCTGATATGATGTTGGCCGGTGGTGCCGAATCGGCTGTAAATGTATTGGGATTGTCTGGATTTGCCAGAATGAAGGCGGTGACTTCCGCTTTTAATGATACTCCGGAAAAGGCTTCTCGCCCTTGGGATAAAGACCGTAGCGGTTTTGTGATGGGTGAAGGTTCCGGTGCAGTGGTGCTGGAAGAATATGAGCACGCTAAAGCTCGCGGAGCTAAAATTTATGCGGAAGTTGTCGGTTATGGTATGAGCGGTGATGCTTATCATATTACGGCACCTTCAGGTGATGGTGCTTATCGGGCGATGAAAATGGCGGCTGACCATGCCAGAGAGCACGGCGTGGAACTGAAAGACATTAACTATATTAATGCACACGGAACTTCTACTCCGGCTGGCGATGTCGGTGAGGCCTTGGCGGTTAAACGCTTGTTTGGTGATGATATTAAGTCAGTATCGATGTCATCAACCAAGTCAGCAATTGGGCATTTGCTCGGGGCGGCCGGTGCGGTTGAAGCCGTGTTTACGATTAAAGCTATTGAAGACCAGATTTGCCCGCCAACGCTGAATTTGGATAATCCGGCTGATGAAGTGGCGGATATGGATTTGGTTCCGCATAAAGCCAAAAAGAAAGAGATTAAGGCTGCGATGTCTAACTCATTTGGGTTTGGTGGTACCAACTCTTCATTAGTATTCAAAAAGCTGTAATCTACTGATGAATTGAGATTTAAAAAGGCTCGCGGATAGCGGGCCTTTTTTATAAGGGTAATGTTTTTTGTAAATTTGTCTATTTTTTTTGTTGACGTATTGATATTATAGTGATATATGGTTGGGTGGATAATGTATTATTCTGGTGAATTATTAAAAATGAAATTGTTTGTCGGAATAATGTTTATGAATTTTATTTATTAATCTAAAACAATAAAGTTATGAAAACAAATGATGTTATGGTTTATGAGCCGATGGCCGGTGACTATATTAAAGATGTAATCAATAAGATGATTGGATTGAGTAAAGAAAACGGAAAACCGGTGCAGGCAACTTTCAATGATGCGACTTTTGCGGTGACGGCTGATACTAATCCTGAAGAGGCCTATAAGTTATGGAAGAAAACGGTGGATGAAAATTACGAGAAATGGCGTAATTCTCCAGAGGGGATTAAGGATGCGGAAGAGCAAAAAGCTCGCGACGAGAAAAAAGCACGAGAAAATGCCGAGGTTGATGAACTAATTAAAGACGAAAGGCTGGAACTTACGGCTGAAAATGCTTGGAAGCTAAGTCTTAAAAACAATCAAGATCCTTATGGTTCTGCGGTTATGCACTATGCGGAAAGATGGGCTAAGCTGATGCAAGTGGAAATGCGGACACGAGGTCTGAATGAACTGACCGGGGCAGTGGTGAAGGCCACGAAGTACAAGGCAGATAATGAAGGAATGTCTGGTTTTTCTTGGGGTTGTGCCAGAAACTTGTTAATCGAATGTTGGAAGTATGGAGCAAAATTGGGCGAATTGGAAGGTTTTGAGGTTGATGAGATTAGAGAAGCCAGACTCGAAGCCGAGGCTGAAACCGCTACAATGCCGGAAGCATAAAAAGCTTTGAAATATGAGAGGGGTTGCTTGAAAAGGCATCCTCTTTTTTTTGTGCAAAAATTAACTATTGACAAAATTGCTGGGAAGTGGTATAAAGTGAGATTGTTATTAATTATTATAAATATTTGTATTATGAGTAAAGAAAATTTTTTGTCAGGGAGAGAGTTTAATAATTTTGCGGCACGTAAGATTATGATTGGTGGGGAAGAAGTAAAAGCTTCTTTGTATGTGCCAGAGGTAACACATAGCGAATATGTTTCTCCCTTTTCTTTGGTTCCGGCTCTGGGGGCTTGTGGAATGGCAGCTTTAAATTTGGGGCAAGGGGAAATCTTTTGATTAAGCAAAAGGAATTTGAAATGGTTTGTCAGTGATGACAAGCCATTTTTTTTATTCAGCAGGGAGGAGTAGGCCGTGCTGCTCAAATAACAGACGGATATCTTGATTGTTGGTGACGCTGACAACCGTCAAAGCCTGAAAAACAGCATTGGGGGATGAATTGGGCAATAACTGAGCTATGGTTTGTGGGGCGGAGTTGAGGATGACGGCTAAAGTCAGTGGGTAAATTTTGCGTTCTGAGATGTAAGCCGGAAAGTCAGGCGAGGCTCCGCAATTGAGCAAGATGGATATAGATGATGAGGGATAACGCTTGTGGAGGGCTAAGGTTAGCGGGGTGTGGCCTTCTGCATTGCGGATGTTTAAATCAGCTCCGCTCTCACACAAAAGGCGGAGGTTGGAGTCTTTGGGGGTATCAGTCAAACAGGCAAAAATAGGTGCAGTTTGAGAAGCATTAATAGCATTGAGGTTGGCTCCGGCATTGATTAAGGCTTGCAAAATGTTTTTGGGCGCACGCCGGCGGCAGGCAAAAACCAGCGGTGGCTCGGTGGAGCTGGAGGAGTAGTTGAGGTCTGCTCCGTTAGAAATGGCATTAGTTACGGCAGAGAGTTGGCGGTGGATAATGCCTTGGTAGAGCTCAGCATTAGCATCAGCTGCTAGGCCAGGAGAGCTCAGCCCAAAGAGTAAAACCAAATATGTGAGTAAGAGTTTAAACATGGCTTAAGTCTAAGTCGACAGCGGTTAATAAATCGTGTAAAAACAACATAATTTTTGAGGCCGAAGGGGCGATTTGTTTTGACTCTTGGGATTATTTCTTCTATAACTAGAAATGATAGATTATTATTGTTTCATTTTAATATTTTTGGGTTATGACAAGGGAAGAAGTTCGTCGTAAAATTGATGAGTTTTTGCGGAAAAAGCATTTGAAACCGGAGGCTATTCAAGAAAGTGACCGTGTGGCGCAGTTTGGGAGTAAATTCGTACCGTTTTGCGCTATAACATTTAAAGTCGGGACAATGGAAGAAAGTTGGTATCCGGAAATTACGTTGGGAGAGGTCATTGATATTATTGTCAGGAAGACCGGCTCATGAGCTTTGATATTCTTTGAAAAAAAAGCCTCCTGTTGGTGAGCAGGAAGCTTTTTTTGTGGGCTGATTATTGGGCACGAATGGCCGAGATTAAGTCGGTGAGGGCATGGCGGAGTTCCAATAAGTCATTGTCATGGCCGAGGCGGTGATTGCTGTTTTTGAGGAGTTTAATAATGACATCATCGCGAGATACAGATTGGGCAATTTGCAGGGCTTTGCGCCAGTCAAGCGAGGCGTCTTTCATGCCTTGCAGAAGGTAGAGCGGGCAGCTAAGCTCAATGCTGCGATTGAGAAGCCGGAAATGGTGTGCGCTATCAAACATCTTTTGAGTAAAAATATAAGTGAAGTCATTATTAGTAAATTCCAGACGGCCGGTTTGGGATAACTGCTGTTTTTGTTCAGCGGTGAAAATGTGCTGCTCCAAATCCATTGTAAAATCAGGGGCGGCGGCCAGACCGATAACGCCTTTGACACGGTCAGGGTGGCGTTCAGCCAGTAATAAGGCCAGCCAACCGCCTAAAGATGAGCCGGCAAGAATGATGTCGCCTTGGGCAAAGTTGGTGATGAGTTCTTCAATTTGGGATACCCAGAGCGGAAAGTCAGCTTGTTCATAGTTGGAGGAATCGGAGCCATGGCCAATGAGCTCAAAACGAATAAAGTCTATGTTTTGTTCGGCAGCAATTTGACAGCAGGTTTCGGGTTTGCGACCCCAAGGGTCGGAAAATAAGCCGTGGATGTAAAGTAAGGTAATCTTGTGAGTTGTAGCAGTTTTTGCTTGGCGGACGTCAATTTTCGTTGTAAAGTTTGAGCTAAAAGTATAGTTTTGCATAAATGTCTCCAATATTGTGTTCGGGAAGGATAATAGTAGAAAGATGACTAAAGGTAAAGAAGAAAAAATAGTGGTGTTGCAAGTGCTGCCGGAACTCGAAACCGGCGGGGTAGAAACCGGAACGATTGAAATCGCCTCGGCTTTGAGTGAAAAGGGAATTACCAATTTTGTGGCATCACAGGGCGGAAAAATGACCGCTGAGCTTAAAAAACTCGGGGTGAAACATTTGACTTTGCCTTTGAAAAGCAAAAATATTTTGGTGATGCGCAGCAATGCCAGAAAGTTGGCTGAGTTTATCAGAAAAAATCATATCAATATTGTGCATGCAAGGTCGCGGGCGCCGGCGTGGAGCGCTTATTGGGCGGCAAAAATGACCGGAGCCCACTTTGTGACGACTTTTCATGGTACTTATGGGTTGGGGCCGTTGGGAATAAAGAAGGTCTATAATAAGGTGATGACTTTTGGTGAGAGGGTGATTGCCATATCTAACCATATTAAAGCGCATATTTTGAAAAATTATCCGCAGACGGATGAGGGTAAAATCAGGTTGATTCATCGTTGTGCCGATGTGGCTAAGTTTGCGCCGGAGGCGGTATCAAAAGAGCGGATTATTCGCAAAATCAAAGAATATAATGTGCCGGATGACAAACCGGTGTTGTTGTTGCCGGGGCGGATTACGCATTGGAAAGGGCAGCATTTGTTGATTGAGGCCCTGCATTTGATGAAGCACCAAGATTATTATTGCATTATTACCGGTGATGCGCAAGGCCGCCACAAATACATGGACTCGTTGCGAAACTTGAGCCGAAAATATGGTTTGGAAAACCGAATCGGATTCTTTGGGCGCTACAGCGATGTGCCGGCGCTGATGATGATTTCAACCGTGGTGTTGTCTACGGCTATTGAGCCAGAGGCTTTTGGGCGAATCTCTATTGAGGGGCAGGCTATGGGTAAAATCGTGGTGGCGTCAAACATCGGCGGGTCTTTGGATACGATTCAAGATGAAGTCACCGGAAAGTTCTTTGAAAGCGGAAATGCGCAGTCTTTGGCTGATGCTTTGGACTGGGCTTTGGGTCTGAGTAAGGAAAAAGTTAAAAAAATCGGCGATTCAGGCATAAAAAATGTAAGAGAACACTTCACAAAACAAATAATGTGTGATAAAACACTAAAGGTTTACCGCGAAGTGGTAAATGAATAACAATAAAATAACTAAATTTAATTGAAAGAAAGAAGGTTTTAACATGGTTGCGATAAAACTTCCTGATGGAAGCATTATGAATATGGAGAGCGGTGTCAACGGTTTTGATATCGCCGAGAAAATTAGTCCTAACTTGGCCAAGGCGGCTTTAGCCATTACAGTTAACGGCACAACACAGGATTTGAGCACTCCTATCACTACCGACGCAACCGTGACTATTATCACCGGTCGTGACAAGGAAGGCTTGCATATTCTGCGCCACTCTTGCTCGCACGTAATGGCCGAGGCCGTAAAAGAATTGTGGCCGGATGTGCAGGTTACTATCGGGCCGGCTATCGAAAACGGATTTTATTATGACTTTTCTCGCAAAGAGCCTTTTACTACTGAAGATTTTGCTAAAATCGAAGAGAAAATGCACGAGATTGTAAAACGCGATGAAAAGGTTGAGCGAATTGTAATGCCCCGCGATGAGGCGATTAAGTTCTTTAAGGATAAAGGGGAGCATTATAAAGCCGAAATTATTGAAGATTTGCCTGAAGGTGAAACGATATCTTTATATAAACAGGGTGAATTTACGGATTTGTGCCGTGGGCCGCATGTGCCTTCTACCGGCAAAATCGGTAATGCTTTTAAACTGACCAAAGTGGCCGGTGCTTATTGGCGCGGAGATTCAACCAAGGAGATGTTGCAGCGTATTTATGCTACGGCTTGGGCTGATAAAAAAGATTTGGAAGCTTATTTGCAGATGCTGGAAGAAGCTGCTAAGCGTGACCACCGTAAGCTCGGTAAGGAAATGGATTTGTTCCATTTTGAACCGGAATATGCTCCGGGGGCGGTATTTTGGCATGATAAAGGATACCGCATTTATCGCCGCTTGATTGAGTATATGCGTAATCGTCAGGAGCATAACGGTTATGTGGAGATTTCAACCCCGCGGGTGATGGACAGAGTGTTGTGGGAGACTTCAGGTCACTGGGATAAGTATGGTGCGCATAACTACTCCGGCCAGACGGAAGACAAAAAATGGTTCTGCATTAAGCCGATGAACTGCCCCGGCGGATTGTTGGTATATAAGCAGGGGATCAAATCTTATCGTGATTTGCCGCTGCGTATGGCTGAGTTTGGTAAAGTCAACCGCTATGAGGCTTCGGGCTCGTTGATGGGCTTGATGAGAGTTAGAGAGTTCACCCAAGATGATGCTCACATCTTTTGTACCCCAGAGCAGATGGAAGAAGAGTGCATTACTACTTTGAAACTGATTTTGGATATTTATAAAGATTTTGGTTTTGAAGATGTGAAAATCTATTTGTCAACTCGTCCGGACAGTATTTATCGAATCGGCTCTGATGAAGTTTGGGATTTGTGTGAAAATGCGTTGTCAAACGCGTTGACTTCTCATGGTTATGCTTTTGAAATTAATGAAGGAGAGGGTGCATTCTATGGACCGAAGCTGGAGTTTATTTTGAAAGATGCTATCGGTCGTGAGTGGCAGTGCGGCACAATTCAGGTTGACATGAACCTGCCGGAAAGATTTGATATTTCGTATATCGGTGAAGACGGTGAAAAACATCGTCCGGTAATGTTGCACCGTGCGTTGTTTGGCTCAATTGAGCGCTTCCTCGGTATCTTGATTGAAAACCATGCCGGAAAACTGCCGTTGTGGTTGTCTCCGGAGCAGGTTGTGGTTTGCCCGATTGTCAGCGAGTTTGATGAATATGCTGAAGAAGTGGCGGCAAAACTGCGTGAGGCCGGATTGTTGGTTAAGACGGATTTGCGTAATGAGAAAATCAATTACAAGGTTCGTGAACATTCGGTTGAAAAAATTCCGGTTATTGCGGTGGTCGGCGCCAAAGAAAAGGAAAACGGTACGGTTACTGTTCGCCGCTTGGGCTCTGACAAGCAAGAAATCTTGAAGGTTGAGGACTTTATTGCTAATTTGGTGGAAGAAGCCAAGATGCCTCACCTGCACGAATAAGCGATTGAGCTTGTGATATGAAAAAACACCAGTCTGCAAAGGCTGGTGTTTTTTTGTTTGTGGGGAGGGAGATTAGCGATATTCGCAATTATATGTTTGATTTTGGGCTGTTCTTAATGCACTTAAGCATGTTGATTCTTCTCCGAAAGTTCCAAAATCTTTATAGCATGTTTGTCCTGATGCACACCACCAATCGCAATATAATCGATAGTTATATCCAGCAGGTCGGCATTCGCAATTAAAATAATAATCACATTGATATGTAAGGCAGCTTTTACATTTTCCTCCGCAGGTGTCAGTTCCTCTACATCCATGTTCGCAATATATATAACCAGCACAAGCGTCAGTAATACATCCTTGTCCGTCATTCCAGATATAGCCAGACGAGCATTGGCATTTTTTATATTTTGAGCTACAACTTTCTCCAATGCCTGATGAGTATCCATTACCTTGGCAAGTGTATTTGAAACCATTACTTTCACAAGTGTCTTTACTAAGACAGGCCCATTTGGTGCCAAATGGGCATTTAACACCTTTATTGCCATTGCAGCTGTCTTCCGTGTAACCTAAAGTTTCACAGTCTTGGGTAGCAACACATTGAGCTTGAGATATAAATGGAGTGACGAATATGGTGGTTCCTAAGAGTAAAAATAATTTTGTATTCATAATTAAAAACTCCTGTGTGGTAGATAAAAATATCTCGTCAAATTGTTGACTTAAGATTATTATAACATAAAGCCTATTATGTTTCAATAATTATTTTAATCGTAGGACAGAAAAAATATGAAAATAGTATAAGGGGAAAATTTTAGTTTAGTTATTGGTTTGCGCAATAAAAAAGCTCCGAAATAAAATTTCGGAGCTTTTCTTCTACAGTCTACTTTAATTTAAGATTTTACTTCAAAATCTTA
>CALXWI010000045.1 GCA_944392325.1 uncultured Alphaproteobacteria bacterium | reverse complement strand
GATGAACGGTCTTCGTTGAAGACAACCTTCAAATCATCTTTCTTCAACAAGTTAACACCTTTGTAGCTGGAGTCGGAGGCGATTTGGTCAATCTGCGCCAAAATCTCATTAAACTGAGCGATTGAACTATCACGGTCATGTGGATTAATTTTACCACTCATGGCAACACTATCAAAACCAGATACTGTTACATTGGCTGAGGTAAAGTCTGCTGCAGCAGTTGATTTTACTCGCAGGCCAATACTTCCGTTATTGTCGTAGAATTCCAGCCCGGTATCAGCCCAAGTTCCGGTAGTGCCGGCAGCAGCAGTAGCTCTATTAAGCTCTGTTGCGGCAAGGGCTGAAGTGCTTTCTGTAGTATCTAAACTAGCAGTAAATTCTTTATCTCCGACTTTAATAGTAATAGTAGTTTCTGCTTTAGGAGCGGCATAAGCTTTTTCAGCTTTCAGCTCTTTGTTCATAGAAGTATCACGCGCGGTGTTGGCTACCGCTTTGGCCTGTTGTACGAATGAGGTAATCGCCTCAATACCTTCGTTAGCGGCCTGAATGGTCTGAATACCCTGTCCCATACTATCCAACAGGCCTTCCAAGTCCGAGGCGCGGTTGGTCAAGCTTTGAGCTGTATAGTAAGATGAAGGGTTATCAATTGCTGAGTTTACTTTCTTACCGGTAGAAAGTCTTTCCTGTGTCATATCCATCAAAGATTGAGTGTTCTGTAATGACAACAGGTTGGATCGCATGCTAGCGGTCAAAGATATATCTGACATTGTTTTTCTCCCAATTACTATGGTTAAATACTATAATGCTTTCATTCTGAACAGCATATGAAGTATGTTACCACAAAATTGTGGATTTGGCAATAGTTTTAAACAACTAATTGAAAAACAACAATTTATTTAGATTCGTCTTGTGCTTCTGCAGGATGGAGAGCCGCACCGAAAAGTTCTTCCTCTTTTTGGACTAATTGGCTGGCGCATTTGATGGCGTTATAGAACTCTCCGCGCAGGATATTGTCTGTAATTGCAGCGGTAAACGGTATCAGACTCGGCGCGGCTTTTTGCAAATCACGCACAAAATCAATATACATCTTTTGCAGTTCGCTCACGTCTTTGGATAGATACATTTGCTGGACAATGAAGTAAACACGTTTGCTCGGTGTGTCGGCGTCTTTTTCACGCAGAATAAATTTTTCACGCAGAATCGGAACATTACCCTCAATATAAAAACGGGTACGCTCGTTGTCGTTAGTAATCAAGGCCTCGCCGATAATAATACTTTCATGAGGTTTGAGTTCAATTTTCAAAGGCATTGTAAATTCCTCTACTTCTAATTGATTTATTCAAAAAAAATTTGTGTTTATTATAGATATATTTATTTTGTTTTGCAAATCTTTATTTTATCTTGTATAAAGAGTTGAATGTTTTTGTGTGTTAAGAGAAAGGGTTTGTCGTGCCTAATATTGTCGGAACAATGACTTCAGAACAAAAAGAGATTTTTATTGCGGCGATGTTTTTTGTTATGGATTTGAGCCAAAATCAGGAAACTGATTATTTGACTAACCGGATTAAAGAGCTGGGGATGAGCGAATCGGCGCTGAAAAAAATCAAAAAATTTAAATCCCCCGAAGAGGCTGCCGCCGCTATCAAAACCATTAAAGATATTAAATTACGCAGATACATATTGCGCGAGATGATTTTGGTCGCAATCTCTAACCACGAGTTATCCGATGAGGAAATTTCAACCATTTATGCAATTGGTACTCATATTGGTATCAAACAAGAAAAAGTCAGCGATTTCTTCCTCTGGGCGGCGAAAGGGCTGGAGTGGGAGATTGAGGGCTTGCAGCTGATTGAGGGCGATTTGTAAAGATTATGTTTGAACCGCCGATTTTGACCATTAAAAATGTTAAGCTCAGTTTTGGGCCTAAAGAGTTGTTCTCTGACGTGGAGCTGTTTGTTAACCGCGGCGATAAAATCGCTTTGGTGGGAAGAAACGGCTCGGGAAAATCAACCCTGCTGAAAATTATTGCAGGGCAGCTCGACCCCGATGAAGGCGAGATTTTTGTGCAGCCGGGGGTGAAAGTGGCTTATATGCCGCAGACACCTGACTTCAGCCAATATAAATCCCTAAAAGAAGTGGTGATTTCCGGCTTGCCCAAAGATGAGCAAAATCAAGAATACCGAGCAGATATCTTAATTGAGCAATTGGGGATTCTGCCCAACCAAGCCCCTGATGCTGCATCAGGTGGAGAGCGGCGCAAAGCGGCCTTGGCAAAAGCCCTCATCGGTGAACCGGATATTTTGCTCTTGGATGAGCCTACCAACCATTTGGATATGCCCACCATTCAAAAACTGGAAAAAGTGGTGCAGGAGTTTGCCGGTGCGGTGATTGTCATCAGCCACGATAGAATGTTTTTGATGAATATCTCAACTACCACATTTTGGCTTGACCGCGGGATTATGCGCCGCAACAACAAAGGCTTTAAGTTTTTTGAAGAATGGCAGGAACAGGTCATTAACCAAGAAATTATTGAGCAAAAATACCTTAACAAAAAGCTGGAAGCTGAGACCGAATGGCTGCACAAAGGAGTTACGGCTAGGCGCAAACGCAATATGGGGCGCTTGCGCAAGCTCCAAAAACTCAGAGAAGAGCGCAAAACCCAGCTTAAACAAATCGGCTCGGTTAATTTGGAGATTGAAGAAGGCGATGCTCGCTCGCGCTTGGTGATTGAGGCTAAGCATATTTATAAATCGTTTGGCGAGCGTATTTTGGTAAAAGATTTTTCAACCAAAATTATGCGCGGAAACAAAATCGGCATAATGGGGCCGAATGGGGCCGGAAAAACTACTTTGATTAAGCTATTGACCAAGCGCTTGACTCCGGATGAGGGGTTTGTGCGCATCGGCAAAAACCTTGAAGAGGCTTATTTTGACCAGAATCTGGCTGACCTCGACCCCAAAAAAACTTTATGGAAAACCTTGTGCAACGAGGGCGACCACGTATATGTGCGCGGGCAGTATCGGCATGTGGTGGCTTATTTGAAGGACTTTTTGTTTAAGCCGGAGCAGGCGAATTGTCCGGTGGCGGCGTTGTCCGGTGGAGAGAAAAACCGCTTGATGCTGGCTCTGGCCTTGGCCAAGCCATCAAACTTTTTGGTGCTTGATGAGCCTACCAATGATTTGGATATGGACACCATCGACTTGCTGCAAGAAGTGCTGGACGAATACCAAGGTACGGCCTTGATTGTTAGCCATGACCGTGACTTTTTGGACAGGGTGGTAACTTCGGTAATTTATATGCCGGGGGATGGGAGCGCGACTGAGTATCCGGGAGGGTATTCGGATTTGGAGCAGAAATTGCAAAATACCGCGGCCAAGAGCCCTACAAAGCCTGCTCCCAAGGCTCCGGCCAAAAAAGCACCTCAGGCGGCTCCGCAAGCCGGTAAACCCGCTAAGCTCAGCTATAAACAACAGCGCTTGCTGGAGGTTTTGCCCCAGCAGATGGAAAATTTGGAAAAAGAGATTGCCGCAATTGAAGAGGCTTTAAGTGACGCCAACCTGTATAATGCGAATCGGGAAGAATTTGACCGTCTGACCGCAGAGCTGGAAGATAAGCGCGCTAAGCTTGATGAGGCGGAAAACCAATGGCTGGAAGTTGAGCTTTTGCAAGAAGAACTAGCCGCCGGAAAGTAGCCCTTTATTACCAACGAAGGTTAGATATTACATAATCCGGATAAGCATCCAGATTGGTGGAAAGTTCACGGGTCTTGGCGACATCAGAGATATAGCCCTCGCCTAAAAAGTTGACATGGATACCCTTGGAAAGCAGCACGCTGTCGAAGCCAACGAGATTGGCGCCTTTAATATCAGTAGCTAAATTATCACCAATAACCAAAATTTTGTTTTTGGCGGTCTCAGGCGGAAGGACTTCCATACAATAAGCCATAACCACGGGGTCAGGCTTGCCGACGGTGATAATGCGCCCGCCCAAAACGGCGTATTGCTCAGCCAGAGCGCCTTGTGCCAGACTGATTTGCCCGTCTTTGTAACCGGAGGTGTCATTACCGGCACAGATAAAAGGCAGCCCCAGAGAGGCGGCATGTTCTAACTCAGGCATATATTTTTCAATATAATCATCTGCCGCTGAAGGGGATTCCATATAGATAAAATCAGCGTGAGAAATGTCTTCAACCTGCTCATAGTCAAGCTGTGAGAAAACACCCATATCTTCTTGAGAGCCTAACTTGTAGTAACGAGAACCAAGATCTGCAAACTCACCAACACGCTTTTTGAGCTTATAATGCAGAATTTCTCCGGCGGTAATAATGGCATCAAACAGCTTCAGCGGAACTTTATTAGCAACCAAGAAATCACACAGCAGGGAAACTCTTTGGCCGGTATTGGAGCACAGAATAATCTTTTTGCCTTGTTTTTTAATGTTTATTAGGGCAGAAACAGCCTCTTGCTTAATGCCTGAGGCATCGCTCAATACTCCGCCAAAGCCGACAATTACCGCATCATAATTGTCGATAACCTTGCTGATGTTTACAATCGGTCTTATCATTTTCATGGCTGTTCTCGATACTCTTTATCCATTGTGTTGCTTGCGATTATAGCTTTTATTTACTTAAAAACAATTAAGATTTTGAGCTTTTTTGTGGTTTTAGCTTGTTCCTTGACAAATATACAAAAACAAGTTAAAGTCAAGATGTTTAAATATTATTATCAGTATTAATTATAAAATTTTTTATCTATGGAAACAAAATCATGTAAAGGTTTACCTCAGATTAATACTGAGGGGCTGAAGTCTTTTATTCCGGAAAGTGAAATTGAGCAATTGCTGAAAAAGCCTTTGGCTGATAAAGCGCAAATTCGCGATATTATTGCCAAGTCGCTCAGTAAACAACGTTTGGATCCGCCTGAAATGGCGGCTCTGCTGACTGCTCAAGATGCTGACATTATTGCCGAAATCAAAGCCGGTGCAGAACAACTCAAGAAAAACATTTATGGTAACCGAATTGTGTTGTTTGCGCCGCTGTATGTGGGCAATAAATGCATTAATGACTGTACTTATTGCGGGTATCGGTCATCTAACCAAAGTTTGGAGCGCAAGACACTGTCTAAAACCGAGCTGCTGGATGAGGTTAAAGCTCTGGAAGCTAAAGGACACAAACGCCTGATTTTGGTGTTTGGCGAGCATCCGGACTACAACCCGTCGTTTATTGCCGATACGGTGCGCAGTGTATATGCGACCAAAGTACGCAGAGGGGAAATCCGCCGCGTGAACATCAATGCCGCTCCGCTTGATATTGAGGGGTTCAGAACCGTGAAAGCTGCCGGAATCGGTACGTATCAGATTTTCCAAGAGACGTATCATCGTCCGACTTATGAAAAATACCACCCCAAAGGGCTGAAGGCTGACTACTTGTGGCGTTTGTATGCCTTTGACCGCGCAATGGAGGCCGGTATTGATGATGTCGGAATGGGCGCGCTTATCGGGCTTTATGATTATCGGTTTGAGGCCTTGGCAATGTTGTATCATACCATACATCTGGAACAAAAGTTCGGGGTGGGGCCGCATACGATATCTTTCCCAAGGATGGAGCCGGCGTTGGACACCTCATTGGCCAGCAACCCTCCCTGCCCTGCCAGCGATGACGAGTTTACTAAAATGATTGCCGCTATCCGCTTGGCCGTGCCTTATACCGGTATGATTTTGACCGCGCGCGAGCCGGTGGAAATCCGCAATCAGGCCATTAATTTCGGCATTAGTCAGATTGATGCCGGTTCGTCTATCGGAATTGGTGCTTATGCCGAAAGCAATGATGAAACCGAGCGTAAGCGCAGCCAATTTGAGCTGAGCGACCGACGCTCTCTGGACACGGTTATCGGTGAGTTGTGCGAGCATGGGTTTATCCCATCGTTTTGCACCGGATGTTATCGGTTGGGACGTACCGGAGAGCATTTTATGGAATTTGCCATCCCCGGTTTTGTGCAGAAGTTTTGCACCCCAAATGCAATTTTGACACTGACCGAATATGCCGAAGACTACGCCTCAGCTGAGACCAAACGCAAGTGTATGGCCGCCATTGAACGTGAAATGCAGGCTATGCCGGAAAGCGATTTCAAAAATTATTTGCGCCGCAAACTGCGCAAAACGCAGAGCGGAAAACGTGATTTATATTTCTAAACTATCTAAAACTCCCTTACTTCTCTAGTAAGGGAGTTTTTTCACCACCGAGGCGGTGCAAGCTGGGGCAGCTTGACCCCATCGGTTTCCGGTATCTGGCGCGGAGTTCTAACAAGGCGCGATGCTCAAGCTGGGGCAGCTTAACCCCATCAGTCACCGGTATCTTGTTCAGTGCCCCATAAGGCGCGATGCTTGCACCCTGCCCGTTGAGAGTTTTTTCTACCCCCTGCCAGCGGCAAGTTACCATGAAGTTAGGATGGGGCGAAAATAGTGGTTGACGGAAATGGGGGTAAAATGGTTTGTACCTGAGGACATATGCACGATGTAGGATTGGCTGGTGAAGTAGGTAGACGACCAATAATCGTCTTCTGTCATTTTTGTTCCTCCATTGGTCGAAAGCAAGCTATTAACTTGTGATTTATTAAGATAAATTAATAGCAATTGATCTCTAGTCGGCAAGGTTCCTTTGATATTACCGCAGAAAGCATAATTTTGGCATTGGCTCATAGCATTATCCCAGTTCATATTACCTAAGTCTTTCATTGCTACATAGAAATCCATACCCGTAGTTTTAACACCAACTACAGTACCATTGCAATAATACAACTCGTCTTGGGCGCCATTTAATTGTTGACAGCTACTACCGTTCCACTCGTAGCCGCTGGCGCAAGTACACGATGTATATTTTCCACTGCAGGCGTTGCCTGAGCCGCCTGTTTCGTTAGCGCCAGAGCAAGTGTACTGGAAACCATATTTATCGCAGAATTGTTGTTCACATTCCGAATCGGATTTTATACAAGCCCACCAATTGCCAAAGGGGCATTTGACGCCCTTGCCGCCGTTGCAAGAGGTTTCGGTATAGCCCAAGGTTTCGCAATCTTGGGTGGCGACGCATTGGGCAAAAGTTAAACAAGGAATAAAGGACAGACTTGTCCCGATGAGTAAAAATAATTTAGTATTCATAACAAAAGCTCCATTGTTTTTAGAGTTAAAACAAATGCCGCTTAAGTTATAAAAAACCAAGGCGGCATGGAGCTGAAAAACTGTCAATACACAGTCGGGCTTATTCGTCCAAAGGCTTATATCACCCACTCCACACCATGGTGGATATTTTGTATTGAGGTGTTTTTCAGACACCACAGCCGGATTTCCTGACTGCAGATTCAGAATACCACGCGAGGTGCAAAGTTGCAAGTCGTTTTTGATGTAATCATCAAATTGGGGGTTGAGAAGAGAGGGGAAAATTAATTTAATAGACAATTTTGTCTAGCTGTTTAAGAGAGACAGGCTATTAAAGAGGGAAAAGGGGAAAAGGGGAAAAGGGGGGGACAAGGAAAAAGAGAAAGGGAAAGGTGGAAAAGAACGTGACGCAGGAGGTGTGAAGATTTTAGGGGTGGGTAAGAAGTAAAGAACTAAAGAGTAATAGCAGAATAAAAAAGGGGCAAAGAAAGCGCGATGCTTGCACCCTGCCCGTTTGGGGTTCTGTGGAATGCTTCACCAGAGTAAGCTTGAGGATAACTGTGCCGGATTAAGTGATAAATTTATAATCCGAACGGGGCGATAACGCGCGGCAAATATCCCTGCAAGGCAGAAAGGCAGACACCGTAGTTGGTAATCGCCACGCCGCTATGTTCGCAACGGTTTATCCGGCTCAAAATCGTGCGGCGGTTGCTCATACAGCCTCCACACTGGATTACTAATTTATATTCAGCCAAATTATCCGGAAAGTCACAGCCGGCAATATGAGTAAACACCGGCTCTACACCCGTCTTTTGGCGGATTAAGTTGGGGATTTTGACGCGTCCGATATCGTTTTTGGCGGCGTGGTGGGTACAAGATTCCGCAACCAGAATTTTGTCGCCGTTTTGCAATGTTGATAATGCTGAAGCTCCTTCAACCAATTTGGCCAAATCACCTTTGAGCCGGGCAAACAAAATGGAAAAAGTAGTCAACGGAATAGATGACGGTGTTTGCGGAATGATTGTCCCGACTACGCTGGAATCGATAATCACTAAATCAGGCGCCGGTGACAAACGATGCAAGGCGGCTTGGTACTCGGTATCTCTGACTGCGGTAACGCTGCAGCCATGGTCCAGACAATCTCGCATAACCTGTACCTGTAGCGGCAACAGACGCCCTTTGGGGGCTTGGTCATCAAGCGGGATTACCAGCAATACCGAGCCTCCGTCGCGGACGATATCGCCTATCAAAGTCGGGGTATTAATAATGTCTTCCGGGGCTTTGGCGATGAGCTCGGCTTTGAAACGGTTCAAGACCTCATCTCGAGAAGACAAATCCGTCGCATTAACGGCTATACCATCAGCATCAGATGGAATCGGATAAATATCAGCCTTATTAAAAATTTTAATCAGCGGGAGGTTACGCTTTGCAGCTTCGGCAATAATTTCATTCTCTTCCGCTCCGATGTTGGCCCCCTCGCAGACCAAAACCGCGATATCGGCTTTGTCAAGCGCTTTGAGCGTGCGTTGCATTCGCTCCTGCCCTAAAACCGAGGTATCACCAAAGCCGGCGGTGTCAAGCCAGACAACCGGCCCTAAGGGTATCAGTTCTTGGGCTTTTTCAACAACATCAGTAGTGGTGCCGGCAACGGCTGAAGTAATGGATACATTTTGGCCGGAGACTAAGTTCAAAAAACTTGATTTTCCAGCATTTACTCGTCCTAAAAGGGCTATGTGCAGACGCAAAGATTTTTGTACGCTCATATTCATAAAATCAAAGTCCTTCGGTGATACGTTTAATAGCCTCGTTAGCGGCGGTTAAGCCAAAAATGGCGGTAATAGTCGGCAAAGACCCCATAGTGTGGCGCGGACGACCGCCGGTACTGAGCGGAGCGGAGGAATCTTCATCCATAAACAAGGCACTATCAGGATAAGCGGCTTGTTCGGTTGAAGATACACACCAGATTTGGCTTAAATCAACATTGCGGCGTTTGAGGCGTTTGCGCACAAACTTTGCCAGCGCGCAGTTTTTGGTATTGCTCAAGCGTCCATAGACTATTTTGCTGCTGTCTTGCTTAAGGGCGGCGCCCATCGCGCTGATAAACGGAATTTGGCGGCGCCAGAGCTCCTCAATTAAGGCGCATTTGGGGTTAAGCGCGTCAATGGCATCAATCACAAAATCAGGCTTTAAGTTCAAGATGTCATCCAAAGTATCAGCTTTGACAAACAAATTGCGCGTAATGACCTGACAGGCCGGATTGATATCATTAACGCGGTTGCGGGCGGCGTCAGTCTTGGCTTGCCCCAAGGTGGAGCTTAAGGCTAAAATTTGGCGGTTGATATTGGTGGGTTCTATAACATCAAAATCAACCAAAATCAAATGACCTACGCCGGCGCGGGCCAAGCCTTCCAAGGCATATCCGCCAACAGCGCCAAGCCCGACTATCATTACCGTGGCGTCTTCAAGACGAGACATTTTGTCATTACCTAGCAGAGCGCGTGTGCGCATAAAACGGTCGTTATTTATGGGCATAGTTGATTAACTCCAAAGAATTATGATAAACCGCGGCAAAAACTTCGGCTCTGGTTTCCGGACGATGGGAGGCAACAAAAGCAGCCAACTCGGGCAAGGTTTCAGCGGCGGTTTCCTCCCCCTTATGCGGCGGCTGGTAAGGGCCGTCAGTTTCAAACAAAAGGCGAGAGAGCGGAATCGTCTTGATAAGCTCGGCAGCGTGAGGGTGCCGCATGATTGAAAAAGAAAAAGATATATAGCCGCCGGATTTGATGATTTGGCGGGCAAACTCCAAACTGCCGCTGAATGAATGGAACACAAAACACGGCGGAAGCTCTTTCCACATGCCCTCAAACCAGCTTTGGGCTTTGACGCTATGAATAAGCAACGGGCGGTGAAATGTGTGTGCCAGAGCAATATGGCGACGCAAAATGCCAAGCTGAGGCTCCGGAGAGGGATTTTTGGCCCCATCAAGTCCGCATTCGCCAATCAAGGCATGCGGATAAGCGCTGAGCATTTGGGCAAGTTCAGCCTCCCACTCACCAGTTGATGAGGAAATATACCACGGGTGCAGGCCAAAAGCCGGTGTAACCACTGAGGCAAACTCATCAGCCAGAGAGGCGACCCTGCCCCAATCCTGCGGAGATGTACCGCAACAGATAAAACGACACACACCGGCAGACTGCGCCGCAGAGATAATCTCCGTGGTATATCTTGCCTTATAGTCTTGCAAATGGATGTGGGTGTCGATAAACTCCATGTATCTTTCCTGTTATGAGCTTTTTGTGGATTTTAGGCATTTATGATGATTTTGACAAGACCTATTTTAGAAATTAACTTTGAAAATATTTTAGCCAATTATAAAACTTTGCAAAAAATTGCTCCGAAGGCGATTGCCGCCGCGGTGGTCAAAGACGACGCCTATGGCATTGGGGCTGGCAAAGTAGCAGAGATGCTGTATCAAAAAGCCGGATGCAGAACATTTTTTGTGGCCCACGGGGTGGAGGGGGAGCGAATCCGCCCTTGTGTTCCGGAGGCGGAAATTTTTGTGCTGCAAGGGATTGGTGAAGACAGTATTGAGAGTTTCAAAAAAGCACATTTGATTCCGGTTATCGGCTCGCCCAAAATGTTGGAGTTTTGGAAGCAAAACAAAATCAGCGGGATTAAGCCGATGATAAATATTGAGACCGGACTTAACCGCCTCGGCTTTAGGGAAAATGAGCTGGAAAGCCTTAGCGATGATGACCGCAAAGAGTTTGGCTGGGTGATGTCGCATTTGGCTTGCGGTGATGAAAAAGACCACTTTATGAATGAGCATCAGCTCAGCAATTTTAAGCGCCTGAAAACTAAGTATTTTCCGGAGTTGCCGGCATCGCTTTCGGCCTCGGACGGGACTTTTTTGGGAGCTGAATTCCAATTCCAGATGGTGCGGCTGGGGGCGGCAATGTATGGCATTAACACCGCGCCTTACCGCGAAAACCAAATGCAGAATGTGGTCAAAGTATTGGCTCCGGTATTGCAGATTGCGGACTTGCCCAAAGGTGACTTTGTGGGGTATTCGGCAACGTATCGGGCAACATCGCAACGCAAAATTGCCATTGTATCAATCGGATACGGAGACGGAATTCCGAGAGCGTTGTCAAACGTGGGCAAAGTATTTTTTCCTCGCGGGGAAAGGTTGTTTGAGGCGCGGATTATCGGGCGGTTGTCGATGGACAATATTATTTGCGATATCAGCGATGTGCCGGAAGTGGAAACCGGAGAGATGGCGCATATTATCGACGACTTTTATACTTTGGACGATATGGGGCGCGACAGCGGAACCATCGGTTATGAGATAATATCGAGAATCGGCAAAAATACTCGTTATATTCGCCGCGAAAAATTTTAGCTTATAAATAGATATCCCCCAGTAAACTGGGGGTTCTATAGAAAAGGCACCTTCGGGTGCCTTTTCCTTACAGCTCCAAACG
>CALXWI010000044.1 GCA_944392325.1 uncultured Alphaproteobacteria bacterium | reverse complement strand
CTTACCATGGTCTACGTGGCCAATCGTACCGATGTTGCAGTGCGGTTTGCTACGCTCAAATTTCTCTTTTGCCATTTTACAAATCCTAAAAAAAATTTAATGTTAAGACTAATCTAAAGAGGGAGAATTTTGGAGCGGGTGAGGGGAATCGAACCCCCGTCATAAGCTTGGAAGGCTTCTGCTCTACCATTGAGCTACACCCGCTTAATCAACCTCTTTGAACGAGTACCCATGAATTAAGTGGTGGAGGGGGAAAGATTTGAACTTTCGTAGACCTAAGTCGACGGATTTACAGTCCGTTGCATTTGACCGCTCTGCCACCCCTCCGATGCTAATCCATTTGGGTAGAGGATCTTACTTTTCTGTATTAATCACTACCACGAAAAATAATAGCATTTTGTGGTGAATGTCAACACATTTTTTTAGATATTTCTTAATTTATTTAAAATATTGTAGCTTTTTAGAGGTTTAATTTGTTTTTAACGGGGAAAAAATGTTGAAACCAGCGCTTACCGAACTCAGAAATGCGGATACTATTAATATTGATTTGATGGACTCTGCGCAAATCGTAAGCTTGATTAACCAAGAAGATATGAAAGTGGCGCTAGCCGTGCAAAAGGTGTTGTCTGATGTGGCTAAGGCCGTGGATTATATTGCCGAGGCTTTTGCTAAAGGAGGAAGGCTGGCTTATTTTGGTGCAGGTACCAGCGGGCGCATCGGGATTTTGGATGCATCAGAGTGTGTGCCGACTTTTGGGGCGGCGCCGGAGATGGTGCAGGCTTTTATTGCCGGAGGAGAAAAGGCTATTATACATTCGGTTGAAAATGCTGAAGACAGAGCAGATTTGGCGGAAGAAGATGTGGCTAAATTTGCTCCGACCAAAAATGATGTGGTGGTGGCGATTTCAGCCAGCGGAAACCCTGATTATGTGGTTAAAGTATTGCAAAAGGCTAAAGAATTGGGAGCGGTGACGGTGGCGGTATCCTCGAATCCGGAAGCTAAAATGCAACAGTTTGCCGATGTGTTTATTAACCCTATTGTGGGGCCGGAGGTGGTAACCGGTTCATCACGTATGAAGTCGGGGACGGCGCAGAAAATGGTGCTGAATATGCTGACTACCGCGGCAATGATCCGAATCGGCAAAACATATGAGAATTTGATGATTGATGTGAGCGTGTCTAACCAAAAACTCTATGACAGGGCTTGCAGAATTGTGGCGGATATTACCAAGCTTGACTATCAGCAAGCGGAAGAGTATCTTAAAGCCAGCGGGCTGAAAGTAAAAGTAGCCTGCGTGATGGCAAGGCTTAAGTGCAGCAAAGATGAGGCCTTGCAAAAGCTTGAACAGCAGGGCGGAGTGCTGCGTAGAGTGATTAAGCAATAAAAAAAGGAAACCCCCAATGGCGGCAAAATTTTATAAACCCAAAAACGACAGAGATAATAATATGGCAGGGAGTGTGCTGCTGTATGGCAAGCATGCGGTAACCTCAGCTTTAGAAAATAAAAAGCGAATCGTGCAAAAAGTATGGTGCGTGCCGGAGATGACTGCCGAATTGCAGGGAGCTGCGAATCGCGGCGGGCATAATGCGGCGCTGATAAAAGCCACCGAGCGCAAAGAAATTGACAAGATGTTGCCTCCTGATGCTGTGCACCAAGGCGTGGCGGCGGCGGTGAAACCTTTGGAGGGGATAGCCATAGAAGAGCTGTGCGACAAGGCTGAGGGGTTGGAAAAGTGTCAGGTGTTGGTGCTGGACCAAGTGACTGACCCGCAAAACGTTGGGGCAATCGTACGTTCTTGTGCGGCGTTTGGGGCTTTGGCTTTGGTTATGCAGGACAAAAATGCTCCGGCGGAAAGCGGGGCAATGGTTAAGGCCAGTGCCGGAACTTTTGAGTTCTTGCCGATTTGTCGGGTGACAAACTTGAGCCGCGCTATTGAAAAGCTCAAAAAAGCCGGATTTTGGGTGGTGGGAATGGACGGTTATGCCAAGACTACCATTGATAAGATGAACAAAAACGGCAAAATCGCCGTGGTAATGGGCAGCGAAGGCAAAGGAATGCGCCGTTTGGTGGAAGAAAGTTGTGATGAAACCGTTAAGCTCAAAATGGATGAGCGCGTAGAGAGCTTGAATGTGTCGACGGCGGCGGCAATCGCTTTATATGAAGTGGCTAAGGGATAACCGATAAAGGAGGAAAAATGGCGGCGTATACTCTGGAGATTACGCATCTGTCAAAGAACTTTGGCGAGATTGAGGCGGTCAAAGATTTTAATTGGGCCGCCAAAAAAGGCGAGGTCGTGGCTTTGCTTGGGCCAAACGGGGCAGGAAAGTCAACGCTGATGAATATGATTGCCGGATACCTTAAGCCTTCTGCCGGACAAATTAAAGTATTGGGTAAAGATATTGAAAGCTACCCTTTGGAAGCTAAAGAAAATATCGGCTTTTTGTCAGAGGGGGCGCCGCTGTATCCGGATTTGACGGTGGCACGCTTCTTGTCTTATATGGCGGAGCTGCGCGGTTTTGGCGGTTATGTAAAGGCTGATTTGCTGCAAAAAGTGGCGGTGCAGGCTAAAATTGAAAACGTGATGGGGCAGAGAATCGAGACTTTGTCAAAAGGTTATGTGCGACGTGTGGGGTTTGCACAGAGTATTTTGAGTAATCCGCCGATTTTGCTGCTCGATGAGCCGACCGATGGCTTGGACCCTAACCAAAAAGTGCATATCCGCCGGATGATTGCCGAAATGGGAAAAGACAAAACCATTGTGATTTCAACCCATTTGTTGGAAGAGGCGGAAACCGTATGCAACAGAATCGTGATGATTAATAAAGGGCGAATCGTCGCCGACGGAACTTTGAACGCAGTATTGAAAAAATGCAAAGCCGCCAGTTTGGAAGAGGCTTTTCGCAAGCTGACATCAATGCAGGAAGAGGTGTAAAATGAACAAGTTATGGGTGGTGGCCAAAAATGAGTTAATCCGTTATTTTACCTCGCCTTTGGCATATGTGTATTTGTTGGCGTTTTTGCTCTTAAACGGGTCGTTTGCAATTTATTTCGGGCATTTTTTTGACCGCGGAAATGCAGACTTGAGTGCGATGTTTGCCTTCCAGCCGTGGTTGTATTTGCTGTTTATTCCGGGGATTGCAATGCGCTTGTGGGCGGAGGAGTTTCGCAACAAAACGGTGGTGCAGTTGGTGACCATGCCGGTATCAATCCCTGAGTTGGTGTGGGGAAAGTTTGCGGCCTCGTGGATGTTTTGCGCCTTGGCTTTGGTGTTGACAATGCCGTTTTGGGTGACGGTAAATGTGTTGGGAGAGCCGGATAATGCCGTGATTGCCGCCGGATATGGGGCTAGCTTGGTGCTGGCCGGATGTATGTTGGCGGTGTCGCAGACAATGTCTGCCTTGACCAAAAACCAAGTGGTGGCTTTGGTGTTGGCGGTGGTGGCTAACCTGTTGTTCTTTTGGAGCGGGTTGGAATATGTGTTGGCGTTCTTTAGGCTGTTTGCACCGGTGTCGGTGATTGATATGATTGCATCATTCAGCTTTTTGACGCATTTTGGGACGATGAGCGCCGGTATGTTGGAATTGCGCGATGTGGTGTTTTTTGCCTCGTTAATCATCTTATTTAATTTTACGACGGTGCTGGTGGTTAGCTTCAAAACATCAGGGAGCTCGGAGTTGCTACAGTCGGGGCGCAAGGCTTATTATGTGTGGGTGTTTGTGATTTTGCTGATAGGTTTTGCCGGACTGAATTTGGCGGCGAATCGTTGGATGCGGCAGTTGCGTTATGACTTTACGCAAGAGCAGATTTATACCCTTAACCAAGATACCGTGGACTTGCTGCAAGGTTTGAAGCATCCGGTGGTGGCTAAGCTCTATTATTCCAAAATATTGGAGCAGCGAAACCCGATGTTTCGGCAAGTGTTTGACAAGGCGAGAGTTTTGTTGGCGCAGATGGCCGAGGCCTCAAACGGAAAATTCAGCTATCGAATTTATCATCCCGAGGTGCTGAGCAATGAAGAAGATCAGGCAATGGCCGCCGGATTACAGCCGCTACCGGTGGTTGATGAAAATATCAGCGCTTTTTTGGGCTTGGTATTGGTGAATGAGCTGGACGAGCACGCGGTTATTCCGTTTTTGGTGCCGGAGCGGGCTAATAGTTTGGAACAAGATGTGGCGGAAAAACTGCTCTCTTTGCGGGAAGATAAAAAGACGGTCGGGGTTTTGACCTTGTTGTCGATGTTTGATACGATGCAAAGCGCAACCATGGTTTCGCAAAAGTGGGAAATCTTAAATAAAATCGGCGAAGAGTTTAGCGTCAAAAAAATTGAAAAGCCGGAAGAAATCGACGGCGTGGACGTGTTGATGATTGTGCAGCCGCAAGGGTGGGCGCCGGAGATGGTGGCAAAAGTGCGCCAATATGCCAACAATGGCGGAAAGATTTTGTTGTTTGCCGATGTGGCGCCGGAGGCATCACGCTTGTATTCGGCGCAGAACAATGATTTGTTGGCGGCGGACTTATATGGCTTGGATGAAGAATGGGGATTTAAGTTTCACCCTGAGACGGTAGTTGCCGATTTAGCTAATTCTTTGTTGGTGGATATTACCAATAGCAATACCGGAAACCCGCTGTTTACGCAAGATGTATTACAGTTTGTGCTGGGTGATGAGCAGCTGACCCGAACCTTGCCGGAGGTGGCTAATTTGCGGGGAGTGTTGTTGGCTTCAGCCAGTGTGGTAACCAAGCTAAGCCAGCGGCGGGATATTTTGTTTTTGCCGCTGATAAGAGCCGGAGAGCAATCGCAGCTGATGCCGGCAGTGGCAGCGCAGCGGAGTATTAATCCGGCTATATTGCTGCAAAAGTTTAAACCGGATGCGGTGGAGAAGACTATTGCGGCTAAGATTGTGAGCCTTGATGAGAAAAAGCCGTTTAAGATTATTGCGGTGGCGGATACGGATTTACTCTATGATGATTTTTGGGCTAATAAAACAGTTGTGGCCGGTAAAGAATATGTGGTGCCGTTGGTGGATAATGCCAACTTTGTGATGAATGCGTTGGAGAGCTTACTGGAGAGTGACAATATTATGGAGCTGCGCGGTAAAAGCGTGCTGGATAGGCCTTTCCGCAAGGTGGAAGAGCTGCGTCGCAAGAGTTTGCAAGAGTTTAGGCTCAAAGAGGCGGAAATATTTAAGCGCATTGAGGAGGCCAAGCAGGCTTTGCAAGATGTGTGGAACAAAAAATCTTTTGAAGAGAGGGAGAATTTTTCAAGCGATGAGCTGGCGGTGATTGCCGGTATTCGCAAACGCTTGGAAAGCCTGAAAGCCGAGCTGAGTGATATTAGAGCCAATGCCAATACCGAGCTTAACAAGGTGGATTGGGCGGTGAAAGCAGTCAATATTTATGCCGTGCCGCTGCTGATTGCTTTGCTGTTGTTGCTGGTGGCGCTGAAAGGCAGAAAGAAAGAGACTGTGCTGGAAAAAATTAAGCTTAATCGCCAGGTGGTGCGGATTATGGTCACAGCGGCGATGTTATTGGCATTGGGAATCGCGGCGGCAACAACTCAATATGGAGATGCTCAGGAAAAGTATGAAAATCAGCCGGTGTTTGATGATTTGGCCGAGCAAATCAACCAAATTGACAGGATTGTGATTAAAAATCATGAGGCGGAAATCAAGCTCTATAAGCAAGAGGGGTTGTGGCGGCTGGATAATCCGGCAGATGTGCCGGTGTATCAGGCAAGAGTACGCAGCTTTTTGAGTGCTTTGCTGGAAGCAAGATTTTTTGAAAAGAAAACGGCTGATGCGGCTTATTTGGCGCGCTTTGATTTGAACCCCATTGAGGAGGCGGGATCAAAAAATACCAGAATCGAACTGCAAAATGACGACGGAAAAGAAATTGCCGCCTTTGAAGTGGGCAAATATGACTTGGATGTCGGGCGCGGAGAGCGTGCCGCTTATGTGAAGTTTGATAACCAGTTTCAGGTATGGTTGGTGCTGGTGGACTTGATTGATATTGAGCCGATGTGGCAAAACTGGACTTATGATACGTTATGGAATTTGCGCTACGGGCGGTTGCAGGGGTTTGATGAGGTGGCGGAAGAAGACCGTATTGCCGAGATGATGAAGGTGTTGCTCAATACTTATTTGTTGGCGTGCGGTGAGCCCCAAAATGCCGAGCCGTTGTTTGAAATGCGTCTTAAAGCTGAGGGCGGTGTTGAGGTTGAGCTCAGTTTTGTGAGTGCTGAGGGCAAAACTTGGGTGAAGTATGATTTTGTGAACACAAATGACAACAAACATTTGCAAATGTTTGCCGAGTATGCTAAAAGCCGCTTTTATGAAATTGCCGCAGATGATTTGAAGAGGATGATAAATGTTATTAAAAGACGGAAATCTTGAACAAAAGAATAAGTTGAAAAGTTGGGCATCAACCGCGAGTGTAAGCGTGTCGGCGTTATTGGCGTTGCTGAAAATTGCGGCGGCGATTGCGACGGGGTCGCTGGCGATTTTGTCTTCTTTGATTGATAGTTTGGCTGATATTTTTGCATCATCAATTACGTGGGTGGCGGTGCGTTTTTCATCTCGGCCGGCGACGTTTGACCATCGTTATGGGTATGGCAAGGTGGAGGCTATCAGCGCCTTGGTGCAGGCGGCGTTTATTGCCGGCTCGGGGATTTTTGTGTTGTATGACGGGATTTATAGAATCTTTTATCCGACGGAAGTGGAAAAAGCCGGAATCGGTATGCTGATTATGGCGGTAAGCTTGGTGGCGACCCTAGGTTTGATTGCGTTCCAAAAGTTTGTGGCCAAGAAGACCGGCTCAATTGCAATTGCGGCGGATTCTGACCATTATACGGTGGATGTGGTGACCAATGTGTCAATCATTATTACTTTAGCGGTGGTTGATATGTTTGGCTTTGACTGGTTTGATACGTTGACGGCCAGTGTGGTTTCAATCTTTTTGTTAGTTAATGCCTATAAATTGGCGGGGCGGGCAATCAGCACTTTGACTGATGCCGAGCTGCCGGTTGAGGTTCGCAAAAAAGTGTGTGAGATTGTGATGTCGTCCCCATTTGCAAAAGGTTTGCACGATTTGCGAACCAGAGATTTGGGCGGGGCTTATATGTTTGAGTTCCATTTGGAGCTGGACGGAGATTTGCCGCTGTCTGCTGCGCATGAGATGACGGAAGCCGTGGAGGAAAATATTTGGGAGGAGTTTCCCAATGCGCAGATTATTATTCATCAGGATCCGGTAGGCATTGATGAAGAACGGCTGGATAGAAAATTGGTCAAGTAAAGTCAAACGGGCAAAAGGGCAAACGGGCGCCGTTTGAGCGGAGAGCCTCCGCGGGCATCGGTTAGCGGTAGCTGGTGAGGTGCCTTGAAGGTGCGATGCTAAAGCTGGGTCTTGTGGATGGCTGATAGTTTAAAAGCGCTCTTGAGATGACAAGAGCGCTTTATGGGGTTGGATAGTGAAGGCCGCTTAGTTAAGCGAGTTGAGCATATATGCTCCCAGACGCTCAGCAAAAAATGATGGGTTGCGAATGGCCTCGCCCTCAGCTATCAGGGCTTGGTCATAGAGCATTTTGGTCATTTCGGTTATGCGGGCATCAGCTTGGTCGGCTGCGGCAAGCTCGGATAATTTAACAATCAGCGGATGATAAGGATTCAGCTCCAAAACCTTAAGGCTGGCAAAAGCCGTTTGCTGTTGGTGGTTGCGCATCAGACGCTCTAAGTGGAGGCTCATTTGCCCGTCTTCAACCGCCAAACAAACCGGACTGTTGGTCAGTTTTTCGGTGGTGGCGACTTTGGCGACTTCGCCGTTCAAGGTCTTGGCCATAATGTCGGTGAGCTTTTGCAAGTCGGCATCTTTGGCTTTGATAGCCTGGCTGCGGTCGGGGGCAAAGTCTTCTTCCGCCATAGAGATATGTTTAATATCTTTGTCTTTGTATTTGGTCAGGACTTGAGTCCAAAACTCGTCAATCGGGTCAACCAACAGCAAGACCTCAAGCCCTTTGTTCTTAAAGGCTTCCAACTGCGGGTTGTTGCCTAAAACTTTGACGTCATCACCGGTAATATAATAAATGGCTTTTTGGCCGGTGGGCATACGTTCAATATATTCATCCAAAGATACAAGTTTGTCTTCCCCTTTGGTGGAATAAAAGCGCGACAAAGAGGCGATTTCTTCACGGTTAGAGAAGTCCTCATAAATGCCTTCTTTAAACGCGGTGCCGAAGGCTTGCCAAAACTTCATATAATCATCATAATTTTCGGAGCGTTTTTTGAGCTCTTTCAAAATACGAGATACGGTGCCGGTTCTGATTTTGGCAACCAAGGGGTTTTGCTGCAGCATCTCTCGCGAGATGTTGAGCGGCAAGTCTGAACTGTCAATAATGCCTTTAACAAAGCGCAAGTAATTGGGCAGCAGCTCCTCAACCTTATCAGATATAAAGACGCGGTTTACATACAGTTTGAGGCCGTTTTTGCGGTCAGGCTGAAACAGGTCATACGGCTGGGTTGAGGGGATAAATACCAAACCGGTATATTCCAAATTACCCTCAGCCTTAAAATGCAGAGTCATCCACGGGTCATCAAAGTTTTTGGATACGTGGTGATAAAACTCTTTATACTGTTCTTGAGTGATTTCGGCTTTGGGGCGGGTCCACAAGGCAGAGCCGGTGTTGATGGTTTCTTCACCGTTTTTGCCCAAGTCCATTACAATCGGATAGCTGATGTGGTCAGAATACAGGCGGACAATCTGGCGAAGGTAGATGGTGTCGGTGTATTGTTTTTCATCAGCTTTCAAAAACAGGGTTATCTCGGTACCATTTTCGGCTTTTTCGGCTTCACTGATTTCAAAGCCGTCGACTCCGTTTGATACCCATTTCCAGGCTTGGTCTTCTCCGGCTTTGCGGGTCAAAATCTCAACCTTTTGGGCGACCATAAAGGCGGAATAAAAGCCTACGCCGAACTGGCCTATCAGCTCCATAGAGCTGCCGTTGTCCTTGGCGTTGTTCACAAAATCAGCCGTGCCGGACTTGGCTATGGTGCCCAAGTGGTTGATTAAGTCATCTCGGTTCATACCGATACCGTTATCTTTGATTTGCAGGGTATTGTTGTCAGCATTGGGAATAAGTGTAATCTTGAGCTGGCCGACGCCTTTCATCAGGTCTTGGTTGGTCAGTGCCAGATATTTGAGCTTGTCGCAGGCATCGCTGGCGTTGGAAATCAACTCTCGCAAAAAAATTTGTTTTTCCGAATACAAAGAATTAATCACAATATCGAGCATTTTATTGACTTCAGCTCGAAACTCCATTTTATCAGCCATTTTTTACTCCTCTAAACTAAAAAATACTACCTTATATATGGGGTTTGTTTGCCAACTGTGCAAGATGGTAAAATAAAATACTTGATTTTATAAATAAACTGTGTCAATTTAAGCCTGAATTTCAACATCCATAACGTTAGGAGATATATAATGGTTTCTGTTGTTA
Source organism: uncultured Alphaproteobacteria bacterium (assembly GCA_944392325.1). Classification (GTDB taxonomy): domain Bacteria; phylum Pseudomonadota; class Alphaproteobacteria; order RF32; family CAG-239; genus HGM16780. The sequence continues at coordinate 3,157 of CALXWI010000044.1, read as the reverse complement.
ATGATTCCTGCATCAAATGCAGAGCTTGTACTTCTGTGTGTCCGGTTGATGCTTTCCATGAAGGTGATGCTCAGATGGTAATTGATCCGGATACTTGCATTTCTTGCGGTGTATGCATTTCTGAATGTCCGCAAGGCGCTATTTGCTCTGATGATGAAGCTGACGAAGCCGTTGTTAAATTCAACGCTGAAAAAGCTGCTGAATGGCCGAACGCTAACGACTAAGCAGTGAGCGAAGATTGTGTTATGAAACCTTCGGTGGATTGCCGGAGGTTTTTTTTATGCTACAAGTTACTTGATTTTTATAAATTATTCCGCTAAATTACACCTCAGATTGTAAATCAGAATTAAGAGGATATCATGAAGTCCAAAAATAATGACTCTATTTTTTATGACGTTGTCGGTATCGGCAATGCTATTGTTGATGTATTGGCCAAAGTCGGAGAGCGTTTTTTGGTTGAGCGTAACCTTAAAAAAGGTGGAATGGTTTTGCTCGATGCTTTGCCGGCTGGTAAAATTTATCAAGATATTGTGCCGGAGCGTGAGGTATCAGGCGGTTCAGCGGCTAATACTATTGCCGGTATGGCATCGCTTGGTTTGGCCTGTGCTTTTATCGGTAAAGTTCATGATGATGAGCTGGGACAGGCTTTTAGCCGCGATATTGGGGCTACCGGTATTGACTTTTTTACTAAGCCGCTTAACCAAGGCCCATCTACCGGTCGCAGTATTGTGTTGGTTACTCCTGATGCCGAACGCTCGATGTTTACGTATTTGGGGGCATCAACCCATTTGAGTGCTGATGATATTGATGAAAATACTATTCGCTCGGCCAGAATGACCTATGTAGAAGGCTACCTTTGGGAAGAAGAAAGTGCTAAAGCCGCAATTTTGAAAGCGGCTGAGATTGCTCACCAACATCATCGCGATTTTGTATTCTCGTTATCAGACAAGTCATGCGTGGAGCGCCATCGCGAGGAGTTTTTGAAACTGATTGAACAGCATGTTGATATTCTGTTTGGTAATGAAGATGAACTCAATGCTTTGTTTGGAAGTGATGACTTTGAGGCTAACTTAGACAAGATAAAGCCAATGGTCGAGATTGCCGCCATTACTCGCAATATCAAAGGTTCGGTAGTGGTAAATGGACGTGTTAAAACCTATGTTGAATCAGAGGTGGTTAGTAATGTGGTGGATACTACCGGTGCCGGAGATTTGTATGCAGCCGGATTTTTGTATGGTTTGTTAAACGACCGTAGTATTGGTACTTGCGCGATGATAGGCAGTATTGCCGCGGCGGAAATCATCAGCCACTACGGCGCGCGTCCGGAGGTATCACTCCGAGGTTATGTCCGCAACAACCTGATAAAATACGGCAAGACATTGTAATTATTGTTACCAACAAAAAAAAGCTTGGTTCCTTCTTAAAGAACAAGCCTTTTTTATTATACTAATATATGCCTCTCATTAGCGTTATCATCATCCCATGTCACGCCCAAGATGAAATCAATCATTCGTGGCACAAAAATTGATAAAACTACGGCACAGACATATCCTTCAAATTCTTTGAATATATCTCTGCTTAACAATACAATACAAAGGCCGGCAGCTCCGACTGCAACATAAGCTACAATCTTAACTAGTGATAATAACCAGTTTTTGCCGAATTTGTTTTCACAAAAATACTGCAGTACTTGCAATAAGACGCCTGCAACAAAAATAATTATAAAGAGTTCCATGATTATAAAGATTTAATAGTTTACAAAATCATATTTATTATGGTTAGTATCATATCGCTCAAAACTTAAAAAGCACTTAACAAAATTGTGGAGAGGAAAAATTTTTTTTATGAAAAATTATTGTAATGCAGGTTGGGAGGTTGTGGCAGATGGAGGAATTATTATAATATGTGGACTATTTTGTCTAATGCTTTAAGGGAGGTAAGTTTTGAGAGAGAGGTGGACGAGGGAAAGGGGCAGGGAAAGTGTGAGACTTGTACTCTGCCCGTTGAGAATTACCACGAAGTGAGAATCGGGCGAACATAAAAGTTGTTACTTATGGTGTTCCAATTGCCGTCACCGGTGTACATATGCAAGATGTAGTAGCGATTGCTGTCGTAATAGGTAGACGACCAATACACATATTCTGTCATTTTTGTTCCTCCATTTGTCGAAAGTAAGCTGTTTATTAACGATTTCTTGTTATATATGGTCAATAATTGATCTAATGTTGGCAAGGTACCTTTAACATTGTTACAGAATGAGTAGCTTTGGCTTTGGCTATTGGCATTATTCCAGCCCATATATCCTAAATCTTGCATAGCGACATAGAAGTTCATACTTGTAGTTTTAACGCCAACCACTGTGCCGTTGCAGTAATACAACTCACCTTGGGCTCCGTTCAATTGTTGTTGGCAGCTGCTGCCGTTCCACTCATATCCGCTGGCGCAGGTGCAGGAGGTGTATTTTCCGCTGCAAGCGGTGCCGGAGCCGCCGGAGTAGCCTGTGCCGGAGCAGGTGTATTGGTAGCTAGAATCGCAGGTGCAAGCTTGATATTTACCGTTGCAAGCATTGCCGATGCCTTGTTCACCGGTGCCGGAACAGGTATATTTAAACCCATATTTATCACAGAATTGTTGTTCATATTCCGAATCGGTTTTGAAGCAAGCCCACCAATTGCCAAAGGGGCATTTGACACCCTTCCCTCCATTACAAGAGGTTTCAGTATAGCCCAAAGTTTCGCAGTCTTGCGTCGCCACGCATTGGGCAAAAGTTAAGTTTGGAATTAAGGACAGAGAAGTCCCTAAGAGTAAAAATTTGATTTTCATAACAAAGCTCCATTGTTTTTAGAGTTAAAACAAATGCCGCTTAAGTTATAAAAACCAAGGCGGCATGGAGCTCAAAACTGCAAGATTAACAGTCGCTGTTATTCAATATATTACCAGCACTCCACACCATGGTGGATATTTAATCTTGGGTGTTTTGAGACACCACAGCCGGATTTCCTGACTGCATATTCAGAATACCACGCGAGGCGCAAAGTTGCAAGTCGTTTTTGATGTAATCATCAAATTGGGGATTGAGAAGAGAGGGAAAAAATAATTTGGTGGACGGTTTTGTCTATGTGTTTAAGGGAAGGCAATGGATTAGAGGAGGCGAGGG
>CALXWI010000043.1 GCA_944392325.1 uncultured Alphaproteobacteria bacterium | reverse complement strand
AATAGATCCGATATTTGTATAAACAAAAGTGACGCCGGCGTAGCTCATCAGGATAGAGCAACAGTTTCCTAAACTGTGGGTAGGAGGTTCGAGTCCTCTCGCTGGCGCCATTTTTGTAAAGACGGCAAAGAGGTGACGATGATGAAAAAATTGCTCTTAGGATTGGCCGTGATTGGACTGTGCAGTTGCTCTGATGAGGCAAACATTGTAGGAAGTTGGGTGCAGCCTATTCCCGGTATGGAAAACCAAGTACAAGGTATTAAATTTGAAAAAGACGGAAAGCTTGCATCTATTAATATGGCAACTTTAGTGTATAGCTCGTGGGAAAAAAACGGCGATACATTGGTACTTTCCGGTGAGAGTATTGGTAACGGAGTTACTATTCCGTTTAGCGATACCTATCGGATTGAGAAGTTGGACAATAATGTATTGATTTTGAAAGATGGCGATTTTACGCTGTCTTATACTAAAATGAAATAGCTCATTTAGCGGTTGCTGAAATTAAGGGAATCTTGGTAACGCAGCAAGTTATTTAACATCGCTTTGAGCTCTTGATTCCATAAGATTTCAGAGATATTGGCATTGGCATCTCCGCAGCTGTAAAAGTCTTGCTGTTGATGACAGGAGGCATTGTTGTTATAGACCAATGTATAAAGACGGTTATAAGAATTTTGCAGCGTGTTTAGCTCTTGGCGGGCTTGTGATAAATAATCTTCATTATCAAACAGAAGAGCCAATTGCTCGTCTATATATTGTTTAAGACAATTGTTTTCTTGGCGGGTCCAGAGAGCCTGTTGTTTGCCGCTTTTTTCGGGGCTTTGAGTCCATCCGGGGTGGCGGCATCGGTTCAGCATTTCTACATAGCGACTAGAACTATCCGTAGACTGGGCTTGAGCTACATTGATTATGCTAATAAAACTTAAAGCCGCTGCAAGCAAAAACTTAGGCATTAGAATCCTCCTTTATTGGCTATGACATAGGTGAAGTATAGATAATAAAGTTTAATTTTGATTAAAAACGCCAACCGATACCGCTAATAACAGCGTAGCCTTTGGTATCATTATGTTTAAGGCGAGTGTCGCCATCGCTGTTCATCCAGACGTTCATCCAATATAGCTCCAAACCGTGCTGCAGCTTAAAGACATTGGACTGTATAAGTAGTTGGTCGCGGTCGGAGGTATTATCGGCTTGGGTATTAAGGTAGGCGAGATTGGTTTTAAAATTGCCAAAGTCATAACCTAGACTAACATCCCAGCTGCGGCTTTCGCGATAATTATCAAAATAAGCCGGAAGATAGGGGCTGACTGCGGTGGTAGAGATGGCATTTTTATCCCCATCGACATAGGCTTTTTTATAACCTAAACCAAATGTCCAGCCGCCTTTGGTATAGCCGGCACTCAACGAGGTTTCCTTGGTAGAGCTTTCAAACAAGCCAAAACCGGTGGATAGTGTGAGCTTGCCGCCCCATAAATATTCATAGTGCTTAAGGGCGAATACATAGCCGTCCTCACGCCCCTCATAGTCAACATAACGACTAGTCATGCCACGGCGATTGGAGCTATCTGGTGTGTAACTAAAGCCGATATGACTGCGCCAAAACTCCGGACTAATATAGTTGAGTTTGGCGGAGCGGCCGTCATTCATAATAGCGGTAGATTTGGGCGTATAAAAATAAGTACGCTTTTTACCATTGCCCCAGTTAGGATTGCTTAAAAAATATGTAGAATTGGAATCCCTTATCCCTAAAAAAGTAATTTCTTTGGCGCCTTGATGAAATAACAAGGCAACGTTGTAGTTGTAGCCTAAGTCAACAGTGCCGTAGTCTTGATTGTGCCAACGCAAATAAGGGTAATAGCGCCAATCTCCATCGCGGTAACTTTTATCATCGGTACGGAAAAGAATCGTATAGTCGTTAATTAGGCTAATATTATTGGTTGTTGAGGTGTCATAGCTTAGAGTAAGTTTACCATCGGCACGGGCTACGCCGCGGTTAGCTAGTTGAGATTGAGAGCCGTCACTATGAGATACGCCATAATAAGCACCCGCTAAGCCCTGACTCTTTATAGTCAACGGACTGGCATTTGCGGGGCTCAAAAAGCCAATACAGAACAAAAAAATAAGTAGATGTCGGGGCATTATAGTCCTCTAAAAAATGGGCTAAATACTCAGAGTAAAGCCGGTAATGTAACTATAGCCTTTATTGCTGTCGGAGGCGCTGTTGCTAACTCCGGTAAAGCTAACATGGGCTATGGTGGCAAATAGGCTTAAATATTTATTATATTGATATTGGTTTGTCCACTGTAAATATTGGTCTTTGTTAGCAGTTAAATCTGCCTCAGCTTCAAAATAGGTAACGGCGGTGGTCAACTTGCCATAAGTATAGCTAGCACCTATGTTCCATGCCTTACCTTCGCGGAAGTTATCAAAGTAAGGGGCAGTCATATAGCTGTTGATTTGCTGGTTAATGGGGTAGCGGTCGCCATCAACCGTGGTGCGGCGGAATGAACCGCCTAATGTCCAGTTGCGCCAAGCTAGGCTTAAACCGGCGGCATAATCATTATCGTCTTTAGCATAAAGTCCATAAGCTAAATACGAATTAAGGGTTACTTCTCCAAAATTATGCGTATTGGATAATGCTACAACATAGGCGTCTTCATTATGATAAGGAGCATAACCATTGATTAAACCCTGATTAACATAAGCCTTGGGCATATAGCTGAAACCAAATTGGGTACCATAAAAAGTCGGCGAAATATAGTTGATTTTAGCGGCAACATTATCGGTATCAAGCTGAGTTGAATTGAGAGTTAGATACGCGGCTCGTTTGCCTCCGGTACTATACCAGTTGGGGTTATTTAAAAAGTTGGTAACCGTACTATCATTAACACCAAGAGGGCCGGTAGTAGGGGCTCCGACATAAAATAAATAACCGACGTTATAGTTTTGACCGATTTGAAGTTGTCCGTAGGGACTGTTAACAAAGCCGTAGAATTGCTCGTCCCATTCATTAAGGTCATAATCATGCAGGTAATTGGTGCCATCTGTATCGGTACTATAAAAAGCTCCGACTTGATATTCTGGGGTGATATTATAGGCTGCGGACAAATTGATGGTTAAGCCGCTATAAGTTTCGCTCCAATTATTTTCACTTTCATATTGTTTTTCATAACTATTAAGCCCATACAGCGCAGTAAAACTACCTCCGGCATTGAAGGTCCAATCATTATAATCAAATTGCATAGCCTGAACAGATGGAGCATATAATAACGATGAAATTATAAATATAGGTAGACCTACGTGTTGCGCCATTTGAGCCTCCTGCTTGATTATTTTTAATAAATATATTTTGTTAAATACACCTAAATCATTAAAAAAAGCCTTATGTTTTTATACATAAGGCTTTTTTATTAATTGCGAGTTTGAAACTCTTGTGAAATTACACGCAGTGCTAAAGCGGCGCGCTCATCTTGAGAATCCAAAATAATGTCCATTAAAGCTCCGAGTTCGCGGTCAGACAAATGGGATAATTGGCGGTGGCGCAAAAACTCGGCACTTTCAGCAAAGACGCAGGCCTCCAATAAAACTTTGGCTAAATCCTGCAATGATGACACAAAATAAATTTTGACACTGCGGGATTGCAAAATCTCAATAGCACGAGAAGATACATTGTACCAAAATTTGTATTCCTGAGGAGAGCTACAATTGCATTTTTGCAAAAAATCCAACGCTATGCAACTGATATCCAGAGCTTGACAAAGTTCGTCCGTCGTCATGGCGTGAAAATCAGCATCTTGATAGCGGCGGCGCAATTCTTGGTAAACTATTTTACTCATAATACACAAAATTATAAATTTATGGGTTTAGTTTACTGATTTTTTTGATTTAAAGCAAGAAAAAAGCCTGCGGAAAATCCGCAGGCCTTAAAGAGTTAAAAACCCTTACGCTGCATTAGGCGTTCTTTTTCAAAGCTTCACCCAAAGCATCACCCAAGGTTGAGCCAGAGGTGTTATTGGAGTATTCTTCCAAAACTTTCTTCTCTTCGTCAATCTCAAGAGCTTTAACAGAAATGCCGAGTTTGTTGTTCTTCTTATCAACAGAAGTAACTTTAGCTTCCAAGACATCTCCTTCTTTGTAGTTTTCAGGGTTCTGAGCAGCCTTGTCTTTAGACAAGTCAGCCTTCTTGATGGTAGCTGAAACGCCGTTTACATCAACGTTTACGCCTTTGTCGTCAACGCTAACAACGGTGGCTTTAACAACATCACCTTTCTTGAAACCTTCCAAAGCGCCAGAAACAGCGTCTTCAGTCAATTGTTTGATGCCCAAAGAAATGCGCTCTTTTTCAACATCAACATCAATGATTTTGGCTTGAATATCCTGACCTTTGGTGTAGTCTTTAACGGCTTCTTCACCAGACTTATCCCAAGAGATGTCTGAAAGGTGAATCATACCATCGATTTCATCAGAAAGACCTACAAACAAACCAAATTCGGTAATGTTTTTGATTTTGCCTTCAATAACAGACCCAACCGGATGCTCTTCAATATAAGCAGCCCATGGGTTAGGTGTGCATTGTTTGATGCCGAGGCTGATTCTTCTCTTGTCGGAATCAACTTCCAGAACTTTGACTTCAACTTCTTGTGAAGTAGAAACGATTTTACCCGGATGAACATTTTTGCGGGTCCAGCTCATTTCTGAAACGTGAACTAAACCTTCAATACCATCTTCGAGTTCTACAAATGCACCGTAGTCGGTGATGTTGGTTACTTTACCTTTGTAGATTTCGCCAACTTGATATTTGTCAGCAACATTCTTCCACGGATCTTCTTCAAGCTGTTTCATACCCAAAGAAATACGCTGATTGTCTTCATTGAACTTGATAACCTTGACTTTTACAGTCTGGCCAACGCTCAAAACTTCAGCCGGATGGTTGATACGCTTCCAAGAAATATCGGTTACGTGCAACAAGCCGTCTACGCCACCCAAATCAATGAATGCACCGTAGTCGGTGATATTTTTAACAACACCCTCAAGCTCTGAACCCTCTTTCAAGGTGTCAATCAATTCAGCGCGGGCTTCAGCTCTGGTTTCTTCAAGAACAACACGGCGAGAAACAACGATGTTGCCTCTTACCTTGTCCATCTTCAAGATTTGGAACGGCTGAGAAATACCCATTAACGGGGTGATATCGCGAATCGGGCGGATATCGATTTGTGAACCAGGCAAGAATGCGATAGCGCCGTTCAAATCAACGGTGAAACCACCTTTAACACGACCAAAGATTACGCCGTTAACGCGCTCGTTAGCATTCATTGATTTTTCAAGATCTTGCCATACTTCTTCACGGCGAGCTTTTTCACGTGACAAGACGATGTTACCGTCTTTGTCTTCATAGCGGTCAACGTAAACTTCAACTACGTCACCGGCTTTGAGCTCAGCATTTTGACCGAATTCACGAAGAGGAATACGGCCTTCTGACTTCAAACCAACATCAACAGTGGCAAAATCAGGGGTTACACGAACGATGGTTCCCTTAACAACTGAACCGGTAATGCCTTTGTCACCAAACTGTTCGTTCAGCAAAGCTTCAAAATCTTCAGTCATTTCAGGGATTTTAACTTCAGTATTAATCATTAAGTATTATTTTCTAAAATATGCCAGACCCTTGATAAGACAAGGCGGACTTGTGCGGGGTTAAACTGCCATAGCAAAGCCGCACCGCTTTGCTCGGAGTTGCGTCTTTTATATACTAAATATATAAAAACTCAAGAAAAAAGTGATGGAATGATGTGTTTTTTTGTGATTTTAGGCTAATTTTTGACGTTGAAGCTGAGAATCGATGATTTCACAGGCCTTTTGCTTGACTTCTTGGATACTTAAATCCGAGGTATCAAACATTATCGCATCAGGAGCCGGACGCAGTGGTGCCGCAGAGCGAGTAGAATCGCGCTCATCACGGGCTTTAATATCCTGCAACACTTCTTGGTAGTCAATTTTTATGCCTTTGGCGACAAATTCTTTATAGCGTCGCTCTGCCCTAACCTCGGCTGAGGCCGTAACAAAAAACTTGATGTCAGCATTAGGGCAAACTACCGTACCGGTATCGCGACCATCATAAATAGCCCCGTTAGCCAGACTGCCATCCTTAAAAACCGGATGAAGGGCAAAGTCTTGCTGCATTTTAAGCAATAGGCTGCGAACTTGGGGGTAAGCTGAAACGATTGAGGCATTTTTGCCGCCTTGCGGGCCGCGAAACTCAGGGTGTTTAGATAGTTCCATCATTCTTGGGAAGGTTAGTTCTGCAGCAATGGTGGCGGCAGCCTCAGCATCGGCCGTATTAAGCCCTTTAAGCAGCATTTCAAGCCCAACCGCGCGGTAGACCATCCCCGTATCAAAATAGGCTAAGCGGTAGCGTTCTGCCAGATAGGAGGCTAAAGTTCCTTTGCCGGCGGAGGCCGGACCGTCTATCGTGATTATCATAAACACGTCCCTTTCTGTCACAAAAGTTTAACAAAATTGTTGTTTTATCTTTAGCATATTTATGCTAGAATACAATTATAAAAACAAAAAAACTACAAGCTTTTATTATCTTTACTTTTAGAATTATTTGGTTTATAAGGAGGGTGTCATGAAAAGCGTAATTAAAAACATAACAGCAGCGCTGATTATATGCATCTTAACCTTGTCTGCCTATAACGCTCAGGCTTTGGTGGTAGAAAGTGCAGGACAAGCGATGAACCGCAATATGTTTGAGCCGGGATTTGTTCCGGGGAGAGCAGCTAAGGTTAATTCGGTTAGTAAGAAAAATAATTCTTCTTCTCGTTTAGTTACGACAAACAAAACTGCCGACAAACAAAATGATGCTTATGACACCAAACGTGACTATAGTAAAGATATTGCCAGCAAGCTCTTAAATACTGCCGATGATGGAGCTTTGGTTTTGGTTGATATGATTGACCATTACAGAGCTTCTTTGACGTTGTCTAAAGGACAGTTCTTGGCGGTACGCCTTACCGAAGACAGTGATGAAAAATGGAACTTTGAAAACCGCTCTAATGGATTGCAATTTGTTAAACGTGAAAAAAGAGGCGATATCGTTATATTGCTTTACAAAGCTGTAGCCGCCGGCGGTAACCGTGTTAACCTTGACAAGCTGAGCGATACTTCTCCGGCTCAGGCTTTGGAAGCTAAAGTTTTACAGGTTAGAGTTATCTAGTGAAAAAAGCAAAAATCAGAATATATACCGACATTGTTTTTGATAAGGGCTCTGTTATCTCTCTGGGGGAGGCGCAGAGCCATTATTTGTGCAATGTAATGAAAGTTACCAAAGGAGATGAAGTTCTCTGCTTTAATAATCGGGATGGGGAATTCTTATGCCGAATCGAAAAAGCGGATAAGAGACACGCAGAACTGCTCTTAATACAAAAGACCAAAGCTTTTGTGCCGTCCCCTGATGTGTGGCTGATGTTTGCGCCGCTAAAAAAAGACCAGACGGATTTTGTAATCCAAAAGGCTACTGAACTCGGGGCGCGCCGGATTATGCCGGTGATTACGCAATTTTGCATTACCGACAAGGTCAAAAAAGAAAGATTTATCGCTCAAGCCATTGAAGCTGCTGAGCAATCCAGACGAGTAGATATTCCGGAAATCAGCGAGGCAGTCAGCCTGCCTAAGGTATTGCAAAACTGGGACAATGAGCGAAAGTTGTTTTTTATGGATGAAACCGGCGGCGGAAACGAAATTTGCGAGGTGTTTGCCGCGGACAAAGGGAAAAAAGCCGCCATATTAGTCGGGCCGGAAGGTGGGTTTGCTCCCGAGGAGCTAGACTTATTGCGCAAGATGGAGGCGGCGAAAGCGGTGTCTTTAGGACCGAGAATCCTCCGTGCAGAAACAGCTGTGGCTGCGGCTTTGGCTTGTTGGCAGGCAATTGCCGGAGATTGGAGTGCAAAATAAATGAGCAATGATATTTTTAACCTTTCCGCCGTTAAGGTTTATCAAGCAATGTTGGGGAATGATAAGCTTTCGGCCTTGTGGGCGGAATATAAACGAACTTCTGCCGACAAACTGAAAACAGCCGCTAATTTGGTGCAATCAGAAGATTGGCACGGGTTGAGAGTTATTTTTCATGCGATGAGGTCATCTTCTGTGGTTTTTGGGCTTGATAAATTCGCAGAATTATGTACAAAGATAGAAGATGCCATTATGTGCGATGATGATTGTCGGTCAGATATTGCTCAGGCCATGATACTATGGCAAAAGAGTGTAGATGCCGCTGAAACCTATTTGCAGGATAAAACAAGACCATGACAATAGAAAAAAATGCTAATACCAGCAAAATAACGGCCTTTGTCGAGCCGGTATATGATTGGTTATACAACCATCGTGATGTATATGAGTTTATTGATAAACGGCAATGGTTGATTAACCTTTTGACGCTAGGGGCTTACCCCAAATTGGTCAGAGCTCTGTTGCGCGAAGTCCCTTATAAATCTCGCGTGTTGCAGATGGGTGCAACTTTTGGCTCGCAAATTGAAGATACGGCCTATAAAGTCGGCCGCTATGGATATTATTTGGTGATTGATAATCATTCGCGCCAAATTAAGCGCTGTGAAAACAAATATCAGTATTTGTTTACTAATTTGGATTTTGAAAAAGCTGATGCAACCAAATATACTAATGATGAAAAATTTGATGTGGTTATTTGCTATAATTTATTGCATGAGTTACCTCCGGTATCCAAGACTAAAGTGGTGGACAATGCTTTGTCTTTGGTAAAACCGAAAGGGAAAGTGGTGTTTATTGAATATCATGACCCTGGGAAATGGAACCCGCTGCGCTATTTTATCCGCATGTTTAACCGTTTGTATCAGCCTTTTGCCGAAAAAATTTGGGAGCGGGATATCGCCTCTTATGCTACCCATAAAAACGGCTTTATTTGGCGGACTAATTTGTATTATCGCGGAATGTACCAAAAAGTCGTGGCCACCAAAAAAAGCGGTATCTATAAATAACCACCGAGGCGATGGAGCCAAACGGGCGCCGCAAGCGGAACCAGAGCCACCGGAATAGCCGGTGCCGGTACAGGTATATTTATAAGATGAGGCGCAGGAAAGAGTGCAACTGCTGCCATTCCAACTATAACCACTGGTACACGTGCATTTTGTATATTTACCACCGCAGGCGGTGCCGGAGCCGCCGGAGTAGCCCGTGCCGGAGCAGTTGTATTTATAACTAGAATCGCAGGTGCAAGATTGATATTTGCCGTTGCAGGTTTCACCCGGGCCGCTCTCCCCTGCTCCGGTGCAATCTTTATCGTAACCTAATTTAATGCAATCTTGTGCCGCCGTGCCACCGCAATACCAGCCCGAGCCAAAAGGGCATTTAACACCCTTACCATTAGGGCAAGAGGTTTGGGTATAGCCCAGAGCATAACAATCTTGGATGGGTGATACGCATTGTGCGTTCAATGTTTGAGGTAAAAAGGACAGAGATGTCCCTAAAAGTAAAAATAATTTTGTATTAGTCATCACACACACCTTATCTTTTATGGTTAAAAAGAACGCCCCTCAAAGATATTCGAGGAGCGGGTGTTGCAAGACTGTCAAACTGAACAGCCCCGACGCTTTCGTGCAGAGCCTTATTAACCGCCGGCACCCGCATATGATGAATATGCAAATGCCAGCATATTATTTTAAGTCGCTATGCTTTAACGACTCAGTTTGAAAGGGCTTGCAAACCCTGACCGATAGTCTTTATCGGCTAAAGTTAAGTGTAGCATAGCAAAGGTTAAAAATCAATAAGCAAAATGGGGGGCATTGCTCCGGCAAAGACATAAATAGCAGCGTAGAAACCTTAACCTTATCTTCAACTCTTGAGGTTATCATAATGATAATTTAATCTTCTGGAGTTTGGGGATATGAGGAAAATCTGGTTAACTTGCATTGGCATCTTATTTATTACCGGAGGTATTTATTGGTTGTACCAGAACTACGCTGTTGAATCCCAAAGCAAAGGAGTTCTTTATGTAGAAAGAGAAACCGAAAAATATAAACAAGACTGTTTTAAGCAAGCTTATCCTGAAGATTTGAGCTCCATTAATATGTATAATGATGAAATGAAATGTTTGGATAAAAAATATCATCAATGTTTGAAAGAAGTTATTATTGCTAAAATAAACGAGCTGGCAACTAAAGAAGATGCGCAAAAAATGATTGATGAGCTTAATCAATTTGAAGAAAGCGTACTTTCCTTATATTGGGATTTGTATAATCGCGAAGATTACGGCGTTATGGGGCGGGGTGTTAATGATGCCACACTCGGGCGTTATTATGAACACCTGTTGTCCGACATCATTAACTTCGAATATATTTCAACTTACCCCAGACCTGCATAAAAGCAAAAAAAACAGTAACTATTGATAATGGTTCCTAAACAAGATATTGGGATGTTTTCATTGGCCAGATTATTTATGAGCCATAAAAAAATAATTATAAATCATCAACTTCTTGCCAGGTTTTCAAACACCATGACTGAGAATGCCCTTCAGCAATACAATTATCAATAAACTGATGTTTTGAATATCCCCACATTAAAAACATAGCAAGCAACAGGATTAGCAACAGCATAATCCCTAACAAGATTATAGATTTTATGTTTTTGATAATATTTTTCAATAAAACCTCCATTTTGTGCAAAGCTGCGTGATATTAAAGCTTACCACAAAGAATGTTTAGCCCAAAATTCTCGACTAGCTTTTGCTGAGGCATCTATTTCTTGCTGAATTTCCGGAGGAATAACACAATTGTTATCCTCTAAGCAGTACATTTGATAACTATCATAATCTGAACCTCCCGGCGAGATACTCATCAAATATGCCATGCGTCCTGCCGATATTGTGGTTATAAATATGACTGCAATAAGACTCCATTTGAGCTTGGGAAAAGGCTTAAATATTTTAGGCTGCCATACCAGCATCATTGCGGCATAAGCGATTATTCTTAATATTAATATACACAAGATACCACCCAAAATCAGTAGCAGAATACTTTTAGGCAAGTATAACAATATTACGATAGCAAAAAATTCTCCAATGGCTAAGACCATGTTAAAAACAAATATAATCGGAATTTTCCATATTAAAGAGTATTTGGGAATATCTTGCCAATTGCCGTTAAAAACCAATTTCCAAATTAAATATGGCACTATGAAACCAACATAAACCGGAGGAAAAACCAGCATAAAAAGGGCAAAAGGAAACGGAAATATAAGTGTTGACAAAAGCAAGCCTAAAGTAATAAATGATTTCTTTTTTGTTGTCATAAATATCTGCCCTTAGTTATTTTTTTTATTAGCTTACCGCTCGGTCTGACTACTGTCAAGCTTGTTATGAGAATGGCGGATGATTTAACCTTATCTTCAACTCTTGAGGTTATCATAATGATAATTTAATCATCTGGAGTTTGGGGATATGAAAAGATTTTTCCTTTATTTTGTTTTTATTTTGCTGGGAATTGGAATTGGTAGTGGAATTACTATAAGTATTTTAGAAATACCAGAAACACAAGATGATTTTGTAATTAAGGTTAAACAGGAAACTGAAAAATATAAAAAAGAATGCTTTTCACAGACATTTTCTAAAGATTTAAATGATATTGATATGTATTCTGATGAAATAAAAGAATTAGACCATAATTATCATCAATGTATGCGAAAGGTAATTATTGCAAAAATAAATGAATTAGCAACCAAAGAAGATGCCAATAAAATGATTCAATCTTTAGATAAAATTGAAGAAGGAATTTTGAATTTTTATTGGGATTTATATAATAGAGAAGATTATGGAATTATAGGCAGAGATATGAATGATGCCTCTATGGGGCGTTATTATGAAACAATACTTCAAGATGTTATTCATTTCCAACGCTTATATAGATAGGCATCATTCATACTCACAATAGAATTAATGTTGATAACGTTTAAGTAATTCCAGTGCTTTAGCATTTTCTTTAGGAAAACGTATGTTTTTTAATTTAGATTGTGTATCAATTGAGCTTCTACTAAAATATTTATCAACTTTTTTTCTTTCATTATAAATTTTATTGATAATTTCTTCATCAGTAAAATTAGATGCATCGTTACCTAAGGCATTATGAAAAACTGTAGAAGCACCTCCTTGTCCATGTTGTGCTGCAGTTGAAAGTAATACATCTTTAACAACTGGAGAACGTTTATCAAAATCTAATCCTTTAATATCTTTTACCAATTTTAATGCCGTATTTAATTTAGAAGCAACAATAAAATCGTGTTGAGATTTTAAAAAGTCAGAATTATTTGATAATTCTTTCCATTTTCCTTTAAAAATATCAGTTCCCAATAATGCTGCATTATATCCTCCTGCTTCTTGTAAAGAAGTATAAAAGTCTTGGTATGCTGGATTTTGATTCAAATAATTGAGATAGTCTTTCATCGTTCCTTTTTTAGTTTCTATTTGATAAGTTCCATAACTACATCCTCCTGTTTCGTCAGCATTACAATCATTAAATATATTTTTTCCATTATCAGACTCTCCTTTTGCACTCAACATTCCAAGCTGATATTCTGGCATAGTATTTAATGAAGCAACATCACTCGCCATATTAGGATTAGTGTTTTGAGTCACTTGATATGGTTGGGAATAAGTGTTGGACGAATTTTGCTGCGGGTAAAGAGCCGCACTTGCATCCAAATTCAAACTTTGCATGTTGTTCGGACTAAAAAGCGAA
>CALXWI010000042.1 GCA_944392325.1 uncultured Alphaproteobacteria bacterium | reverse complement strand
CCTTCTTTTTCGCAACGCTTTTTATTATCTAAGCACCATGCGTCATTAGGAGCACAAGCATCCCCGCCGGACGAGCTGCCGCTCGGTGTCCCACCAGAAGAATTATCCGGAGTATTCGCCCCGCCATAATCATTTCCGCTACAATGTCCCGCATCGGTTATAAAACAGACCGATGCAAACGGACGCCGTTTGATCCGCTCGGTCACCGCCAACGAGATTGTGGCAAAGAAGTCGCGATGCTCGGATAGTGTTTGTGGCAAATTGGAAGAGGAAAGAAGTTGCGGCTGAGAAACAAGGTGTATATTATTTGGTGTGTGTGTGAAGATAAACTCATTCTCAACCGCGGAGATATCAGCCTGTGCCAATGAGCTCAAACCTAGATATGATATGGATAACAATAAACAATTGCGTATTTTCATCATAATATCTCCTATTTATAAACTTCTTTCCTACAAGTCTTATAATAACAAAAATTAAAATGTTTGTAAATAGAAAATTTATAAAAAAGTCAAAAATTATGGCGTTAAATAATCTATTACCCTATTCAGTTCTTGTTTTAATTTTATATTTTCACATAAAAACAGGGTGCTGAATCTTCATTCAACACCCTGTAGTATTTATTATAATTTTAAGGCTTATACATTTCCGAACGGATTAATCACCTTTTCATCCGGCTGCTTTCTCAAGTCAAAGAAGTCAAGGAAAGTCGCCGATACATAGATTGATGAATAAGATCCGACAACCACACCCCACAAAATCACAAACGAGAAACTGCGCAATGTATCTCCGCCAAAGACAAAGAGCGCCGCTGCGGCCAACATTGTGGTCAAGCCGGTCAAAATCGTGCGTGAGAAAATGTCATTAATACTCTTGTTAAGCAAGTCATATTGCGGCATTTTCTTAAACTTGCGCAGATTTTCACGGATTCGGTCATAAGTAACCACCGTATCATTAACCGAATAACCGGCAAGCGTCAAAATCGCCGCCACAGTAGTCAAGCTAAAGTCAAATCCAAACAATGACAACAAGCCAAGGATGGTAATCAAGTCATGGATTAACCCAATCATTGCGCCCAAAGCAAACTGCCATTCAAAACGCACCCAAATATAAAGAGTAATCGCCAATACGGCAATAACCGAGGCAATAACCCCGTCAAGTTTCAGCTCATCACCGACTTGCGGTCCCACCAACTCAACTCTGCGATATTCATAACTCGTGCCGAGTTCGCTTTTAATGGCATTAATCGCGGCCATCTGTTCTTTTTCATTCATCTCTTTGGCTTGCGCGCGAATCATCACCTCATCACCGCTTTCGCCAATGGTCTGAATATTGATGTCATCTAAGTCCACATGGCTTAAAGTCTTTCTCATTTCTTCAATATTAACTTGCTGCGGGGCTTTGACTTCCATCAAAATACCGCCGGAAAAGTCAATTCCGTAGTTAAACCCTTTAATTGCAATGCAGGCAATCGCCAACGCCACCATCAAGCCGGAAATTACAAAGCCGAGCTTTTGGGCTTTCATAAAATTAATATTTGTATCTTTGGTTACCCAACTGAACAATCTCATAATCTTTATCCTTTACTAAAACTAGATAGGCAGTTTTGTCGGTTTGCAGCGGGCAATCCAAGATGCAA
Source organism: uncultured Alphaproteobacteria bacterium (assembly GCA_944392325.1). Lineage (GTDB taxonomy): Bacteria > Pseudomonadota > Alphaproteobacteria > RF32 > CAG-239 > HGM16780. Next base: position 11,342 of record CALXWI010000042.1, on the reverse strand, counting down.
TAATCAATCTGGTTACCGTTACCGATGTAAACATAGATGTCGCAATACCGATGGCCAAAGTAACCGCAAAGCCTCTGACCGGACCCGTGCCGAAGTAAAACAGCACAAAAGCCGCTACTAAGGTTGTCAGGTTAGAGTCCACAATTGTCGTCCATGCCTCTGTAAATCCGGCTTCTGCGGCATCTTTGGTCGAACGTCCGTGCTTAACTTCTTCCCTCATACGTTCAAAAATCAGCACGTTGGCATCAACCGCCATACCAATTGTCAAGATAATACCGGCAATACCCGGCAGCGTAAGGGTCGCACCCATCAAGCTCAATGCGCCGAGCATCAAAAACAGGTTAATAAATACCGTTACGGTAGTAAATACGCCAAACAAGCCGTATGCCGCTACCATAAAGGCCACAATCGCGACTAAACCAATGAGCGAGGCTATAACCCCGTCTTGAATAGAGTCTGCGCCCAAACCGGCACCGACTGTTCTTTCTTCCAATACCTGCAACGGAGCCGGTAATGCACCTGAACGCAACAACAAAGCCAAATCATTAGCACTCTTAACTGAGAAGTTTCCGGTAATCACACCGCTTCCGCCCATAATTGCGCTCTGAATGGTTGGCGCCGAAATTACTTCATTATCCAAAACGATAGCTAATCTCTCGCCAATATTATTTTTGGTTGCCTCACCGAACAGTCTTCCACCGTGTGAGTTAAATTTAAAGCTAACCACCGGCTGTCCTTCTTGGTAAGATACCGATGCATCAACCAAGTCCTCCCCGCCGACAACGGGCTTTCTGCCGATAACCAAAGTCTCACCGTCTGAACTACTTACCAAGCGCGACTTGTTGCTGAGTTTGCCTCGACGAGCCTCAGCCGCTGAAGACCGGCTGTCCACCAAATGGAAGGACATTTTTGCCGTTTTACCCAGCAGTTGCTTAACCTCTTCAGGGTTTTGCAGCCCCGGCAGTTGCACGATGATTCTGTCCACGCCTTGTCTTTGGATGACCGGCTCTTTGGTGCCGAGCTCATCAATACGGCGGCGCACGATTTCAATTGATTGGTCAACCACTTTGAGCTTCAGCTGATTAATTTCGGCATCGCTGTACTTAATCACCAAAGTTCCGTCTTCATTTTCACTAACGCTCAAACCGTCTTCGATTTTAGCAAACAAAGCTTTAGCCCTTTCTTTGGCGCCTTGGTTTTCAATTTTAACATGCACTTCATCAGCACCGGCACTCAAATTTTGGTAGCGGATTTTATTTTCGCGCAAAATCTGGCGAGCGGCATCTTCAATGGAGCCCATTCTTTCTCTGATAACGTCATCAACCTTCACTTCCAAGAGCAGGCTTGAGCCTCCCTGCAAGTCAAGGCCGAGGTTTACCGGCTGCCACCAGCTTGGCAGCTTAGAGCTGTCCCGAAACAAATTCGGCACGGCAAAAAATATACCAATCAAGCAAATAGCCAAAATCAGTATAATTCTGGAACGAGATAATTTATACATTACATAACCCTGAATTATTTTTTAGACTTAGCATTAGAGTTTGCCGGTTTGGCATTTTCAGGCAGCACCACATCCCGAATGGTCAAGCGGTTAACTTTTACCTGAATACCTTTAGCCATTTCGACAATCAAGTCATATTGTCCTTCGGTGCTGATGACCTTTGCATAGATTCCGCCGCCGGTCAAAACCTCATCACCGGGTTTAATCGCCATAAGCATGGCCTGATGCTGTTTCATACGCTTTTGATTAGGCCGAATAAGAAAGAAGTAAAATACCACGGCAATCAACACGATTTGGAACAACACGCCCATGGTTGAAGTCTGGGGAGCTGCGGCTCCTGCAGTTTGGGCAAAAGCATCACTAATAAACATTATAACTTTCTCCTTAAAATATAAATTGCTGGCAATACTATACAACAATATTTAAGGATAACAACCATAAAAGCACTATCTTTTAACAGAAATTTTAACTTTTTAGAATGTTTATGGCAGGTAAGCGAGCGGATTAACGGCTTTTTTGCCGGCGCGGACTTCAAAATGCAGCTGCGGCTCGTTTACCCCGCCGGTGTCGCCGACGGTAGCGATTTTCTCACCTTTTACAACTTTCTGGCCTTTTTTGACCAGCAGTTTTTGGTTGTGGGCATAGGCAGTAATCCATCCGCCGGAATGCTTAACCAAAATCAGGTTGCCAAAGCCTTTCAGCTCGTTTCCGGCATATACCACGGTGCCTTTGTCGGCAGCTTTTACGGCAGTCCCTTTGGCCGCGCGGATGTTTATGCCGTCATTATTGCGCCCTTTGCCGATAGCCCCAAACTTAGATATTACTTTGCCTTTTACCGGCCAAGCAAATTTGCTGGAGCGCTTTTGCACTTTGGTAGTCGAGGTTGATGCCTTTTTGACGGTTGTTTTCTTAGCCGTAGATGCTTTCTTGGCCGTAGTTGTTTTTTTGGTGCCGGCGGTGGTCTTTTTGCTTGTGGTTTTGGGGGCATACCATTCGGTGGTGTCTTCTCGGTCATAGGCGGCGGTGTTGGTGGTTACCGCCCCCGGCAAATCAAGCCTCTGCCCGATTGCTAAAGTATACGGCGGCTCAATATGGTTAACTCTGCTCAAAGTTGTCAAATCCACACCATAAGCCTTTGATATGCTGTATAATGTATCGCCTTTAGCCACGATATGGTATTTTGCCGAAGGGATTCTGATGACTTGCCCGATAGACAATGTATAAGGCGGGGTTAAATTGTTGGTGGTAATAAGGTCGCGCAACGGCACGTCATACCGGCGGGATATACTGTACAGAGTATCACCTTTGGTAACGGTTATGGCATTTGGCACATTGCCGAACAAGGTCGTTGCCACATCATAATTGAGCAAGCGAATACGTCCGGAGTTCATTGAACATCCGGCAAGCAGCATCAACACAACTACCAACCATAAACGCTTTGTCATTAATCCACTCTGTTTACAACTCAAGCTGTTAAGCCCAATATATCACCAATAAGTTTAAATTTACTTACTTTTTATCTGAAGATTTAATCCCGTAATTGCGGTTTTTGATGGCGGTTGCAATATGGCGGTTCATTCTGGCCATCATCGTATCTACGGTATCGCTGAAGTTTTTGCGGTTGGTGTATGAAATCACAAACATCTCGGCATTATATTTATCAACTCCGAGTTGTTGAATCATCTTCACCAGCGGATAATACATATTTTCGGCGGTTTGCGCGGCTTTTTCTCTCGGCGTTAAAGGCATAACCAAAGCAAAACTGGTTTTGTTAAACCGCCCGACCAATGCCTTGTCGCCAGCATTTTGCTTGCAAATCTGCGCCGCCTGTTGGATTAGCTTGTCGCCGCGGTCAAAATCAATCCCCTTGCAAATAAACTCATAAATATCCTTCAATTCCAAAATGATTAAGGAGAAATCTTTGTTGTACCTTTTGCAGCGGTTAAAATCTTTTTCCATCTGCTTAAACAGAGCATCTTCATTCAAAATATTAGCACTCAGCGTGTCGCGGTTTTTAAGCTTTTTTAGTTTTCTCTGCAGCTTTTCGGCCTCAGAAACATCTCTCAACACGATGCTCATTCCCGTACAATTAAGCACCTCGTCCAAAACCGGACGGATTCGCATTTTCATTTTTACGTTATGCCCCGGCTCCGGCATAAAAATCACTTCATTATTAATGGTCTGCGGGTTGCGTTTAAGCTTTTGCAGGCAAGAGTTCAAATACGCCAGATTCGCGGGCGTATCCGCCATAAAATTTCCCAAAATCGGTTGATTTAGAATTTTTTCTGCCGTGGTTTTGAAGAATTGGCACGCCACATCATTAATATAAGTCAGGCGCAAATCTTGGTCTAAGTGGAAATAAATGTCGCCTTTGTTGCGCTGTTCAAGCGGTGTTTGCTTGCGGCTTTCTTGCAATAATTCCTTGAAACTGTTAGAAAGTTTTTTGAGCTTAAGGTTTAGCCTCCAAGCATAACCAAGCAAAACTACTGCCGCAATGGTTGCCGAAATTCCCCAAATCATACCCGCCTCCTGCTGTTGTTAGGCGCCCATTATAACATCTAATTTTAAACTTTCATTAAATAAAAGTTGCTTTTTGGATTAAAAAATCTTATTTTGAAGCAGAAATTAAAAATATAGAGAAGATTAATGTCAACAGAGACTGAAAAACCTGAAATCATCGATGAAAGCGGTGATAAATATAAATACGGCTTTGTCACCGACATCGCCTCAGATTCGGCACCTATGGGGCTGAATGAGGATATCATCCGCTTTATCTCCGCCAAAAAAGGCGAGCCTGATTGGCTTCTGGAGTGGCGCTTGCAGGCTTTTCGCTTTTGGCAAAAGCTTGAGGAGCCGACTTGGGCTAAACTGCACTATGATAAAATTGATTATCAAAGCTTGCATTACTACGCCGCCCCCAAGCAAAAAGTCTCCCCCAAGAGCTTGGATGAGGTTGCCCCCGAGCTTTTGGCCACTTATGCGAAATTGGGAATCCCTCTAAAAGAGCAAGAGGCTCTGGCCGGCGTAGTAGCGGTTGATGCGGTTTTCGATTCGGTTTCAGTTGCCACCACTTATCGCGCCAAACTCGCTGAACAAGGCATCATCTTCTGCTCCATTTCTGAGGCAATTAAACATCATCCGGATTTGGTCCGCCGCTATTTAGGCTCGGTTGTCCCTTATACCGACAACTTTTTTGCTTGCTTAAACTCGGCAGTCTTTACCGATGGCTCTTTTGTATATATTCCCAAAGGCGTCCGCTGCCCGATGGAACTTTCTACCTATTTCCGCATTAATGCCAAGAATACCGGCCAGTTTGAGCGTACGTTGATTATTGCCGATGAGGGTAGCTATGTATCTTACCTTGAAGGCTGCACCGCTCCCCAGCGTGATGAAAACCAGCTCCACGCCGCCATAGTTGAGATTGTTATTCTTAAAGATGCCGAGGTCAAATATTCCACCGTGCAAAACTGGTACCCCGGAGACAAAGACGGCAAAGGCGGTGTCTATAACTTTGTGACCAAACGCGCTGCCTGCCGCGGAGCCAACTCCAAAGTATCATGGACTCAGGTTGAAACCGGTTCGGCGGTAACGTGGAAGTATCCGTCCTGCATTTTGCAAGGCGACAATTCAGTCGGCGAGTTCTACTCTGTTGCCATTACCAACAACTTGCAACAGGCCGACACCGGCACCAAAATGCTGCATATCGGCAAAAACACCACCTCCAAAATCATTTCCAAGGGCATATCTGCCGGCCGCTCCAATCAAACTTACCGCGGCTTGGTTAAAGTCAGCCCCCATGCCTCCGGTGCGCGCAACTACTCGCAGTGCGACAGCCTCTTAATCGGCGATTCTTGCGGCTCTCATACCGTCCCTTATGTTGAAAACCGCAATAAGACCGCCCGTCTTGAGCACGAGGCCACCACTTCCAAAATCAGCGATGAACAACTCTTTTATTGCCGCCAGCGCGGTATCGGGGAGGAGGAGGCCGTCAGCCTCATCGTCAATGGTTTTTGCAAAGAGGTCATGCAGCACCTGCCGCTGGAGTTCGCCATTGAGGCCGCCAAGTTAATCAACATCAGTCTGGAAGGGAGCGTCGGCTGATTTTATGAGCTCCGCAATCCCTACCGTCAACTATTAAAGAAGTAAAAGATAATGAAAACACCGTTGCTTGAAATTGAAGATTTATGCGCCCGCGTCCAAGATAAAGAGATTATCAAAGGTTTTAACCTGACGATTAATGCCGGAGAAGTCCACGCCATTATGGGACCTAACGGCGCCGGCAAATCCACCTTGTCTTACGTGCTTTGCGGTAAACCCGGCTATGAGGTAACCTCCGGCAAAGTCCGCTTCAAAGGGCAAGATTTATTGAGTATGTCGGTTGAAGAGCGCGCCCGTGAAGGCTTATTTTTAATTATGCAATATCCGGTTGAAATCCCCGGTGTTCCGGTCACCACCTTTTTAAAGCACGCTATTAATGCCGTGCGCAAACACCGCCAAGAGCCCGAGCTCGATACTCCGTCTTTTTTGAAACTCATCAGAGAAGAGAGCAAAAAGCTCGGCATTTCGGCTGATATGCTCAAGCGTCCGGTCAATGTCGGCTTTTCAGGAGGAGAGAAAAAACGCTTAGAAACCCTCCAACTCAGTATCTTAAAACCTTCATTCGCCATTTTGGATGAGGCGGACTCCGGTCTGGATATTGATGCCTTAAAAGTTGTTGCCGACGGGGTCAATGCTGAGCGTAGTGATTCAAACGCCATGTTGGTGATTACTCACTATCAACGCCTGCTTAATTATATTGTGCCGGACTTTGTCCATGTTTTTGCCGATGGTCATATCGTCCAGTCCGGCGGCAAGGAACTGGCACTCGAGCTTGAAGAGAGCGGCTATGCTCGTTTTGTGAAAGAGAAAAACTAATGAGCGGCTTGTTGCAAAATATAGAACTTCCGGACTCCACCCTGCCGTGGCTTTTTGCCCTGCGTGAAAAAGGGCGCGAGGCTTTCATCCGCCAAGGCTTGCCTACGGCCAAAACCGAGGCTTGGAAATATACCCGCCCGCGTGATTTGCAGGTCGATGACTTTGTAATGCAAACATCACCTTGCCATTGCTCTGATGAGTGTGATTGCGAGCATCATCACCATTCTTCCTCCTTGGGTGATGCGTTGCCTTTTGACTGCTATGCCCTGCATTTTGACAATGGGCACCTCCGTCATGAGCATTTGCCGCTTCCGCGCGGGGTTCAGATTATGCCTTTGAGTGATGCCTTTAGTTTTGCTGACGATATCAAATCCCGCCTTGGAAAAACGCTCAATCTGGACAAGTATCCTTTTGCGGCGCTCAATACCGCTTATTTGAATGAAGGGGTTTATATCAGCATCGCCAAACATACCCGCTTGGACAAACCTCTGGCTCTGGTTTATCATACCCACAGCTGCCACGATAACTTATTTTTCAACCTCCGCAACCTGATAGTGGTTGAAAGCGGGGCAAAGGTCGAGCTTATTGAATATCATCACTATTCCGGCGCTGAAAAAAGCCGCTACTTTGCTAATCTGGTTAATGAGATTTTTGTGGGCCGCGACGCTGTATTGTCCCACTACAAACTCCAAGATGAGGCCTTCAAGGCCGTCCATATCGCCTTTAACGGCGTCAAGGTCAAAGGCGGCGGAGCTTATCGCAGTTTTTGCCTCCAAAGGGGCGCCAATCTAGCACGCAATGAAACCTTTGTCAGCTTAACGGAAGAGGGCGCCTCAACCGAGGTCAATGCCGCTTATATTATGAATGGCTGGGCCACCATTGATACTACTACCGATGTTGAGCATCTGGCTCCGCACACTGTCTCTTCGCAGTTAGTCAAAGGCGTTGTCGGCGGCGAGGCCAAAGGCGTTTTTCAGGGCAAAATTCATATTGCGCCCCACGCCGTCAAAACCGAAGGCCGCCAGCTCCACAAAGCTTTGCTGTTGACCGATACAGCCGAGGTCGACTGCAAGCCCGAGCTTGAAATTTTTGCTGATGATGTTAAATGCTCGCACGGAGCTGCCAGCGGAGAGCTTGATGAAGAGCAGCTTTTCTATATGCGCTCCCGCGGTATCGGAGAAGACGAGGCCAAACAGCTTTTAATTGACGCTTATCTGGAAGATGTCTTGAACACTCTGCCGGATACGTCTGTCAAACAATGGTTCGCAAGTAAAGTAAAATAGGGTTAAGAGAACAACAATGTATGATATAGATAAAATTCGCAAGGACTTTCCTGAACTTGATATCTTTGTCAACAACCGCCCGAATACCTTTTTAGACACGGCGGCATCAGCCCTCAAACCTTGGGTAGTCATTGAAAAAATGGCCGATATGATGAGTTCCAAATACGCCAATGTCCACCGCGGCGCCTATACTTTATCCGAGCAAATCACCTTTGAATACGAGCAGGCCAGGGACGTCGTCCGCCATTTTGTCGGGGCTGAAAGCAGCAAAGAGATAGTCTTTACCCGCAACGCGACCGAGGCCATTAATCTGGTTGCCGCTACTTGGGGACGCCAAAACCTCCGCCCTGGAGATGAAGTCTTGATTTCCGAAGCCGAACACCATGCCAATTTAGTCACCTGGCAAGTCTTGCGGGATGAGCTTGGCTTTACGCTCAAGGTATTTAAGATTGGCGATGACGGAAGCTTTATTATGGACGAGTACCTCAAATGCCTTAATGAGAAGACCAAACTGGTTGCCGTAACCGCCATGTCAAACGTGCTGGGGACAATATTCCCCATCCGCAAAATCACCGAAGCCGCGCACAATGCTGGAGCTTTGGTCTTGGTTGATGCCTGCCAATATGCCGTCCACAATCGTATGGATGTCGGCTATTGGGGGTGTGACTTTTTAGCTTTTTCAGGGCACAAGACTTATGGCCCGACGGGGATAGGCGTTTTGTATGCCCGCTATAATATTTTATCAGAGATGCCACCTTATCAGCTGGGCGGAGAAATGGTCAAAAAAGTCACCTATGAGCATACGACTTTTGCCGATGCCCCGGCTCGTTTTGAGGCGGGAACTCCGGCAATTGTTGAAGCCATAGGCCTAGGCAAAGCCATTCAATATATGCTGGGCATCGGCCTTGCGGAAATTCAGGCTCATGAGATGGAGCTGACCCAATATGCCACCGAGGCACTTAGCTCGGTTAAGGATCTGAGCTTAGTTGGCACGGCAGCCGGCAAGGGCGGAGTTTTTTCGTTCAATATCAAGGGAATTCATCCGCAAGATTTAGCTTATATCATCAATAAAGAGGGTGTTTCGATTCGTACGGGGCACCACTGCGCCGAGCCTTTGGTGCATCGTATGGGTTATGAAACCGTAGCCCGTGCCAGCATAGGTCTTTATAGCCGCAAGGAAGATATCGATACTCTGGTTAAGGCGCTGGAAAAAGCCAAAACTTTTTTCTGAGATAATCCTTTGGGGCGCAAATAAAAGAAAGGGGACATACTCATGAAATTATTATCAAAAGAAACATTATTGCTTGGTGGCTTATATGGGGTTTTTGATACTTTCTTTTCTTTATTTAATTTTGAAATACTGCGAGATATTTTGTTTATTATTTTTCTGATTTCTTTGTTTATGCTTTGTTTTAATAAGACGCCTCAATATATTTCTTTTGTTGCGACAACATATCCTAAAACATCATATTATCTTTCTGCGATTGGTTGGATCACCTATTTTATGATAATGGCCATACTAATTTTGTTAATCAGTCGTTTGTTTATATCTTATCCCGATAATTTTTTTGCCACTTTTGCTTATGGCCTAATGTATTGTGGTGCAGGCGGAGCTTTTGTATCGCTTATTTTTGCTTTTATCAAGGCTCAAAGACAGTAACTACGGCTTTGGCGCCTCAAAGATTCATAATAATATTGAGAATAGAGAGCCCCCAACTAATTTTGGGAACATAATTAATACTTTAAATTCAAGCTACGGATTAATTTCCATTTTTTATAGTTAAATACCCTTCTGAAGCAAATTGGGTATCTCCATAATGCGACATAACTTTTTCTGTAATTTCCCATTGTCCCCCATAACAATATTCTTTATTAGAGTTACATTCTCGTATGATGTATTGAAATATTTGGGTCGTATTTTTGTGGTTTATTGGATTAAAATAAGTGCACTCTAGGGTAATATATTCATACTTATTGTCTAGCATCTTACAAGTTGCAGTTTGTTTATCTTCGCCATTAATGCAAATTCTAGAATTTGGTGTCAGTTTTGTTTTCCAAACTATTTTTGATATAGGATACATCGTTTTATAAAAAAGTGGATTCACAAATTTTTCTTCTTTATTTTGATTAAACAAAACACAAGAAGTTGTTGCCACCGCGATTAAGCCACATATCACCGCAACCTTTTTCATATCCATATACCTCAAGCTTTAAGTTATAAAAATTATAGCATTAAGAGTTGAAGATAAGGTTAAGGCGTATTTTTTAACCATACCGGAAATGCGCTTGACAGTAGTCTTGCCGACCAGTATGCTAATAAAATAAGTATTTCTGCAAAATATGTAAATAGGTAAGCAAAGCCAATGAAAGTACTCAACTTTTTAGGATTATTTATTCGCAAGACTTTTCAGATTTTGCTATCTTTGCTGATAGTCTTTTTATTTGTGATATATCTATTGACACTATATAGCTGCATAGACATAACTTTTTGGTGCACATTTAAAAATGAACCCCAAAATTATTTATTTACTAGTGTTTATAGCCTGATTATGATTTTTATCCTCAGTTTTTGGGGGTATTATTTATATAAATCATATAAAAAACCGTTTGGTTGGAAACCGTTTTTTATTCATTCCGCAGGAGTATTGGCGTTTGTAATCATTGTTCCCCGGGTGTCTAAGACGATGGTTTCCAGCAAAGCTTATCAAGCCGGTGCGGAGTATTGCTTTGAACAAGCCGCGCAACAAACGAGTTCAACCACCAAAGAAAAAACATCAACCTATACTTATGAAGAAGAAAAATGTTCCGGTGAAGAAGACGCCTTTCTTCATGGTTTGGAGGAAGAGTTGGCTAATTGTAAAGTTCAAATGCCTGATGTTCCATCAACAACAGATATGAACGAGGCTTATTACCAAGTCGGAGATTGCTCTATTGCTGTGGCCAATAAACTTTTTGAAAGGAATTACCAAAAATATAATGACAAGGTAAAAAAGAATTTTGATACACTTGTCAAAGCATATTATGCATGCGCTCATGATATCGTACAACATAGTGATTATGGCTCTGAACGAGGCGGAACTATGTATAATACAGAAGCAATTGCAACCGCATCATTCTGGATTCGGGATTTGGTTAAAAAATACCTTTATCAGGCACGAATTGAATGCGATGATAAAGCCGGATTTGATTCTCTGGAATAAAACTAAATTCTCTTGAATAAGAAGAAAGGAGAGGTTTTTATCAACCTCTCTTTTTGTAACAAAAAAAGAGGCTCTTTATGAGCCTCTATCCAATCCTTTACTTCGGTGGGCAACCCAAGTAAAGATACAAGACGAGCGATTTCGATTTCATTCCCGCTAGTGGATATAATATATTTTACTATAAAAACAGCGTGATAGTCAAGGAAAACAATTGTTTGATTTAATCAAGCTCCACTGCATAGGTACTCTCGCCGTGAATGGAAGTATCAGCTTTATAATAATATTCTGTCACATAAAGGGAGGTACATTTTCCGTTTTTATCGGTTAAAAAAAACTATCAAGCTGATATTTATATATATCATAATGTTCGCCCTCTCCACGCCAATAGATATCTTTACACTTTAAGACAATGTAATCTTCTTCGTTTTCTAATAATTCACAAGGGAC
>CALXWI010000041.1 GCA_944392325.1 uncultured Alphaproteobacteria bacterium | reverse complement strand
GTTGCCCGTTATCACGTTGAATATCCGCCACGGCTTGTCGGCACCGATGAAGGCAACGTTACCAGCTTTATGAGCTCAATTTTCATCCGGACTAAAAACCCCTATCATAATTGGTATAAGGTTGTTCCGGTTGTTGCCACCCACGGCGATTAAAGTTTAATAACAATCAATCGGCAGCGCTACTCTCAGCCTGCCGATAAAATTTATTTTTATTATGAAAGCAATTATTTTTCTTTTGGCTGTACTGTTTTGCAGTCAGTCCTGCCGTTTTTCACCCAAGGTTGAACAAGTCCCGATTACGCAAGACACCATAATCCTCTTCCGTAGTCAAACCGCCGCTCCGTTAATGCACTATGCAGCCTTACCGGAAGGCGGGTCAAAGATTTTGGTTGACAGCCTTTATGAAAACGACCGCTATGTAAGCAAAGAGTTTATTCTGACCGGCTTATACAGCATCATTGACAGCATTACCTCTCGACAAGGGCTTGAAGCTTGCTTGCGTAACGTGGTTGAACAAAAAGACCGCAGTATCTACGTCACTGAACCGCTGATTTACGCGCTTCTCCTCAAGCAGCCTCACCAGTCCAAAAGTTTTTGCCTCATTCAATGGTGCAAACCTCTTGCCGGAGATTACACCCTTCGCGTCAAAAAGCACTACCGCCTGAGCGATACCAACTTCGTTATTCATATTGAGGCTGAATTCGCCACCGGCTACAAAAAGGAATACCGCTATCAAATCACCGGTTTTTACCCTGATAGCGAAAATCCTTACCTCTAGAACCACAAAAATCCGTTGCTTAACCTTTAAGCAACGGATTTTTATTATTCACCAGATAAGACCCAGCCAAAGCTCACACAAACCACAAACACAAACACAATCAAAAACATATCAAATGCACTCATTATCGGCCAACAGCGCACTAGCAAAAATATTAATGCACCCAACGCACTCAGCCAATAAATAGCTTCACCCAAAAGTATCCGCAGCATAATTGAACAAAATCCCCACAATAGCATCCACAGCACAGTTCGTAACAATACTTCACCTTGCCATTCGCCAATATCTCTTTTTTGCAGGGTTTCAATTTCTGCGGTAATTTCCGCTTGCTCAGCTTGCAAGTTTTCCAAGCAACTATAATAGAGTGAATCTCTGGCCACTTTGAGCGATGAATCAAGCTCTTGCAGGCCTTTTTGCCATTCTGCGGTAAGTTTTGCTTTTTCGGCATTAAGCTTATTGATTTTAGTTTGCAGCTCGCCAAGCTCCTTTTTTTGAGCCTTATAAAAGCGCTTTCTGATCTCTGCATCTAATGAACCGGAAGCATTATCATCTACCCAAGCTAAAAACTCATCTTCATTCTGCTTTTCCAAACGCTCTTCTTCAGCTTGTTTAAGCTTTTCCAAACGCTGTTTTTCCGCTTTTGCAATTTGCCTCTGCTCAGCACCGGCATTCCATTTCATTATACCGCAGATTGCCGCACCAACCACTATGACCGCAGCTATTGCCGCCCACATAAACACCCACATTCTCGACTTACGGCGTTCATAACCGCCCACCGCTTGCCCGCCTTTGATGTCTACTTCCAAGTCAAAATTGGTTACTCGTTCAATAGGCTTGTCTTGATAAAGCTGGTGCAGCTTTCTTTGCCTGTGCAGTGTGTAGCCCACAATCAAGGCAATCAACACTGCTCCGATAATAATAATTGTTACCATAACATAAGAATTTAGTAATTAATAATATTTTCCTGCCCTGTACTATAACTTCCTCGACAAAAATGTCAACAGTAAAAATAAACCTCTCATCACCGAAAAGGGGGATAGCCTTATGGCTCCCCCCTATCATTAGGCATCAACTACCCTAGTGGCGCAAAGCAATGCGCAAGACTTCCGATACGTCTTCGACCGGAATAATCTTCATTCCTTTTTTGACAATATCCGGAATTTCAACCAAATCCTTCTCATTGTCTTTCGGAATAATCACCGTTTTAATTCCGGCGCGCAAAGCTGACAACAGCTTCTCCTTCAATCCGCCGATAGGCAAAACCCGCCCTTGCAGAGTAATTTCTCCGGTCATAGCCACGTCTTTGCGAACCGGCTTTTTGGTAAAGACTGACACCAACGTCGTATACATCGCAATACCTGCTGACGGACCATCTTTAGGAGTCGCCCCTTCCGGCACATGCACGTGGACATCAGTTTTTTCAAAGACTTCCGGATTAATTCCCAATTTTTCAGAATGGGAACGCACCACCGAATAAGCGGTTTCAATCGATTCCTTCATCACATCGCCCAGCTTTCCGGTCTGTGTCACCTTACCTTTACCGGGCATATCCACCGCCTCAATAAAGAGGATATCTCCGCCCACTTCGGTCCAAGCCAAACCGGTCGTAACCCCGATATGGTCTTTTTCCTCGGCTTCACCGTAGCGATATTTAATAACGCCAAGATATTTTTCCAAATTTTTGGCATCGACCACTACCGGTTTTGCCTTTTTGGCTTTTTTCTTATCCGCAGTTTTAGCTTTAGCCGTCTTAGTCTTGCCGGCCTCAGCCTCTTCAGCCACGATAATATCTTTCACTGCCTTTCTGGCAATGGTTGACAACTCTCGTTCCAAATTACGCACGCCGGCCTCGCGGGTATAAAACCTGATTACATCGCGCACGGCATCATCGGTAATCACCACTTCTTCCGGACGAACGGCATTTTCCTCAAAGATCTTAGGCATCAAATGCCGTTTGGCAATCTCGATTTTCTCTTCTTCGGTATAACCGGACAAGCGGATAATCTCCATACGGTCAAGCAACGGCCGCGGCATATCCAACGAGTTTGCGGTTGTAATAAACATTACATCCGACAAATCATAATCCACTTCCAAATAATGGTCATTAAAGGTTGAGTTCTGCTCCGGATCCAACACCTCTAACAAGGCTGAACTCGGATCACCTCGCCAGTCATTACCCAGTTTGTCGATTTCATCGAGCAAGAACAACGGGTTAGACGTTCCGGCTTTTTTCATACCTTTAATAATTTTCCCCGGCATTGAACCGATATAAGTACGGCGGTGGCCTCTGATTTCCGCCTCATCGCGCATGCCGCCGAGCGACGCCCGCACAAACTTGCGCCCCGTAGCCTCAGCAATTGAGCGCCCGAGTGATGTCTTACCCACACCCGGAGGCCCCACCAAACACAAAATCGGACCTTTGACTTTGTCAGCTCGCGACTGCACTGCCAAATACTCAACGATTCGCTCTTTAACTTTATCCAAACCATAATGGTCTTTATCAAGCACTTCCATCGCCTTGGTCAAATCTTTATTGACTTTTGAAGGCTTCTGCCATGGAATATCCAGCAACCAGTCCAAATAATTGCGCACCACGGTAGCCTCGCTTGACATCACGCTCATTGACTTCAGCTTTTTGACCTCAGCCAAAGCCTTATCTTTAGCCTCTTTAGACAGCTTAACCTTTTCAATTTTACTCATATATTCCGATATCTCGGAATCATCTCCGTCGCCAAGCTCTTTCTGAATAGCCTTCATCTGCTCATTCAGATAATACTCTTTCTGGCTTTTTTCCATTTGCTTTTTAACGCGGGTCTTGATTTTGTTTTCAACCTCCAGCAAAGTCAGCTCGGCGTTCATAAACTTCAAGACTTTTTCAAAGCGTTCCTGCAAATTTTTAGCTTCCAGCAGCTCTTGTTTATCCGCCACTTTCAGCGACAAATGTGAGGCTATGGTATCTGCCAGTTTGCTAAAATCCTCAATTTGATTAACCGAGACCAACACTTCCGGCGGTGTCTTTTTGGACAACTTCACATATTCTTCAAACTGAGAAATCACTGCCCTTGCGGTTGCTTCAGTCTCAAAACTTCCCTTATCTGTTTCGGGCATTACCATTGCCTCGGCCTTAATGAAACCTTCCGTTTCATCAAACTTAGCCAATTTCACGCGCTGCATACCCTCAATCAAGACCTTAAACGTCCCGTCCGGCAATTTTACCAGCTGCAATATGGTACTGAGCGTTCCGACCGTATACAAATTTTCCGGCTGAGGATTATCAACTGCGGCATCTTTTTGCGTTACCAACACAATGGTATCATTATTATCAACCGCCCTCTGCAAAGCATTAATCGACTTTTCCCGCCCCACGAACAACGGCACAATCATTTTGGGATATACCACAATGTCTCTGAGCGGCAGTACCGGATAAATTTCTTTCTTCACAGCCATATCGTCATCCTCTAAAAAAATATTCTCTACCCGACATTGATGTCACAAATTACAGATTCTGGCAAACGCTAAAAATTTTAATCCACAATCAGTATCCTTTTCCACACAGCCGTGTGAAAAACACTTTTTTTGCTTTGCAATTTTCAGGAATTGAATATAAATATAGATTAGTAGGTATAAAGAAAGGAAAACTTTGATGAGCAAATCCTTGCCGGTTGAAAACATCGGAGACGGCATAAACATCGAGCTGTCCGTCACTCTGGGGACAGCCTCACTGCGCATAAACCAGCTGCTTAAACTCGGCCGCGGCGCGGTAGTTGAACTTGACCGCGGTATCAACGACTTTGTTGACATCTATGCCAACGACATCTTAATCGGACACGGCGAAGTCGTCATTACTGAAGATGAAAGTATCGGCATCGCCATCACGGATATAGTAAAGAAACAATTCTAAATGGCCAAAGGAATCAA
Organism: uncultured Alphaproteobacteria bacterium; assembly: GCA_944392325.1. GTDB lineage: Bacteria > Pseudomonadota > Alphaproteobacteria > RF32 > CAG-239 > HGM16780. Next base: position 9,053 of record CALXWI010000041.1, on the reverse strand, counting down.
AAAAATCACCCGCCGGATTCTCAAATCCGACACTGCTTCAGAACTCACGAGTCGGCTGCTGTATTGGTATACGCGTTTAGTCCGTTATACCACTTTTTGGAACTACAACGACCTCCAAGACTTTTATAAAACCTGGGAAGACAACAAAAGCATCATTCTCATCTGCTGGCACGGCCGCGCCACCATGGCTCCGAGCTTTTGGAACAAACGCCGCCCGCTCAATGCCTTGGTTTCGCTCCACAACGACGGCAAACTCATGGCTCGCCTTCTAGAGCACTACGGCCTCGGCACCATCGGCGGTTCCTCCACCAATAATGCCAAATCCGCAGCCGTTGCTTTAATGAAATCCCTCAAAAACGACCAAAGTATCTGCATTATTCCCGACGGCCCAATCGGCCCCAGCATGCATATGAATATGAGCCCTCTCTACTTTGCCCAAAAGAGCGGCAAACCCATCATCGGCTTAACATATAGCTGCAAACGCGCCAAAATTTTCACCAAAAGCTGGGACGATATGATGCTGCCGTTTCCCTTCAACCGCGGCGTTGTAAAGACCACCCGCCCGTTTTTCATTCCAGCTGATGCTACCCCCAACCAGCTTGAAGCCATACGCCAGACCATCGAGCAAGAAATGGTCAACTTAACCATCAATGCTGACCGCTCGCTCAACCGCACACCGGTTACCCCCGGCACCAAAATCAAGACCAAAAAAAATAAACCTTTGCCGGAGGCCTAATGTTTATTGATTTATACCAAAACTTAATCCGCTTGGCTTACCCCTTAGGCATCAAACCTTACCTCAAGCGCCGTTGCCGCCGCGGCAAAGAAGACCTTGAGCGTTTCAACGAGCGCCTCGGCCGCCCGCAATTGCCTCGTCCGCAAGGCCGCCTCATTTGGTTTCACGGTGCCTCTGTCGGAGAGTCGGTATCAATGCTGCCGCTGATTCATACCCTGTTGGCCGCCGACCCCGCTTTGCACATTATGGTCACCACCGGCACCCGCACCTCAGCTGAAATTATGGCCAAACGCCTGCCCGAACGCGCCTTTCACCAATATATTCCGGTTGATACTCCGCGTTTTACCTCCGCCTTTTTAGACCACTGGCAGCCTGACTTAGTTTTGTGGTTTGAATCCGATTTTTGGCCATCGATGCTCTCCGGCATCAAAGCGCGGCAGATTCCCCTGTTGCTGGTTAACGGTCGCATCTCTGACCGCTCCTTCCGTCGTTGGATGCAATTCCGCTATATTATTAAAGAGATTTTAGGTTGCTTTTCACTCTGCCTCGGCCAGTCTCAGCAAGACGCCGACCGCCTGCAACAACTCGGCGCCCCGCAAAGCCTCTGCCTCGGCAATTTAAAATATGCCGGTCTTCCGCTTCCGGTTGACGCTGACAATTTGCGCCTCCTCCGTCAACAAATCGGCAACCGCCCCTTGTGGCTCATAAGCGCCACCCATGATGATGAAGAAAACCAAATCGGAGCTTACTTGCCGGCTTTGGCTCAAAGCATACCTAATCTGCTGACCATCATTGCTCCCCGCCATCCCGAGCGCGGCCAAACCATTGCTGACACTCTGCACCGCAACTATAATCTCAACGTTGCGCTCCGCTCTCAGCAGCAACCCATCACTCCCCAAACTAATGTTTATATCGCTGACACCATTGGCGAAATGGGCTTGTGGTACACCTTATCACCTTTAAGCTTTATCGGCGGCTCGCTCATTCCCCATGGCGGACAAAACTTTATGGAACCGGCACGTATGCACAATGCCGTCATTACCGGCCCTCATATGCACAATTTTACCGATGCCATGCAGCGCGCTTTAAAAGCCGACGCCGTAATCCAAGTCAACACTGCCGAAGAGGTTTATCACACCGCTCAACGCCTGCTCCAAAACCCAAACTTATTACAACAGCACCAAGACCAAGCTCTGGCCTGGGCTCAGGCTGAAAACCAAGTTTTGGACGGCATTGCTGATACCATCAAAGGATTCCTCAAATGAAAACTCCATCATTTTGGAACAGCCGCAATCTTTTATCCACCGTGCTTTTGCCTTTAGGTTGGCTTTACAGCGGCGCCACTGCGCTCCGCCTCCGCCTCCACAAACCGGCCATGGTTAATGTTCCGGTCATCTGCATCGGCAACTTAACCGCCGGCGGCTCCGGCAAAACTCCGACCTCTGCCGGCATTGCTACCTTATTAAAGCATCACGGTTTCAACCCTTACTTTATCTCTCGCGGCTATGGAGGACGCCTCTCCGGTGTTATTGTCGACCCTTCACACCATACCGCCCAAGACGTCGGCGACGAACCCCTGCTCTTGAGCCGTACTGCCCCTGTCTCCATCAACGCCGACCGTTATCAAGCCGCTCTCAAAGCCATCTCTTGCGGAGCTGATATCTTGATTATGGACGATGGCTTCCAAAACCCGAGCCTCCACAAAGACTTGTCTTTTCTAATCATCGACGGCAAAGTCGGATTCGGCAATTGCCGCCCTGTTCCGTCCGGCCCCTTAAGAGAAAACATCACCTCCGGCTTAAAGCGCGCCCAAGCTGCCGTCATTATCGGGGAAGACACCTCCAATGTTCGCCCTCTGCTTGCTGATTTACCCATTTTTCAGGCTCATATCAAACCGCAAACCCCGCAAGACACCTCTTCTCCGATAATTGCCTTTGCCGGCATCGGACATCCACAAAAATTTTATGCCTCCTTGCAAGAATGCGGTTTCAAGCTCATTGCTTGTCATGACTTTCCGGATCACCACTTTTACACCGAGGCTGAGCTATCTTCCCTCATTGCGGAGGCCGCCAAAGAACAAGCACAACTCTACACCACGGCCAAGGACTTTGTAAAAATCCCGCCGCACTTACAATCATCTTTTAATGTGCTTGAAATCCAAATTGATTGGACCGACCGTCCAGCGCTGGAAAAATTCCTGCTTAAACAAATAAACTAAATAATATTAAAGATTAATCATAAATAAATCGTAAACAAAACGCCCTTTAACCCAAAAATTACCTAAGTTCTGCAAATAAATATATTTTACGCTTGAATAATCAAAAAATATATTCTACATTACATATACTATTGATAGCAGATAATACTGCTCAATACACCTAAGTTTTACTTAGTAGCTTAAATGCCTAATGATCTTTAACAGATAAAAAGGATATAACTTATGAAAAAAATGTTACTGCTTGCTGGTGTTGCCAGCGTATTCGCTTTCAATGCTAACGCAATGGAAATGAAACCGTATGTTGGTTTGGACTACAACTACTCTGACGCAGCAATTGCTCACCATGACAGAGATTGGGGATATTTTGAAAAATTCAACAATCAAGAAAACAACTATGACAGCATGTCTTTGATTGTTGGTGCCAAAATGCACACCAACTTCGGCGTTGAAGGTTACTTCCAACGTTCTCAGAATGAAACTCGTACATTCTATGACAGAACTACTTCTCGTATCCAAAGCTATGGTATTGACGCTTTAGGTTATATTCCTTTGGGTTGTGACCAGAAGTTTGAATTGGTTGGTGGTTTGGGTATTGGTTCTTATGAACTCAAAACCAGAAGTGAAGAATATCGTGACAAAGACGAAGGCATTGGCTACCGTATGTCTGCCGGTGTACAGTACAACGTAACCGACAATATGGCTATCCGCGGTATGTACCGTCACGTTATTGTTAACGGCAGTGATCTTGATCGCATCAATGAATACTCTGCCGGTATCAGATATATGTTCTAATTATCTGAGGCAATTTTCAATATGGCAGGGCAACCTGCCATATTTTTTTGCCTAAAACTTACTTTTAAACTAGATTCGCCCGCCAAAATCCTCTATGATGAGCCCAACTATAAAAGGAGTCCATCAATGGAAGAATACGAAAAACAAGTGCTTGAATGCCACCGCGCTATGGAGCAAGCCATCGCCGAACCTTATAACATCAAAACCCTGCAACTGCGCAAAAAACTCCTGCATGAGGAGTTGGGTGAGCTCGATGCCGAGATTGATACCATGATTCAAGAACTCAGCACCAACGGCACCACCACTACCGCCAGCCAAGCTAAAATGATGAAAGAACTTGCCGACCTCCAATACGTCTTAAGCGGCATGGTTGTCTCCTTTGACATCCCCATGCAAGAGGCCTTCCACCGTGTTCATACTAGCAATATGTCTAAGCTGGTTAATGGCAAACCCTTAAAGCGTGAAGACGGCAAATTTCTCAAAGGCCCCAATTATAAACCGCCTTTTCTTGATGACCTGGCCAAATAAAAATCAAGGCTTTGCTCCAATGGGCAAAGCCTTTTTTTGAGTTTCTAAAATACTCGGTTGGACAAGGTATTACCCTTCATTACCTCGCCTGATACATCATCAAACTTGCGCAGCTGTTGCCAAATTTGCGCCACCTCATCCGGCGTATAATCCGCAAACATAAATACCGCTTGGTAAAAATCAGCCGCAATACCGGCCGCCTCTTTTGCCACACATAGCGGCCGTTCATCAAACACCATCGTCTGGCAGTTTTCTGATAACACCTGATATTGCCGCCCTTCCCGCTGCAGCATCATCCACTTGCGCTTGCGGTCACAGCCCTTGCATGGATTATCTCTGATACATCCGGCACTAATAAACAGCGGAACTTTTTCATACACCGTCAAAACCACCGGCAGCGAAGCTACTTCTGCCAACTTTTGCCAGTTTTCCAAAGTATCCTCAACGCTCAGAGCCACTCTTGACGCTCCCCATTCTTTAGCTGCCGCAATCGCCTGAGTATTGAGCATATAAATTGACCGCCCCAAACTCAAATCAACTCCTTTATCCGGCAAAGCAGCAATTCCCCAATAATTATCAACCTCCCATTTTTTATAACCTGCCTGCAAAGCCGCGGTAATCAACTCAGCCATTTTTCCCTTACGTCGACATACCGCCGGCAGCGCCAACCGCACCTTATTTTTGGGCAACGCTTTAAGCGCCTCAAAATCAAAATCTTCCCCCATATAGACGACAACTTCCGCCGCCTCGTCTAAATTAATTTTTTGCAACATCTGGGGCTTGTCGGTTTTAATAATCCACTGTGCCGAATGTTTTTCCCGCACTTGCGGCTGTTTAATTTCCGGTACGGGAGCATCCTCCGGCTCCCAAGCCTTAAACATCTCGCGGCGCAAATTATTCAATACCGACACCGGCACAAACCAATTGCCGTCATTTTGCAACTCTAATTTCACCACTTCAAACGGGGTATCGCCTGTCTTGGCAAAAGCCTGCCGTACAGCCGCCTCCACTTTATCCGGATTTTGAGCTTTATCCCACTTGCCGCTGATTCGCACCTTTCGTCCGGCAGCCTTGGCCTCAATATCATCGGCATTTATCACCACCTTAACCGCCACACCTTTCCTCAGGCGAAACTCCCCCGGTTTTGGCTTAGTGTACGGATAAGCCCCCTTCACTTCTGATGCCGAGGCCAAATATACTTTATCCCCCTTTTGGATATTTGGCGCTTTGGGAGGCAATCCCACCTCCACCTTTTCACCGGCCTTAGCCTCAAACACATTTTTACCGTTAACGCGCATTTTTAACAGCGCAAAACCAAAAGGTTTTTCATCGCCTTTTACATCCAGCTGCAACCCGTCATGCCGTGCGATTCTATGGCTGGGCTCGAACACGATTTTCCGTGCATCAGCCTGCAAAACCGTTCCGATTTCCAGTCCGCGATGTCCCACAAAATCTCGGTCAATAACATTTTTATCTCTCCCTCTGAAATGGAACTCACACCACGGCCGCGAAAAAATCTGCTTAATATTCTGTGCCCGCATTTTATCTGCCTTGCCACTGTCTAACAAGCGCCGATAAAAATCGGTTACCGCCGCCACATATAAAGCACTTTTTTTGCGCCCCTCAATTTTCAAAGAATAAGCCGGCATTTTAAGCACATCTTCCGCCAAAGCCATATCTTTCATTGAAAAATAGTGTTTTTCCCCGCTTTCACCTTTAAACAACGCCCGACACGGATACAAACATTTGCCGCGGTTAGCACTTTTTCCTGTTTCTAAAGACGAGAACAAACACAACCCGCTGTATGAATAACACAAGGCGCCATGCACAAACGCCTCCACGTCCAAATTGGGGATATCGGCAATCTCGGCGATTTCCGGCTGGGTCAATTCCCTCGCCACCACAACTCGTTTGAAACCAAACTTTTGCAAAGCCAGAGCTCCATCTTTATTATGTACGGCCATCTGTGTGCTGGCATGCAGCTCCAACTCCGGATAATAATCGCGCACTATTTTAGCCACGCCCAAATCCTGCACGATTACCCCGTCAACCTGACACCTTTTGCAAATTTCCAACACGCTGATTAAATCATCAAGCTCGCTCTCCTGCACCACGGTATTAATCGCCGCATACACTCTACGCCTTGGGGTAAGACTATGCGCAAAAGCCACAAACTCGTTCAAATGCGGCTCATCAAAATTGGTAGCCGTTGCTCGCGCCGAAAACTTTTGCAGCCCCAAATACACGGCATCTGCCCCATAATACAAGGCCGCATATCCCGCCTCAACATCACCGGCCGGAGCCAACAATTCTTTAATCATATTCTGCCATCTCCCCAATATTTTTTTCTCAAAATATTACAGGCTTAAATATTTGTCAATCCCACAACCAAAAAGGAGAAGTCGCCTTCTCCCTTCCGTCTCGATTAAAGAAAATTAATCTTTGTCTTTTTTATCCTTTTTATGTTTTTTATCTTTCTTGTGTTTTTTATCAAACTTCTTTTCCATTTTCTTTTTATTATCGGCTTTAATCTTTTCAAACTCGGCCTTTTGTTCCGGAGTCAGGATTTCCTCAAACTCTTCCATATTCTGTTTTCTGATTTCATCCATCTCCTTGCGAATTTTCTTCATTTCCTTCATCAAAGGTTTCATTTTTTCACGCCCCTGCTCCCGAATTTCCTCAGCTTTTTTCTGCTGTTCTTCAGTCAAATTCAGCTCTTTGGCAAGGCGTTTATCGTGTTTTTCCATCCGCTCTTTCATTTCCTTACGCATTTTTTCATGGCGCGGAGATTTAATATCTTCATCAGCCGGCGGAGGCGGTGGAGGCAACATCTCACCATCAGCCATCGGAGCCGGAGGTACCGGAGCCGGTTTCTCAGCAGCCGATACATTAGCCGCCGCCATCACCATTGAAGTCGCACACAACAAACTGAACATTAACTTTTTCATATACTATTCTCCTTTTAAGAATTGCAGTTTTTCACTTAGTATTTTTCGGGCATTAAATAACCTTGATTTAACCGTCCCGACCGGCACCCCCGTTTTTTTTGCAATTTGTTCATAAGTCCACTCCTCAAACTCAAACAAAACGACGACCTGCCGCAATTTTGAAGGCAAGGCATCTACCGCCTTCAAAATAATCTTCTGTCTTTGTCTGGCATCAAGCACCAACTCTTGCTTAGGGGCTACCGCCACATTTTCTAACACCTCATCATCAGATGTTGAGCAAGCGCTGTGCCGATAAGCTCCCGACTTAAAATAATCTCTGCACACATTAGCCGTAATTGCACTAATCCATTGCTTAAACTTTCCGCTTTCTTGATATTTATCCAGATTTTGCCAGGTTTTGATATATACATCCTGTTCAATATCTTCATTATACGAGCCGGTAATCTTTTTAATAATCGCCCTAATCCGGCTTCTATGCTCTTGGATAATTTCTTTCATTAAACAACCGCCAACAATCCGTATTCATCCACCGGCAATCCCATCTCTTCAATTACCGAACCGTTTTCAGTCAAATAAATTTCCGAAGACCAAACATCTTGATATTCGTAAGTGTAGTTTTTCGGCGAAAGCCATCCCACCATCACCACACAAACCAGCATAGCCGCCACACTTTTAATCACATTATTGCGTCTTTTGCGAGCAAAATAGAGCGGCTTAGCCTCTTTTAGCAATAAAGAAATATCATCCGTCATCACTATTCTCCCTCCTTACACAGACTAAAACGACAATACTTAACATAAGGTTCATTTTTTTTATAAAAAAAGTTTTATTTTTTATGTTTCATCAATAATAATCAATAGGTTGCAGATTGAACTACCTCATTAGAAAAAAACAACTTTCCCTTTTCTCCACATTAGCCTTCACCTATTTAGGCACAATTTTTCATTTTCGCCTCAATTATCTATTTACAAACATTTTAAAATTTGTTATTATAGGATTCGTGGAGATAAACTATAATTAGGGGTGGTATTATGAAGAATATCAGAACTATTCTGCTGTTATCTGCAACCTGTTTGACCATTATAGGTGCAGAAACTTCGTTTGCATCATTAAACGGAGCAAGCCTCCTTGATTATACAGGTGCTTCGGCAACGTCTACATCTATCTGCAATAACATTATTCCTTCACCTAAGGGTAATGTAAAATCACACACACACCTAGTTGCCGCAAGCCCATCTCCACATCTTTCCTCTTCCAATTGGCCACAAACTCAATCCGAGCATCGCGATTCCTCTGCCTCAATCTCTCTGGCGGTAACCGATGCCCGCGGAGGCTCTCCGCTCAAGCTGCCCCAGCTTGCGTCGGTCTGTTTTATAACCGATGCGGGAAATTGCAGCGGCATAGGCGGAGCCGGCAGTGAGGATATGCCTACTTCATCCGGCGGACCGGAAGATTGGGAATTGGATTCTGCCCAACGCTGCCGAGAAGAAGGCTATGTTAATACCATTTGCCCGGAAGGAGCCAGCAGCGGCACTCCCTGCCCTTATGATAGCAACTGGCATAGTGGCTGTATCTGCGCTGATACTTATAACAAGAGCTGCACCGGCAGCGACCAAAAAGGCAAAGGCGAAAGCTGCAACGGACTGTATCAAGAATGCTGCAACCTCTGCTCGGATTATCCTTATACGGCAAGCAACCTGCCGACCGGTTATGTCAAAGGCGCCAGTTGCAACAGCTGCAGCGGAACCAAATACAAAGCCCAGTGCGATTCCGCTTATAAATACGCCTGCACATATAATTATACCGGCCATATCTCGGGCGGCTCCGGCAC